>DFFD01000072.1:3508-12709 GCA_002369495.1 Lachnospiraceae bacterium UBA3785 | reverse complement strand
TTCATCTTCTCGCCGTCCATCATCTGCCGCGAGCGGTCCAACGCTTCCCTGTAAGGCATGTCCGGGTAATCCGCCAGCAGGAAATCCACCATCCGGTACTCATAAGCCTTGATGATCCCGGGAACGATGAACAGCAGGGTCCAGAGGAATACGATGATGTCCCGCACGAAGGTGACCAGCACGACGTTCAGGTAGTTCGGGGTAAAGCCGGCCTTGATGTAGTCAGGCCCGACCGGCGCATAGAGATCCTCGACGAAGAAGCGGCGGCAGCCGACGCCCAGCGGGTTAAAGAGAAAGATCCTGAGCAGGTTCAGGACCGTGCCGCCCCCGAAGACGCCGGTGGTGATGCGCAGAAAGTCGCCGTAGGAGTAAAGCTCCCAGCCGTCCCTGACCGAGGCTGTCACCCGGAAGCCGCCCGGCAGCATGAGAAGAAAGGCGATGAGCACCGCGGTCCAGTAGTTGCCGGCGAGGGCTGTCTTTGCCATGTTTTTGAGTCCCGCTCTGTTCCAGTTCATAGTATGATCCTCCTTATTGACTTGACATTCAGTGTTTCTTGAAGAGCTCGGACGGGGCGATGTCCACCGTCTCCGCCTCTGTCTTTGAAAAATGGATCCGCTGCGCCCCGAACACCCCGTAATAGCCGGAAAGCCGGTAAGCGACGGCGATTGCAACCGCGTAGAAGCCCATGCCCTCCGCACCGAAGAGTTCAAGCGCGATGATGAGCGAAGTAATCGGGCTGTTGGTGATCGCGCAGAAGAGGCTGCACATCCCGCAGGCGCTCGCGACGTCGGCCGGCAGGCCGAGAAGTCCGGAGAGCAGGCAGCCGACGGACGCCCCGATCACGAAAGAAGGCACGATCTCACCGCCTTTGAAGCCGCTCTCAAGCGTGAGGCAGGTAAATACGATTTTCAGCAGGAATGCGTAGGGGGCTGCATTTCCCGCGAAGGAATCGTGAATCACCTGGGAGCTCAGCCCGCAGTAGTCCTGCGTGCGCAGAAGGAACGCCAGGGCCGCGACCGACACGCCGCCGACGATGACGCGGATGTAAGGCTTCCCCTTGAACCAGCGGTCAAAATAAGAGTCCGTCACATGCAGCGCGTTGATGAAGAGGATCCCCGCGAAGGCCGCCGCCGCGCCGATGAGGAGCGCCTTCAAAAATGCGATCGAGTAGAGGCTCGGCACCGCCGTCACCGCGTAGGGAGCCGCCAGGTGGGCCGTCCCGATCAGCACCGCCACCGCGTGGGCGGCGAAGGAGGCGAGCACGCAGGGAACCAGCGCCGGATAGAACATTTCGCCGACGGAGACGAACTCCATCGGGAGGATCGAGGCCGCGAGCGGCGTCCCGAAGAGGGCTGAAAATGCCGCGCTCATCCCCGCCATCAGGAAGATCTTCCGATCCTTCTCGTCCAGCTTCAGGCAGTCTCCGAGGAAGGAAGCCACACTCCCGCCGAGCTGCAGGGCCGCACCCTCGCGTCCCGTCGAGCCGCCGAAGGCGTGCGTGATCACCGTCGCGGCGAGCACCAGAAAGCCCTGCTCGTAGGGAACGGCTGCATTCTCGCGCACCGCCTCGATCACGGTGTTGGTTCCGTGATCGACCTCATGCCCCGCCGTGTGGTAGAGAAGGACGATGAGGCAGCCGGCCGCCGGCAGCAGAAGCAGCATCCACATGTGGGCGAGCCGGAAGGCCGTGACAACGGAGATCAGGAAGGCGAAGCCGCTCATGATAAGCCCGACTGCCGCGCCGATGATGACGGTGAGGAGGATCCATTTTAAAAATGAAAGCGCATCAGAACGTATGTTTTTCATGATTTCCTCCGAAAAATGTGCATTGTTGTCTTATTTTACCCCTCAAAAACCACAAAGTAAAGGCGCTGTATGCAATCTTTTCTTGCCATTTTTGCCTGTACAGGGTATAGTTAGTCTTATAATGAAGATTTTGTCTAATAATATCAGACAAGGAGTGAAATCATGAAGAAAAGAGCATTTCTGTGTCTGCTCTCAGCGGCGCTGATCTTAGGCGCGTGCGGAAAGCAGACAGGCGGAGAAACTTCGGCTCCCTCTTCCGTCACTTCCGGAGCGGAGAGCGCGGCTTCTTCCGTCACCACGGACAGCGTAACGGACTCTTCCGCCGCAGCCGTGGATAGCACGCCGGCCGAGAGCACCGCATCCGCCGAAGAACCCGGTGAATCCGCAGCTGAATCTGTCGCAGAAGGCGGCACGGAAAACGAAGGGAATACCGAAAGCACGCCGACAGTTCCTGAGGTCGCCCCGGACGCGGTCCCGGTCTCCCCGGAGAGCTTCGCCGCGCTGGGACCGGACGCATTCATTACCCTCGCGTCCTACAAGGGCAGGCCTCAGATCTACCCGGATGAAGCCGTCATCACGAACGGCGTCATCGCGAACATCAATTTCTCCGGCGTCGTTTCCGGTGAGACCGAGCCGAGGGACGGCATGGTCGGTGAGGGCTACGATCTTAAAGTCGGAGCCGGCACCTTCATCCCGGGCTTCGACGAGTTCCTCCTCGGCAGGCAGAAAGGCGAGACGGTCGTCTTCGACCTGGCCTTCCCGGCCGACTACTCCAACCCGGAACTCGCGGGCGTGACCGCAACCTGGACGGTCCTCATCAACCTCATCAAGACGGATTCCGACGAGGTCTTCAACAACATCGTCGCCGAATCGATCGTCACGGCCTACCCGCAGGACATCTACAATTCGATCGACGCGATCGGCGCTTTCGACAGCGATGACCTGAAGAAGGCCTACACCCGCCGCTGGCTGACCGCCAAGGCGATCCTCTTCAAGGAGGGCATCACCGCTGAGGACGAGACCTACCAGTCGATCGAGTCGATGATCCTGCTCACGATGGGCGGCTACGCCGCCGAGGAGGACGCGGTCGCCGCCGGCTACTCGCGGGACCTCATCCGCTACTACGTCGAGTACTACATGGCCTGCCAGGTGATCGACGACAACTTCATCAAATAAACGAAAAAAGAGGCTCAGCGCCTCTTTTTTTTTGCTTCGGGGACGGTTCCTGAGCCGTCTCATCTGCCCCTCTCATAGGAGACAATAAGGTCCACCACCCTGTTATAGCTCTCGGTCCCGTCCGTCTGCCCCCGGGCCTTCAGGTAGCTGTCGTTGAAGCTCTCCGCCGCCTCGGAGACCTGACCCTTATAGCTCTGCCAGAATGCGGTGTTGGTGTCCAGATCATAATTGGCCTCCGCCGGCAGCGTGAGGGCGATCTCCCGCCAGAGGTCGGGATTCCTCTTATAGAGCTCGTTCCCGCAGTAGATCCAGCCCAGCATCGCCCCGCTGTAGCGGATGTCCGCGTCCTTCGCGTTCACGCAGTTCAGGTAGGCGACGAAATTGGCTTCATTTTCCATGAGAACGCCCTTCAGGTGCGAAAGCTCATGGCTCATCGTAAACGGATCATTGTACGGCGTCATGTCACGGTTGTAGTTGGCCTCGATCGTGTAGGCCGAGTAGATCCCCGCAAGGTCCGTAATACTCATGAGGTAAGAGACCGTCACCGGCTTCGCGGCCGGGTACCAGCCCGCGAGCATCGGGTAAGTCTTCCCAAGCTCCTCCATCGCGGCCGCCGTGCGCTCCCGAACGCCTGCCCCGCAGACCATACCGCCCGCATCGTCCCGCTCGACCAGCTTCGACCAGCGGTTCACCTCCCCCGCCAGCTTTTTCGCGGTCACCGCCAGCTCCTCCGTCGTGTAGCTCCCGGAGCCGTAACCTGCGGCCGTGGAGAAAGGAGTGCGGTAGAAGTAGATGTCTTCATTTGCCTCGAACAGGAAGAAAATGAGCCCCGCCAGAAGCAGTGCAGTCCCCACAAACGCCGGAAAATGCTCCCTCGCCCCGCGCGAAAACGGCAGAACGACGAGGTTTGCCGCCGCGTAGAGGATCAGCCCGTAGATCAGGAACTCCACGAGCGAAAACGGCGCAAGAGAAGAAAGCCTCCCGAGTGTTCCCACCCAGAAGGCATTCATAACGTCAGCATAGGAATCCGAAAATCCGGGCAGAAGCCGCGCCCCGAAGCGGAGCACAAGACCTGCCGCCGCAAAGACGGCGGCGGCTGCCAGCCGGCGTTTAAAAATCTTCTTCATCCTCTTCGTCCTCAAATGAATCGGAAAAATCCGCGTCGTCCTCGAACTCTTCCGAATCGTCCTCATCGTAGTCTCCTGCGGGCTCCGCGTCCCCGGCTTCGTCCTCCTCGTCGTAGACGCCGACGTCCTCGCGGAGTTTTCTCAGGAAGGAGTTCTCCTTCGGCGGGGCGCTCTCCTCGTCGCCGAAATCGAGGTCTTCCTCCTCGTCCTTTCCGCCTCTTAAAAATGCAAGAATCTTCGCGGCTGCGCGCGCAATGATGCTGTCGCCCGGCTCTTCCGCCCGCTCCTCGCGCTCTTTCCGGCGCTCACGGCGGCTCACGGCCTCGGCTGCCTCCTCGGCTTCCATCGCCTCAAGGTCCTTCAGGCCGAGCGGCGGCTCATAGGCAGGCTCCTCCGCCGTCACAGGCTCTTCGATGAACCGGTAGCCTGTTCCGGAAGGTTCTTCCCGACGTTCCTGCGGCTTCGCGGCAGGCATCTCCTCGTCTTTCGGCCAGGGTTCTTCGCCGGCTGCCCGCCGGATGTATTTCTTAAGCGTCTCGCCGCTCGCGAGCTCCCATGAGACTGCCCCGACAGGATCGCGCGGAGATTCTTCGCGAGGCGCTTCTTCCGGAAGTACCTCCCCGGCCGGCTCCGTCTCACGCTCTTCCGGAGACTCTTCGCGGCTGTCTTCCCCGTCCGGACCGCCGTCCCGGCTGTCCGTCTCAGAAGCCCCGTCGCCGACAGGATCATCGTGGCCGTCACCGACCTCTCCGCGATCTTCGAAAACAGCTTCCCGGTCAGCCACTCCGACGACCGCACCGCCGTCTTCGCTGCCCTCTTCTTCAGGTTCATCTTCAACAGGCTCTTCAGGTTTACCGCCGGGTTCTTCATTTTCCGTATCCTCCTCATCCGGGAACTGCGCGCTCACTTCATCGGTGATCTGGCTCACGGTCTCTTCGCTCTCCGCCATCATGGCCCGGACGGCTGCCGCGAGGGCTTCTTCGTCCATGAAGGACTCCGCCGGCGCCTCCTCTTCGGAAGACTCCGCAACCGCTTCCCGGTCTTCCGGGACCTCCTCGGGCTCTCCGGCGTCATTCACCGGTGTTTTCTCCCCGGGAGCCTCCGCCGGCCTGCTTGTCTCAGTCTCCGCAGGCCTGATTGCCTCAGCCTCCGACAGTTTCTCCGTCCGTGCAGGCTCCGAAGCGGTCTCCTCCGCTTTCTCAGGCTCCACGGGTTCGAGCTCCCGCACAAAAAGCAGGCGCCCGCGGTCTCCGCCGGTTTTTTCCATGTAAACGTGGGAGGATTCCCGTATGAACCGGCAGACGGCCTCAACGCCGCACATATCGGCCAGCTCCCTGACGAAGCCGGCAAATCCCTCCTGCGACGCGCCGATCCCGACCAGCTCGATCCGGCGCCCTTTGAGCTCGCCCGCCCGCTCGAAGAAGAGATCTTCGACGGTCTCGGGGAGCTTCGCGTCCCTGTACAGGAAAATGAAAATAATATTCCCGTACGGGGAAATATCCGTAAGGTCACCAAAGCCGGTGCACGCATCGGCACCGACCATGGTTTTTATATATTCAGCATACTCCTGCTCCGCGGCATCCCTGCCGGTGTGCAGTACCAGTGTGTTGTCCATTGGAAATCTCCCGGGTCTCCTCATGAAAATTTTCTGATGATCTTCCCCGTCGAATTGCGCGGGAACGGTTCCGTCCGAAGCGAGACCTTCTGAATCTTCCGGTAAGCCGGCTGGCCCTGGTTGATCCTGTCGACAAGCGCGGTGAAATACTCCTCCGGCGCACCCGCCTCCGGTTCCGGATAGATCGTCACTGCCAGCACGCCGCCGTCCTCGCAGACGACCGCCTCCGCGACCGCAGGATCGGGCAGCAGCCTGTCTTCCAGCTCCTCAGGGGAAATATTTTCGCCCGACGACGTGATGATCAGGTTCTTTGTACGGCCGGTGATGAACAGATAATGGTCCTCGATGCGGCCGAGATCCCCCGTGTGGAACCAGCCGCCCAGCATCGCCTGCCTTGTCGCCTCGGGATCCTTGTAGTAGCCCAGCATGACGTTGTCGCCGCGGGCCAGGATCTCCCCGTCCTCGTCGATCTTCACCTCGCAGCCGAAGAGCACCGGACCCACGGATCCGTCGCACATGTCTTCATTTCGGTTGACCGCCAGGACCGGCGAGCACTCCGTGATCCCGTAGCCGTTCAGGATCTCGATCCCGAACGCCCGGAACATCTTCACGTAGGACGCCTGGAGCGGCGCGCCGCCGCAGATGATAAAGCGGAGACTCCCGCCCGTGAAGGACCGGACCATCTCCGGCGTCACCTGGCCTCCGGACCGCTTGCCCATGGCCCGGAACTGCTTGGCAAATGATTCGATCACCATCGGCACGACAAACAGGCACTCCGGCTTCGCGATCTGGAAATCCTTCAGGATATTCCGGAGATTGCGGACGATGTAGCAGGGATACCGGTAATTGAAGACCATGAACACGCCGACGACCAGGCCGAACATGTGGTGGAACGGGAGCACGGACATGCCGTTTCCCTCCAGAATAAAGTTCGTGCAGGCCTGGTTGATGTTGGCCGCGATATTTTTCTGGCTCAGCATGACGCCCTTGGGCGTTCCCGTCGTCCCCGAGGTGTAGACCAGGGCGCACATCGCCTCACGGTCCATCCTGAAAGACTGATAGGAAGTGTCGCCCGCCGCGATGAGCTCTCTGCCCTTCGCGATCAGGTCCCCGATCGATTCCAGCGGGAACCCCTTAAAATCCGGGATCGACTCAAACGCAGGAACGGCCGGTTCAAACTCCTTTGAATAGAAGAGTTCCCGGCAGTCGCCGTAGCCGCAGATCCTGATGAGATCCTGCACCGGCACGCGCGCATCGAGCGGGACCGCGACATTGCCGGTCGTCGTCACCGCGAAGAACGCCGTGATCCACTCGTAGGAATTGCTGCCGAGCAGTCCGATGTGGCGGTTTCTGATGCCTTCGGAAATAAACAGCGTTCCCAGCGCCCGGACGTCCTCGCGAAACCTGCGGCATGATACCTGTACAACATCCCCCCTGTCATCCGTATAGAAAAATGCCGTTTCCTCCGGCGTTTCCTCCGCCCGCATCTCCATCAGATGCCTGAGGTCCGTTATCTGTTTCAGTTCATACCGCGGGTAAGCTTTCATTCCTTGTTCTTCTCCAAAAATTCTTCGATATCGCCGACCGTCCGAAACTCCATGATCTGTTCGTCGGAGATATGCACGCCGTACTGGTCCTCCACATCGCTCACGATCGTGAGGACGTCGAAGGAGTTGAGCTCAAGATCCTCGATGAGTGTGGTGTCCTCATTGATCTCTTCCGGCGGATAATCCGTATACTGTTCCAAAACGTCGATAATTTCCTGAAGCATGGCGCTCCTCCTTAAAAGTGATTGTTTGGTTCTTTACTGCGCTCCGCGCACCTTTAGAATATAAATCCCCGGCCGTATCTGTCAAGACCTATCGGGAAGAATCCGCGCAAAAATCAGGATTCCACGACGGTGAGGCCGTTGTCGGCGGCCCATTTCCGGGCGATCCAGTCAAATTCCTCCGCGCGGTACTGCCGCCAGTCCTCCCAGAGGCCGTTTTCCTTCATTTTTTCCTCGAAGCGGCTCAGGGGGCTCCGGCCGACGAGCGTCTCAGAGAGCTCATCCTTAAGATCGCTCTCCGGAAAATTCTCAATGTAGGTGTCCATCATCCCGACCTCGTCGATCTCGTACTCGTTCGGCAGGTCGATGTAATCGTCCGGGTGCTTTCTAAGGTCCTTCTCGAGGGCTTCATTTCGCGCAAGCCCGAAGACCTTGTCGCCGAGCATGACGATCTCCTCCGTCTTCGTGTGATACAGGAACTGTGCGCCGATGCCGGTGTAGTTCATCGCGTCAAGGATCTCGATCAGTTTTACGTTCATGCGCGCCCTCCTTTCTTCCACGACAATCTTACCACGGCCGGAAGAGTTTGTCATTCCTCTTTTGGAAAATCAGCAGAAAGCGGACGCCTCTCACGCTTCGGCGTCCGCGTAAAAGACCCCGATCGTGCCCGGGCCGCAGTGCGTCGAGATGATCGCTCCGGCTTCCGCGGTCATGATCCGGTCAAAATGACCGAGCTCCTCCACCATCCGGACCGCTTCCTCAAAAAGCTCCTCCGGGTAGCCGGCCCTCACAAGGAAAATGCAGTTCCTGTCGGCCCGCAGCAGCTCCTTCTTAAGATCCTTCAGGTAATGCTTTGTCACCGCGGCGATGTCGCCCCGGTATTTCTTGTCGACGCACATCGCGCCGTCCTTCACGGCGATGCGGGGTTTTATTTTCAGGGCCTTCCCGACGACCGCGGTCACCGAGCTGCATCTTCCGCCCTTCGCAAGGAAATCCAGCGTGTCGATCACGAAGCTGGAGCGGATCCGCCCGGCCATTTTTCCGGTCTCCTCCGCGATCTGCCCGGCGCTCATGCCCTCCCTCGCGAGCGCTGCCGCGTGAAGAAGCAGGATCCCGATGCCGGAACAGAGGTTGCGCGAATCCACGACATGCACGTGGTCCTCCCAGCCGATCGCCTCCGCCCCGAGACGCACCGAATTGCAGCACGAGGAAAGCTCCTCCGAGATGCCGATGAAGACCACGTCATCGCCCTTATCGCGCGCGGCACAAAGCGCCTTCGCGGCGTCATCCGGTGAAAATGCCGCCGTCTTCGGAATGTCCTCGCTGTACGCGGTCCAGCGGAAAATATCGGACGGTTTCACCTCGATGCCGTCCCTCCCTGTGAAATTTCCCATCGTCACATACAGCGGTATGATCGTGATATCATTGTCGCGGATAAGTTCTTCCGTCAGATCGCCGGTGCTGTCCCCGTAAATTCGTACCATAATCTTTTCTCCCGAGATTAAAACTATCCATTTATGGACTATACCGATTCCGGGAGAAAAATGCAAACAACAGATATCAGAAAATGTAGCCGCCGGCCTTCACGGGCCGGCGGCTTTACACAGATTTCAGATTACTCCTTCTTTTCTTCCTTATCGTTCTTTCCGGATCCCCAGAGCGGGCGTCTGCTCCCGCTGTCGGCGCTGAAGGACAGGTCCCTCTTCTCC
>DFFD01000072.1:0-3383 GCA_002369495.1 Lachnospiraceae bacterium UBA3785 | reverse complement strand
AAGGACGATCGCGGCGACGATCAGCGCGATGACCGCGTAGGGCAGGAGATAGATGAGGGCGAACAGGACGTCCTCCAGGAAGCCGAGGAAGCTCGTCCAGGAATCGCCGAAGGTCGCAGCCAGGCGCTCCCCGAAGGTCCGCGTCACGGTCACGTTCGTGTACTTCACGACCTCCTGCAGCTGAATGTTGACCGTCGAGTAGGCGACATCGGTGTCCATCGAGGAGAGGCGGGTCCTGGCCTGGTTGAGCTGGGTCTGGACGTCCGTGAGACGGGCTTCCACCGTGATCATGTCCTCGATCGTCTCCGCCTTCTCCATCATCTCGTTGAGGCGCTTCTCCTGCGTCTCCAGCGACTGGATGAGCACGGTCTGGTCGTTGTAGGTCTTCGTGATGTTCCGCACGTTCATCGAGCGGTTTTTGATTTTTCCGCCGATCCCTTCGAGAGAATCGAGGAAGCTCTGGTATTTGCCGGACGGGATACGCACCGTCATGGAGAGCGTCAGCGTCCCGCTCGTCTTGCTGTAATCGTCATAGTACCAGCGGTAGTCGTTGTCCCAGACGGATTCGGACTCGATGATCCCGCCGAACTGCCGGATGGTGTTCCGGAGATTCTTCTCACTCTCGGAGTATTCCAGCGTCTCGATGGAGATGTCGCAGGTGTAGACCAGCTTCTCCTCGAGGGACTTCGGGTCGGCCTCCGGAGCCGGCTCGACCGGCTCGATCGGATCGACCGGATCAATCACGGTTTCTTCGGCGGTCTCAGCCTCTGCAGGCATCTCCGCGCTCTTCTCATCAAACGCGTAGCCGTAACTGTAATCCGCGTCGCCCATCCCGTTCTCATAATAAGCCCCCGCCGCTGCCTCGGCCATCGCAGGCGCGGACGCGGACGATCCGCCGGAGCTGCCCCCGCAGCCGGCTGCAAGAAGAGCCGCGGCCATGACGCACGCAATGATTTTTGCCCTGTTTTTCATTTTTCTACCTCCTGTTCCTTTAAAATGAATACATACCAGCTGCCGTCCGCGCACACCGCGATCCGGTCTTTATCAAGATACATGCCTCCCTCCGCCGCGAAGTTCGCGGTGAAGTCCTCCGCCGGCGTCTCCGTCTCCGGGACAGTCCTCTCAATGGTAAAATCGTACGTGCCGCACCCCAGCGTGTCAGCCGGTCCTTCCTCGACGTAGAGCTTTCCGCCGGCGAAGACCATGCGGACGCTCTGCGCCGCGGCTGCCTCCGGGGAGGCGCCTTCGGCCGCGCCGCCTGTTGTGACCGCGCCGCCGGCTGTGACCGCGCCGTCGGTCTTCTCCGGGAAGGCGCCTTCTGCCGCGTCCGCGCCGCCGGTCTCCGCTTCCGCGGGCATCTCGCCTGCGGCGTTCGCAGCGCCTTTGACGTCGGCATCCTTCTCCGGAACTGCCTCCGGGGCGATCTCCTCGCTGTACTCTCTTTCCTCCGTGGCCGCAGGTGCCGAAAATGCGCCCGAGCCTGAAGCCCCTCCGGAACTCCCCATCCGCATGTTTCCGAGCGCGCCGGCGACGAGCGCGATGCCTGCCGCCGCGGGCAGGAGCACGTAGAGCGCCCGCCTTGCGGAGCGCTTCCGCCTCGCCGGGGCGGTTCCTTCGGTCCAAAGGCCGGCTGCCGCCTCCGCGTCCAGGATCTCCTCGTCCCGGATCCCATCGGCCGCTATGACGATATCCATCACATCCATATCACATACCTTCCTTCCTGAGGACTTCCGCGAGTTTCTTTCTGGTCCGGAAGAGTGTCGTCTTCACCTTGCTCTCCGAAAATGAAAGCCTCTCCGCGATCTCCCTCACCGGCATAAGCTCGTAGACCCGCAGAATGAAAATGCGTCTCTCATCCTCCGGCAGCCCCGCCGTGAAGGCGGCGATCGTCTCCGCGAGTTCGCGGGCGAGGATTTCATTTTCCACATTCTGCCCGGAGGGGACGCACTCGGAGAGTTCGTCGAGGACCTCCGGGATGACGCCGCCGCCCCGCTTCGCGGTCTTCTGCGCGCGGAGGCGGTTCAGGGAGAGCCGGCGCGTGATCTTCCCGAGGAAGAGCCGGAGGACCGACGGCCGGTCGGGCGGCATCGCGTTCCAGGCGCGGAGGTAGGTGTCGTTCACGCTCTCCTCCGCGTCCTCCGCCGCCGCGAGGATCCGCATCGCGACGGCTTTCAGGTAGCTGCCGTACTTGATGTCGGTCTCCGCGATCGCCCGCTCGGACCTCGCCCAGTAAAGGTCGATGATCTCATTGTCATTCATGCGTGTTTCCTCACATTTTCAAGAGCCTCTTACCCTAAGAGACACCGCTTTTCCCGCCCGGTTACATCTTTTTTTCATTATACCACAAATCAACGCAAATGGGGACGGTTCTCCTCCGCGGGGGACGGTTCTCCTCCGCGGAGAACCGTCCCCCTCCGCGAAGAACCGTCCCCCTCCGCGGAGAACCGTCCCCAAATCCGTCGAAAAAAGCGATTCCCGATCAGGAATCGCTTTTCTCAGAACCGTCCCTGTTATCCCTCGATCTCGTAGAGGATCGCCGCAAAATCGCCGCCCTCCCTGTAAAGATCGATCCGGTCCACCGGTATCCCAACGTTCATCAGCTCGTCGCCGTACGCCCGGTAAGACTTCTTCTCCCGGCACACCTCGTACGAGACCGTGTACAGTCTCGCCGGGTCGAGCCCGGCCAGCTTAAACCGCACCCAGGACCCGTTCACCTTGTTTAGCCGCTGGAAATACAGCGCGACCGCCTCGCCCCGGTCCTTCGAGACGACGATCCAGCCCGCCTCATTGTGCTCAAACGGGCTCAGGAGCCTTATAAATGTCCCCTCGATCTGGATCAGCCGCCTGTGCTTCTTCATGAAGGCGACCTGCTCCTTCACGACTTCGAGCTCTTCCGGGGTCATTTTCCCGAGCACAAGCTCGTAGCCGAACGTCCCGAAGGACGCGACCGCGCCGCGCGTCCTGAGCGGCGTCGTCCTAAAGAGCTGGTGGTTCGGCACCGCCGAGACGTGCGAGCCCACCATCGAGACCGGGTAGACAAAGCTCGTGCCGTACTGGATCTTCACGCGCTCCGCGGCGTCCGTGTCGTCGCTGCACCAGGCCTGCGGCGCATAGTAGAGCAGGCCCGGGTCGAAGCGCGCGCCGCCCGACGCGCAGGACTCAAAGAGGATCTCCGGGAATTCGGACGTCAGCCGCTCGTAGAGGCTGTAGACGCCCAGGATGTAGCGGTGCATCATCTCCCCCTGCCGGTCCGCCGGGAGCCCGAGCGAGTACGGCTCGGTCATGTAGCGGTTCATGTCCCATTTTATGTAGGAAATGCGGGACTCGTAAAGGATCCGGCTCACCATCCCGTAGATATAGTCGACCACCTCCGGCCGCGAGTA
>DFFD01000210.1:16519-16940 GCA_002369495.1 Lachnospiraceae bacterium UBA3785 | reverse complement strand
TCGACGTCATCGCGTCGGAGAAGAAAATTTGCCATTATCTCGATCTGCCGATCCAGGCGGCGTCGGATACTATTTTAAAGAGGATGAACCGGCGGACAACGGAAGCGGAACTTCGGGAGCTCGTGAGGACGCTTCGGGAGAGGATTCCGGACATTTTCCTTCGGACAACGATCATCACCGGCTTTCCCGGCGAAACCGAGGAAGATCACGAGAAGACGCTTGCCTTTGTCCGGGAAATGAAATTCGACCGCCTCGGCTGCTTCACCTACTCGAAGGAGGAGGGGACGCTGGCGGCGAAAATGCCCGGCCAGATCAGGAAAAACATCAAGGTAAAGCGTCGCAACGCCGTGATGGCGGAACAGCAGAAGATATCCCTCGCGAAGGGGAAAGCCCGCATCGGGACCGTCATGGAGGCGGTCAT
>DFFD01000210.1:4661-16403 GCA_002369495.1 Lachnospiraceae bacterium UBA3785 | reverse complement strand
GGTGTGGACGGCTATATATTTGTTGAAAGCGACAGGGAGCTCATGAGCGGGGATTTCATCAGAGTCCGCGTGACCGGGGCGTCCCACTATGATCTTACAGGGGAGGAAGTCTATGAACCTGCCGAATAAGCTGACCGTGCTCCGCATGGTCCTCATCGTGCCGTTTGTCATTGCGCTTCTCGCAGGCAGAGGAGAGGGATCCGCCAGATGGATTGCCCTCGCCATCTTCATCATCGCGTCTCTGACGGATATGCTGGACGGGCAGATCGCCAGAAAATACAACCTGATCACCGATTTCGGCAAATTCATGGATCCGCTGGCCGACAAGCTGCTTGTCTGCTCCGCGCTGATCTGCCTCGTCGATCTTAAGAGGCTGCCGACCTGGATCTGCATCGTCATCATCGCCCGCGAGTTCGTGATCAGCGGTTTCCGCCTGGTCGCCTCCGACAACGGGATCGTGATCGCCGCCAGCATGTGGGGCAAGGTCAAGACCGTGACCCAGATGGCGATGGTCATCCTGATGCTGGTGAATCTCCCGCAGCTTAAGTCTCTCACGACCCTCGTCATGTACCTGGCCTGCGCGCTGACGATCATTTCGCTCGTCGACTACATTGTCAAAAACAGGCAGGTCATCTCGATGCAGAAATGAGGTGATGCTGCGTGAGTGAGAAGACAATTGAAGAAAAATGTGTTGAAATGCTTCTTAAGAAGCATTATACTCTGACCACATCCGAATCCTGCACCGGCGGCATGGTCGCCTCCCGCATCGTGGATGTGGCAGGCGCTTCCGGCACGCTCATGCAGGGGCTGGTCACCTACAGCAACGAGGCCAAGGAGCGCTATCTGGGTGTCAAACACGAAACGCTTGAACAGTTCGGGGCGGTGAGTTCCGAGACGGCCGAGGAAATGGCCCTCGGCTGCGTCTGGACGGCCGGTTCCGACGTCGGCATCGCGACGACCGGCATTGCCGGCCCGGGCGGAGGCACGCCGGAGAAGCCGGTCGGTCTCGTCTACATCGCCTGCTGCATCAAGACCAGCGTGAGGGTGAAAAAGTTAAATCTTTCCGGCTCGCGGAAGGAGATCAGGTCGAAAGCTGCCACAGAGGTACTGACGCTGCTAAGCGAAATGCTTTCGGAGGAGTGAGTTAAAGATTCCCGGGAGAATTCTCAGGTTTTCATTTTCCCGCGGATGATCATAAAGGAGGACTGTTATTATGGAAGATTTAAGCCGTAAGGTGCGAATGAATCACAATTCGCATCTCCTTGAACTCGAGGAGTACATGTATCCGCTTGTCGACGTCGACCAGCCGAATACATTCCGGAACCTTTTTCCTTACGACGAAGTTCCAAAGATCGCGTTCAACGACCGTATTGTTCCCCATCACATGCCTGACGAGATCTGGATCACGGACACGACGTTCCGTGACGGCCAGCAGTCCAGGGCCCCGTACACGACCGAGCAGATCGTGACGATCTATGACTATCTGCATCGGCTCGGAGGACCTATGGGCAAGATCCGCGCCAGCGAATTCTTCCTCTATGACGAGAAGGACCGCAAGGCGGTGGAAAAGTGTCTCGAAAAGGGTTACCGCTACCCGAAGGTCACAAGCTGGATCCGCGCGAGCAAGAAGGATTTCGAGCTTGTCAAATCCATGGGCATGCGCGAGACCGGCATTCTTGTGTCCTGCTCCGACTATCATATTTTCTATAAAATGCACATGACACGCCGCGAGGCCATGAACCATTACCTTGGCATCGTCCGCGACTGCCTGGAAATGGGCATCAGCCCGCGCTGCCACTTAGAAGACATCACCCGCGCGGACATTTACGGCTATGTCATTCCCTTCTGCCTTGAACTCATGAAGCTTCGCAATGCTTACGGGATCCCGGTCAAGGTCCGCTGCTGCGATACGATGGGCTACGGCGTCAACTATCCCGGCGCTGTGATCCCGCGCTCGGTTCCGGGAATCATTTACGGTATCATGACGCACTCAGGCGTGCCTTCGTCCCTCATCGAGTGGCACGGCCACAACGATTTCTACAAGGCGGTATCCAACTCCACGACAGCCTGGCTCTACGGCGCATCGGGCGTCAACTGCTCGCTTTTCGGCATCGGAGAGCGCACCGGCAACACGCCGCTTGAGGCGATGGTCTTCGAGTATGCGCAGCTCCGCGGCACGCTGGACGGCATGGATACGACCGTCATCACCGAGCTGGCCGAGTATTACGAGAAGGAGATCGGGTATTCGATCCCGCCGAGAACGCCTTTCGTCGGCGAGAACTTCAACATCACGAGAGCCGGCATCCATGCGGACGGGCTCCTGAAAAATGAAGAGATCTACAACATTTTCGACACGGAAAAATTCCTGAACAGGCCTGTCGAAGTTTCGATCTCCAACACGTCCGGCCTTGCGGGCATCGCACACTGGATCAACCGCCACTACAAGCTCTCAGGGGAAAATGAAGTGGACAAGAAAGCGCCGCTCGTCACGATAATCAAGGAGTGGGTTGATGCGCAGTACGAAGCCGGCCGCGTGACGGTCATCACGAACGACGAGCTGTTTGAGCAGACGGAAGCGGCCAAGAAGAAACTGGGCCTTGACGGACCGGTCAGACCGGGGAAATGACTGTAAGGAGAAGATTATTATGGAAAAGATTAAAATGACGACACCGCTCGTTGAGATGGACGGAGACGAGATGACCAGAATCATCTGGCAGATGGTCAAAGACGAGCTGCTGCTGCCTTACATTGATCTTAAGACGGAATACTACGACCTGAGCCTTAAGAACCGCGACGATTCCGACGATCAGATCACGATCGAGGCGGCGAAGGCCAACATGAAGTACGGCGTATCCGTCAAATGCGCCACGATCACTTCCAACAAGGACCGCATGAAGGAGTACAACCTGAAGCACCTCACAAAGAGCCCGAACGGGACGATCCGCGCGATGCTGGACGGCACCGTATTCCGCGCTCCGATCCTCGTGAACGGGATCAGTCCGGTCGTCCGCAACTGGATGAAGCCGATCACGATCGCCCGTCACGCATATGGCGATATCTACAGGAGCTCTGAGATGCGGATCGACGGTCCCGGCAAGGCGGAGCTGGTCTTCACCGCGGCGGACGGCACGGTGACCCGCCAGACGGTCTTTGATTTCAAGGGCCCGGGCATCCTGATGGGCATGCATAACCTGGACGCCTCGATCGAGAGCTTTGCGAGAGCCTGCTTCTCCTACGCGCTGTCCGTCCGGCAGGATCTCTGGTTCGGCGCGAAGGACACGATCTCCAAGACTTACGACGGCGAGTTCAAGGCGATCTTCGAGCGCATCTATGAGGAAGAGTACAAAGCCCTGTTCAAAGAAGCGGGGATCACGTACTTCTACACGCTGATCGACGATATTGTCGCCCGCCTCATGAAGACGGACGGCGGGTTCGTTCTCGCGCTCAAGAACTACGACGGCGACGTCCAGTCCGACATGCTCTCGTCCGCGTTCGGTTCGCTCGCGATGATGACGTCGGTGCTGGTCTCCCCGCACGGGTATTTCGAGTACGAGGCGGCTCACGGCACGGTGCAGCGCCACTACTACAAGTATCTCAAAGGGGAATCCACTTCGACAAACTCGGTCGCGACGATCTTCGCGTGGACCGGCGCGCTGAGAAAGCGCGGCGAGATGGACAGAAATGCAGACCTCATCGACTTCGCCGGCAAGCTCGAGAAGGCCGTCATCGACACGATCGAGTCCGGGAAGATGACCGGCGATCTGGCGCGGATCACGACGCTTGAGAACGCGGAGACGCTGACGACCGAAGGCTTTATCAAGGCTGTGAGAGAGAAGCTGGACGCGATGATGTAAGTTCGGCAAAAACAACAGGGACGGTTCTTTCACCCAGGAACCGTCCCCTTTATTTATTCTTTGCTTATTCCTTAAGAGAGAGCTCCTCCCAGAGGTCATACAGCTCCGCAAGGCGCGCCTCAATCTCGCTCTGGCGCTTCCCCAGCTGTGTCAGCTGAATGTGGTCGGCGGACACCGCCGGGTCCAGAAACTGGGCCTCGATGGAGGCGTTCTCCGCCTCGAGATCAGCGATCTCGGTCTCGGTCTTCTTGATATCGTTCGCGAGCTTGCGTTTCCTGGCCTGTTCTTCCTTCTGGGCCTTCCAGTCGAGCTTGGCCTCCGTCTCAGCGGGGGCGTCCGAAGCGGCGGCACCGGTGTTCAGGATTGCATTTTCCAGCGTTTCCTTCTTCTCCAGATAGTAATCGTAGTTGCCGATGTAGTTGATCAGCGTCTTTCCGGTCAGGTCCAGGATCCGGTGGGCGGTGCGGTTGATGAAATAGCGGTCGTGGGAGACGTAGAGCAGCGTCCCTGTGTAGGCGTTCAGCGCGGACTCCAGGATCTCGCGCGATTCGATGTCCAGATGGTTCGTCGGCTCGTCGAGGATGATGAAGTTGCAGTCTCCGAGCATCAGTTTGCAGAGGGAGACGCGGGCCATCTCGCCGCCGGAGAGATCCGCAATGCGTTTTAAGACGTCCTCCCCGGTGAAGAGGAAGGCCGCGAGGCTTGAGCGGATCTTCGTGTTGTTCATTGTCGGGTAAGCGTCCGAGATCTCTTCGAAAATCGTCTTCTCAGGGCTCAGGACATGCATCTCCTGGTCGTAGTAGCCGATGTGGACGTTCGCGCCAAGCGTGTAGGAGCCGGCGTCCTGGCGAATGATGCCGTTCAGGATCTTTAAGATCGTTGATTTGCCGGTTCCGTTGGAGCCGATCAGGGCGACGTGTTCGCCTTTTTTTATTTCAAAATGAAGATCCGTAAAGAGAACCTGCTGCCCGAATGCCTTGGAGAGCCCGTCGACGGTCAGCACGTCCTTGCCGCTGTCGATCTTCGGCGTGAAAGAGAGTTCCATGACGGCGTTTTCCCCGAGGGGCTTGTCGGGCATGTCCATTTTCGCGAGCATTTTCTCGCGGCTCTCCGCGCGTTTAATGGATTTCTCGCGGTTGAAGGATTTCAGCTTTGCGATGACCTCTTCCTGGTGCTTCCGCTCCTCCTGGGCCTTCATGTAGGCGAGATACTCCGCGTGGCGGATCTGCGCCTTCTTCTCGCTGTAGGCGTCGTAGTTTCCGCTGTAGGTTCTCGCGCGGCCGTGGTCCAGCTCGACGACTTTCGTGACGATCCGGTTCAGGAAATAGCGGTCGTGGGAGACAATCAGGACGGCTCCCTTATAGTTGAGGAGATAGGTCTCGAGCCAGATGATCGAGCCCATGTCGAGATGGTTCGTCGGCTCGTCGAGAATAATGAGGTCAGGCGCTTCAAGGAGCAGGCGGCCGAGGGCGACGCGGGTCTTCTGGCCGCCGGAGAGCGTCCCGACTTTCTTTGAGAATTCCTCCTCGGGAAAACCGAGTCCTTTCAGCACGCCGACCACCTCGGAGCGGTAGGCGTAGCCGTTCGCGCGGTCGTAAGCTTCCTGCATGCGGGAATAGGAGAGCATTTCATTTTCGAGATCCTCCCCTGAAAGTCCGCTCATGCGCGCCTCGGATGCGCGCATATTCTCATAGAGGGTGAGAATGTCTTTCTTCACCATCATGAGCTGCTCAAATATTGTGTTGTCCCCGGTGAGGTCCTGGTGCTGGGCAAGGTAGCCGACTTTCACGTCGCGCGCGACGACCGCCTGGCCGTCGTCAGCCGGGAGTTCGCCCATGATGATTTTCAGGAGCGTCGACTTGCCGGCGCCGTTGATGCCGACCAGGGCTGCCTTCTCCTTCTCCTCGATGTGGAAGGAGACTTCCTTCAGGACTTCATTTCCGGGAAATGTTTTGCTGATCTTCTGAACGTCAAGTATCATAATTGTCCTCCACCATGCTATGATACATGAGTTTTCGCGTTATTTCCACAAAAACTTGAACATGCGGGGCGAGAAGTCTATAATAGGGGGCATTGAGGAGGTGGACGATATGCTTCATGTGGTCACTTCGGATGAAATGCGGGCGATGGACGCCAACACGATCAATAACCTTAAGGTTCCCTCGGCGGTACTCATGGAACGGGCCGCGCTCGGGATTTTCAGGGAAGTCGAGAGAGCGGCGAAGGACCGGTCTGCCCGGATCCTGATTGTCTGCGGGACCGGCAACAACGGCGGCGACGGCGCTGCGCTGGCCCGGATCCTTTTTATAAAAGGCTATCAGCCTGAGCTTTATATTGTCGGAAATGAAACCCGCTTCTCAGCGGACATGGCCGCCCAGATGGCTTCCTGCCGGCTCCTTAAAGTGCAGGAGACGGCCGCGCCGGACATGAATGAGTACGATATCATCGTCGATGCGGTCTTCGGGACCGGGCTCGCCCGGGACGTCGAGGGGCGCGCGGCGGAGACGATCATGGCGATCAACGAATCCCCCGCGTTTGTCATTGCGGCGGACATCCCTTCCGGGATCAGTGCGGATACCGGGAGCGTCTGCGGATGCGCGGTGCAGGCAAACGTCACCGTCACGATGGAGTGCGCGAAGGCCGGAGAGCTGCTGTATCCGGGAGCCCTGTATACGGGCAGGCTCGTGATTGAGGAGATCGGGATCTATGACGACACAAAACTCCTCGAAGAAAACCCGTACAGGATCTTTGCGCTGACGGATGACGATATCGGCAGTCTTCTTCCGAAGAGGGATCCTTCCGGCAACAAGGGGACCTTCGGAAAGGTGCTTGTGATCGCCGGCTCCAAAGGCATGTGCGGAGCGGCGCTTTTTGCCGCGGAGGCTGCGCTCAGGTCCGGCTGCGGGATGGTGAAGATCCTGACGGAGGAAGCCAACCGTATCATCGTCCAGACCGCCCTGCCGGAGGCCCTGCTCGAAACGTATGAGCGCGATGAGGATCTCCCGGCACTGATCGAGAGGAACCTTGCCTGGGCGGACGTCGCGGCGGCGGGCCCGGGCCTCGGCAATAACAGCCGGACGCGCCTTATCACAGAGATCCTGCTTGCCACCTGCAGACTGCCGCTCGTCATCGACGCGGACGGTCTCAACGTGATCGGGAAGGACACGCAGCTTCTGAGCCGTCACGAGGGAGCGCTCTTTATCACGCCCCACATGGGCGAGATGGCCCGGCTCACCGGCAAGAAGATCTATGAGCTGAAAAATGACCCGGTCGGCGAAGCACTCGCCTTTGCCGGGGATTCCGGCGCGCAGGTCCTGCTCAAGGACGCGCGGACCGTCATTGCGGACCCGGGCGGGCTCACCTTTATCAACACGTCCGGCAACGCCGGGATGGCGGCTGCCGGCAGCGGCGACGTGCTGACGGGCATCCTGGCGGGACTTCTCGCACAGGGGACCGAGCCGGCTTACGCGGGCGCGCTCGCGGCCTTCCTGCACGGACGGGCCGGCGACAGGGCAAAAGCAAAATGCGGAGAGCTGAGCATGCTCGCATCCGATATCATAAAGGCTCTCGCGGATATTCCGGAGCTGTAAGGAGGATCAATCATGGAAAAGAATATGAGAGTCCGCGCCGAGATCGACCTTGACGCTGTGGCCTTCAATATGGAATCGATGAGGCAGAAGATCTCGCCGGAGACGAAGATCACCGCCGTCATCAAGGCGGACGCCTACGGGCACGGCGCGGTCGAGATCGCGCACCTCATCGAAGATTACCCGTATGTCTGGGGATTTGCGGTAGCCGCCGCAGAGGAAGGCATGGAGCTCCGTAGAAACGGGATCCGGAAGCCGATCCTGACGCTCGGGTATACATTTCCCGAATGCTGGCCGGACATGATCGACTACGACATCCGCTTTACGGTGTTCGATTACGGGACTGCGGAGGAAATCTCCCGTCTTGCGGGAACGCTCGGCAAGAAAGCTTTCGTGCACATCGCACTCGACACCGGCATGAGCCGTATCGGCTTTGCGGACACGGACGCTTCGGTGGAAGAAGTAAAAAAGATCGCGGCGCTGCCGCATCTTGTGATCGAAGGCCTGTTTACGCATTTTGCAAGGGCGGACGAGCCGTCGATCGCGCCGGCGGAAAGACAGCTCTCCCGGTACATGGCTTTCTCGAAGAAGCTCGATGAGGCCGGCGTAGAGATTCCGATCCGTCACGCGAGCAACAGTGCGGGCATTTTCCGCCTGAAAAATGCAAACCTCTCCATGGTCCGCGCCGGCATCACGCTCTATGGCCTGCTTCCCTCCGACGAGGTAAAGGATGAGGTGAAGCCCCTTAAGCCGGTCATGAGACTTGTGAGCCACATAAGCTACGTGAAGGAGCTTTCCGCAGGGGCGGAGATCAGCTATGGCGGAACGTTCCGGACGGAGAAGACCATGAGGGTTGCCACGATCCCGGTCGGCTACGCGGACGGTTATCCGCGGCTCCTCTCAAATAAGGGCCATGTGCTGATCCGGGGCAGAAAGGCTCCGATCCTCGGCCGCGTCTGTATGGACCAGTTCATGGTTGACGTCTCGGATATCCCGGATGCAGTCCGCGGCGACGAGGCCGTGCTCATGGGGACGCAGGGAGAGGAGACGATCACGGCGGAGGAGATCGGGGCTCTCTCCGGGAGATTCAACTATGAACTCGTGTGCGATATCTCAAAACGCGTGCCGCGGCATTATATGCGGGAAGGAAAATGCATTTCCGTGCGCGCGCTGGTGTGAATCGGCGGAAACATTTTCTTGATTCATAACGAAAAAAATGCTATGATAAAATTTGACGTTTAATTTATATATATTAACGGCTATGCCGGTCAGAAGGAGTATGTATGTCAGGACATTCAAAATTTGCCAACATCAAGCATAAAAAGGAGAAGAACGACGCCGCCAAGGGCAAGATCTTTACGATCATAGGCAGAGAAATTGCAGTCGCTGTCAAAGAAGGCGGTCCCGATCCCTCCAACAACTACAAGCTTGCCAAAGTCATTGAGAAGGCAAAAGCCAACAACGTTCCCAATGACACGATCGAACGCGGTATCAAAAAGGCTGCCGGAGATGTGGGCAATGTCAATTACCAGTACAATACCTATGAGGGCTACGGTCCCAACGGAATCGCGGTCATCGTTGACACCCTGACTGACAACCAGAACCGCACGGCCGCAAATGTCCGCGCCGCTTTCTCCAAGGGCGGCGGAAACATCGGAACCCCCGGCTGTGTCTCCTTCATGTTCGACAAGCGCGGCCAGATCATCATTGACCGCGAAGAGTGCGACCTGAGCGCGGACGACCTCATGATGCTGGTCCTTGACGCGGGCGCAGAGGATCTGAAGGAAGAAGAGGACAGCTTTGAAGTGGTCACATCCGAAGACGATTTCGATGCCGTCAAGAAAGCGCTCGACGATGAGGGTATCGCGACAGTATCCGCTGAAGTGACTATGATCCCCCAGAACTATGTCACCCTGACTGACGAAAACGCGGTCAAACAGATCCGCCGCATTCTTGATATTCTCGAAGATGACGACGATGTTCAGGCCGTCTATCACAACTGGGACGAGGACGACGAGTAATCGTCCGCCTTCGGATCATCTTCCGGCTCTCCCTTTTTGAGAGTCAGACCCATGCACTTTTGAAATCAGAGGCAGCTTTGTGCCCAAGGCACATGGCTGCCCTATCTTCCTTGATAGGATCTTTTTTATAAACGGAGGTCACAGTCAGTGGTATGGCAGAACGAATCAACATGATTCCTTCCAATTCCCCGGATCCCGAACCCGGAAGATATCTTAAAAATCCCCTTCCGGTACCCAGGAGAAAGCCTCACATCCGCATGGAATTTGACCTTGCGGATGAATGGGATATCCCCGGGGACCAGGATCACTTTGATATCGAGATCTCTGAGGATGATGATTTTGACATCTGACTTCAGCCGTATTTTTGGGTCTTCTCATGCCTCTTTCAGGTATTGAAGCCCAAAGCTGCGGCATTTTTCAACTATATACACAGGGAGTTTCATGGCACAGAGTACAAAGACGAGGACGAAGAACACCGGTAAAAGTTCTTCCGGCAGGGCAGGTTCCGGAGGAACCGTGCGCTCCGGGAGCGGAACCCGGAAGTCTTCCTCCGCAGGTTCCGCAGGAAAGAGTTCTTCCGCAAAGGCCTCTTCGGCCGGCGCGAAACGCGCAAAGAACGGAGCATCTTCCAGGTCCTCATCCGGGCGTGGAAAAGGGACAAAAAATACTGTTGACCGCAGGGCGGAAGCCAGGAAGCAGGCGGTCCGAAACAGAGAGGCGAGAGAGCGTGAAGTCAGGGAAGACATCACGCTTGTTGTGCTGCTCATAATCATGTCTTTTCTCTTTCTTTCTCTTCTCAACTTCGGAGGAGGCGTCGGAAGAGTGCTGGGAGAAATAATGTTCGGCCTCTTCGGCATCGGAGCCTGGGGCGTGCCGTTTTATCTTTTTGCCGCCTGCTATTTTATGATCACCGGAAAAGGCGGACAGCGGATGCAGGTCCGTATGCTTGCCCTGCTGCTGATCCTTCTCATTGTTGAGACCGGCGGCCATCTATATCTGCATTCCACAGGAAAAAATCCTCTGGATCTTGTTTTCAGTGTGAAGAGTACTTTTAAATTATGCGCGGAACAGCGAATAGGCGGAGGAGTCATAGGCGGCGCGCTGGCATCTGTGCTCTATTACGCCTTCCGGCTGGTCGGAAGTGTGCTTCTGCTGATCGGTGCCGGAATCATCGCCCTCATCCTGCTTCTGCAGGTATCTCCCTCCTCGGCAATCCATGCCTGGCAGCGCAGACGGCAGGAGGATGACCGTCCCGGTTTCGCGCAGCGTCGCGCCATGTACCGGCAGCGCAGGCTGGAAGAGTGGGCAAGGGAGAGAGAAGACCAGATCGAGAGAGACACTGACCGTATTCTTCACCGCCAGGAGCGGGAGCTGCAGCGCATGTCTCAAAGATCCGCACAGGCTGACGCATCCGAATCCCCTAAAAAGAACAGGCGGTCCGCCGCGGACATTTCTGTCGATCTCGAACACACCCGGCTGGACAGGGCCTCCGGAAGCGGTCAGAAGTCCCTTCCAGGAAAGGGCGGAAAAAACAGCAGAAGCAGAGGCGGACGAATCAGCCCGGCCCCTATGTCTTCCAGGGATGTACATGAAATCATAGTCCTGCCCGATGAAAATGAAGACGCTCTGACAATTCCTGCAAAGGCCCGGAAGGCTGCCGGCACATCTGTTTACACGGATGCAGGCAGGAGTTCACCGGATCCGGAGGGAACTCGTTTTATTCACTCAGTGCAGGACTATAAACCTTCTGACAGCCTGCACTATGATCGTATGCCGGTTTCAGGGGAAGGCTCTTCCGGAAGGGGCAGAGGAGATGCCGGCCGCCGGGACTCTTCTTACCCCGGCGAAACGGAACTGATCGCCCGGGCAGGCGGCTCCGCGGCCTCTCAGGCAGGAAGGGGGAACGGTCTGTATCCCGCTTCGGATCTTACAGATTCCGGAAGACGGGGAGCCGCTCCGGATGTCCACGCCATCCATGTCACAGAACCCGGCCAGGTGTCCGACGGCTCAAAGCTCCCGAAGCCTCAGACTCCCGGCGCACGGGGCAGCGGTTTCACATCTTTCTCCGAGACAGGTTTCAAGGGATCCGGTGTAGATGCAGCTTCTTCAGCTGCCGGCCCGGAGGCTTCTGTCCTCAATACAGCTTCGTCAGAGACCCTTTCAGAAGGATCCGGCGATAATATATCTGCCTCCGGGACCGGCCCCCAGGAATCCGGTGCAAATACGGCTTCCGCCGGGACCATCCCGCAGGAATCCGGCTTAAATGCGGCCTCTGCCGGG
>DFFD01000210.1:0-4553 GCA_002369495.1 Lachnospiraceae bacterium UBA3785 | reverse complement strand
GTTCCAGGGGATCGGGCGCAAATACCGCTTCCGCCGGGGCCGGTTCCAGGGGATCGGGCGCAGATGCTTCTTTGCCGGGTCCGGATACCGGGCTGCCGGGAGCTTCCCCGGAGGAACTTGCAGACATCGCAATCCACAGAGATGACGGCAGGAATAAAACCCGGCTGCCCGGTGCCGCGCGCACCGCAAGACCTGTGAGCGCCGCTTATGTCCACCCTCCCTTCAGCCTTCTGGATCAGGGAACAGGAGGGCGCAGTCCGGAGACGGAGAGAGAGCTGCTGGAGACTGCAGGCAAGCTGCAGGACACTCTGCGCACTTTCGGTGTCCAGGTCACCATCACTGATATCAGCCAGGGACCTTCCGTCACCCGCTATGAACTCAAACCTGAACGCGGCGTCAAGGTCAGCAAGATCGTAAATCTCTCCGATGATATCAAGCTCCGCCTGGCCGCGACGGATATCAGAATCGAAGCTCCGATCCCCGGTAAATCCGCGATCGGAATCGAGGTTCCCAACAAATACGAGACGACTGTACATCTCCGTGAGCTCTTTGAGACCCGCGAGTTCAAAAACTTCAAAGGAAAGCTTCCTTTTGCGGTCGGCAAAGATATCGGAGGAAAGACGATCATCGCGGACATCGCCCGCATGCCCCATCTCCTGATCGCGGGAGCAACGGGTTCCGGCAAGTCCGTCTGTATCAATACGATCATACTCAGCATTCTCTACAGCACATCCCCTGACGATGTGAAACTGCTGATGATCGATCCCAAGGTTGTAGAGCTCAGTGTCTACAAAAAAATCCCTCATCTGATCATTCCGGTGGTCACTGACGCCAGAAAGGCCTCCGCCGCCCTGAACTGGGCGGTCGCCGAAATGGAGAAGCGCTACAAGCTGTTCGCCGCGGCGGGCGTGAGGGATCTGAACGGCTTCAATTCCCTGGCAGCTTCCTACCGGGGAGAGGACGGCGAACCCCAGTACGATCCAATGCCCAGGCTCGTCATCATCGTCGATGAGCTGGCAGACCTGATGATGGTCGCAAAGAGCGATGTCGAGAGCGCGATCTGCCGCCTGGCCCAGCTGGCCCGCGCCGCAGGAATCCATCTGATCATCGCCACGCAGAGACCTTCCGTAGATGTCATCACCGGACTGATCAAGGCCAACATGCCCAGCAGGATCGCTTTCTCTGTATCCAGCCAGGTTGATTCCAGGACCATCCTCGACATGGCAGGCGCCGAGAAGCTGATCGGCAGAGGCGATATGCTGTTCTCGCCCCAGAATTACCAGAAACCCGCCCGGATCCAGGGCGCCTTCGTCTCGGATGGAGAAGTGAGCCGGGTCGTGGAGTATATCACTTCCCGCAATAAGGCGGAAGACCACAATGAAGATGTGAACCGTCAGATCGAAGACATTCAGGTCAACGGTGTTCCGGCAATGGGCTTCGAAGATATGAAATCGTCAGATTCCATGAGAGACGAGCATTTCGTTGAGGCCGGAAAATATATCATCGAGAAAAACAAGGCCTCCATCGGCCTGCTCCAGCGCGTGTTCAAGATCGGTTTCAACAGGGCGGCACGCATCATGGACCAGCTGGCCGAGGCAGGTGTTGTGAGCGAAGAGAGCAGCACCAGAGCCAGACAGGTCCTCATGACTCTGCCTGAGTTTGAGGCATTTCTGGAAAATGAAAACGGATAAAGCCGCTTTGAAAAAGGGGTATTAGCACTATCTGCGGTGACAGGATTTCTATTCTTCATCGCACAAGGCCCGTTACTTCAGCCATGGGATACGCGGGCAGAAAGGAAAACCCGCTTCTTCTTGGCCGCGATCCCTTGACGAAGAATAAACGCTCCGGCACACCAATGGTGTGCCGGATGCAGCATGCCATTGATTTTTTCTATTTTAAATTGATAAATAATCTGTCAAATAATATTGATTTTTCGGATTGAGTCTGTCACAATATGGTATTATTGTATACATGTTATCCGCGCGGATTTGCTCACGGCTTTCTAAGCAGCCGGAGCGTGGATCCGGAGTTCGTCTTTTCGGTTTTTGAGTGTTTTGCCGGATAGAAAGAACAGGGCCTATGTCAGTGAAACGGCACAAAGTCTGCCCGAATCTGCACAATCCCGCATCGTGAATATGATAGTATTTTTACAGAACTTCTTTATCGGAGTTTTGGATCGGAACCTGATATCTTCAAGATAAAAATGTATTCAGAGTAGGAGGAAAACATGTTCAGGATTCTTAAAAAGGAAAATCTTGCTCCGAACATCTTTCTGATGGACGTGGAGGCCCCCAGGATCGCAAAGAATGCGCTTCCCGGCCAGTTCCTGATCGTTCGTGTAGATGATGATGGAGAGAGAGTGCCGCTGACAATCTGTGATTATAATCCGGCAGACGGCACTGTACAGATTGTATTCCAGGTGGTCGGCGGAGAGACACAGAGAATGTCTCAGCTGAATGAAGGCGACAGTTTCCACGATATCGTAGGACCTCTTGGAAAACCTTCCGATCTCACAGAACTTCCTATCGAGGAACTTAAGAAAATGAAAATCTGCTTCATCGCAGGCGGTGTCGGAACTGCTCCTGTCTACTGCCAGCTGAAGTGGCTTCACAATAACGGCGTGACCGTCGACTGCATCCAGGGTGCCAAGACAAAGGACATCATCATCCTCGAAGATGAGATGCGCGCTGTCTCCAACCTGCATATCTGCACGGATGACGGTTCCTACGGCATCAACGGAAACGTCACGGTTGCCCTGCAGAAGCTCTATGACGAGGGCATGCGTTTTGACCGCGTTGTCGCCATCGGCCCCATGATCATGATGAAGTTCGTATGTCTTCTGACCAAAAAGCTGGGCATTGAGACCATCGTCAGCATGAACCCGATCATGGTCGACGGCACCGGTATGTGCGGCGCCTGCCGTCTGATGGTCGGCGACAAGGTGCAGTTTGCATGTGTGGACGGTCCCGAGTTTGACGGCCACCTCGTAGATTTCGATCAGGCTATGCAGCGTTCCCGCATGTATGCAACAGAAGAGGGACGTCTGTTCCTCCGCGCGAAGGAAGGCGACACCCACCACGGCGGCTGCGGAAACTGCGGCTGATCCATGGTTAAAGCATTGCGAAGCTTTATTCATACATGTTTGCGGGCAGCTGCCCATGGCACTGAGGTATGAATAAACAGCGAGCAAGCGCTCGTGAGAGCGGAGCCGCGCGTAGTTTATTCATATGTGTTTGTGAACAGAAGGTCATGGCACTAAAGTATGAATTACAGGAAAAGATTTCGAATCTACAAGGAAGGAAAAAGACTATGGCAGCAAATATGATGGTAAAAGTCCCGGTCCGAGAGCAGGATCCCAAGGTCCGTGCCACAAACTTCAAAGAAGTATGCCTGGGATATAATAAAGAAGAGGCAGAAGCCGAAGCGGCAAGATGCCTGAACTGCAAAAATCCGCGCTGTGTCCAGGGTTGCCCCGTTTCGATCGACATCCCCGGATTTATCCAGAAGGTCAAAGAAAGCGATGTGAAGGGCGCTTACGATGTGATCAGCCTTTCCTCCGCTCTTCCCGCTGTCTGCGGACGTGTATGTCCTCAGGAATCCCAGTGTGAAGGCGTCTGTGTGCGCGGCATCAAGGGCGAAGCCGTCTCCATCGGCAAGCTCGAGCGCTATGTCGCCGACACGGCCCGCGAGATGGGCATCAAGCCCTCCACCGACGCGGCTCCCAAGGGCAAAAAGGTCGCGATCATCGGTTCCGGCCCGTCCGGACTGACCTGCGCTGGCGATCTGGCCCGCATGGGTTACGATGTCACTATTTTCGAAGCCCTGCACAAAGCGGGCGGCGTTCTGGTCTATGGTATTCCCGAGTTCCGTCTTCCCAAGGACGCGGTTGTCGAGAAAGAGATCGAGAATGTCAAGGCGCTGGGTGTCAAGATCGAGACCGACTGTGTCATCGGCAAGTCCACCACTGTCGACGCCCTGATGAAGGAAGAGGGATTTGACGCCGTCTTTATCGGATCCGGCGCAGGTCTTCCCAAGTTCATGCACATCCCGGGCGAGCAGGCTATGGGCGTCTTCTCAGCCAATGAGTATCTGACCAGAAGCAATCTGATGAAGGCTTTCAGCGATGATTCCAGAACCCCGATCATGAAGCCCAAAAAGGCCGTCATCGTCGGCGGCGGCAACGTCGCTATGGACGCGGCGAGGACCGCTCTGCGTCTGGGCGCCGAGACCCACATCGTCTACCGCAGAAGCGAAGAGGAGCTCCCCGCAAGACGTGAAGAAGTCCTCCACGCCAAGGAAGAGGGAATCGTTTTCAACCTCCTGACCAATCCCGTTGAGATCCACGCGGATGAAAAGGGCTGGGTCAAGGGAATCACCTGCCTGCGTATGGAACTGGGCGAGCCCGATGCTTCCGGCAGACGCAGCCCTGTTGAGATCCCCGGTTCTGAGTTCTACATCGAATGCGATGCAGTCATCATGTCCCTGGGCACTTCCCCCAACCCTCTGATCGCTTCCACGACCGAAGGACTGGACATCAACCGCCGCAAGTGCAT
>DFFD01000195.1:27126-30784 GCA_002369495.1 Lachnospiraceae bacterium UBA3785 | reverse complement strand
AGACCGCCCTTACCTATATCGGGATCAAGGCGGGCCCGCTCCGCGCTCCGCTCACCGAGCTTGAGCCGGCTCACAAGGAGCAGCTGAAGGCTGCGATGAAGGACTTCGGTCTCATCTGAAAACCATACAGAACAAAGAAAAGGGCTGCCGCACCGATGATCAGTGCGGCAGCCCTTTTTTCAGGACCGACTCAGTCCGATTGTCTGTTTCACACCTTCGGCAGCCCCGCCGCCTTCTTCAAGAACGTCACCATCATCGCCCGATTGCAGGTCACCTCCGGGCTGAAGGTCCCCGTGCCGTAGCCCTTGGTAATCCCGTTCTCGACCGCCCAGTCGACAGACTTCCTGAACCAGTCGGTTGCCTTCACATCCTTGAAGCTTGCGGATGTCGTCGGTTCCTTGTATGTCCCTGCCGCCTTCGCGTAGTTCGCAAGGAAGGTTACGATCATCGCACGGTTGCAGATCGCGTTCGGCTGGAAGGTGCCCGTTCCATAACCGGAAGTAATCTTATTAGCCACCGCCCACTTAACCGCATTGTAATACCATGCAGTATTCGAGACATCGGTGAACTCCTTCGCCTGCAGCCCGCTCACATCCGGCCTGCCGGCCAGGTTGTAGATGAAGGTCACCGTCTGCGCCCGGGTCAGGCCCGCCGAGGGCTGGAAGGTCCCCTTTCCGTAGCCGGAGGTCACATTGCTGTCGAGCGCCCAGTAGACGGCATCGAAATACCAGGCTCCCGGGTCCGCCACATCGGAAAATAAAACCCTGACATCCGCCGATGCCGAGACATTTCTTCCCGGTACCGTGGCCGTGATGACCGCCTTCCCGGGATCCATGGCCCTGATCCGGCCGCCGGACACCGCGGCGAGGGCTTCATTTGACGAGCTCCAGTCCACCCTCTTCTCATCCGCCGCAAACTCCGGCTCGTAGGTCACCGCCGGCACCGCCCGCTCCTCGCCGTACACCATCGTAATCTCCGGCTCGGCGAGCGAGATGGACCTGATTGGTTCTCCGCTGATCGCAAATGTCTTCTCAACACTTCCCGTATAGTTCCCCAGGCCTGTAATCGTCACAGTGCCGGCGGGCGGGTAGATATTTTCCCCGTAGGAAACCGTGTAGTCGGTCCCGGCCACAAGTTCTCTCACACCGTCCGTCACGGTGACTTCCGGCGTGAGCTGCGCCTCGCTGCAGGTCTGCTCAGCGATCGGCCCAATCATCGAGGCGTCGAGCGCCTTCGGCAGGATCTCAAATGTCCCTGTGATCGTCCCCCCATACTCGCCCTTCCCGGTCACCGTGATCGTGCCGGTACCTTTGTTCACATTGTCCGTAAAGGACGCAGTGTAATAGATATCCGGGAGCACCGAGCCGTCTTCTGCGTTCACCACCCTGAAGGAGGGTGTGACCGGCGAGCCCGTGTAGGTGCTCTCCTCCGCGGTCACTGTGTAGAACCGCAGCTTGTTGAGGTCGATCGTCACGCCCGGCTCTGCCCGGAAGCCCTCGTGCTCATTTCCGTCGCCGTCCGTGTAAAATGCAGTCACCGTATACTCTGTCACAGTTCCATGAAGCGGCGACTCGTCGTAAAATATTTCCGCCGGCAGCACCGGAACCTTTCTGACAAGGCTCCATTCTCCGCCCTCCGGTCTCCTGTAGACCGCGTAGCCTGAGTGGCTGGAGCTATGCATCCAGCCGAAATATGCCCTGGCCGGATCCTGGCTGTAGCCGTATTCAGTGAATGCAACCGCCGGCACGAAGACAATGTGCGGATCGCTCAGTTCGAAATCCCGCACACTCTCCGAGGAACCGCTCAGTGCCTGGATGATATAATACCATTCGCCGGTTCCGGCTCCGGTATCCCGGAGTGACGTCTCCGATGTCGTCCCGGCGACAGTCCACTCCACGGAAGCTGTGATGCCTTCGCTCTCCTTCTCCTTGACAAATTCAAGGATCGACCGCTGCATCCGGTAAACCCGGTAGGATTCCGCTCCGGAGACCGCCGTCCAGCTCACATTGATGCCGCCGATATCCGCGGTGAGCTCCGTCACAGCCGGCTGCGTGAGATAAAGGATGGAGAGTCCTGTCTCGTCCCTGGAGCCTTCAAATGTCTGTCCTCTCCGTGTCATACTTGCGGACACCGTATAACGGTACGTCTTTCCGGATTCCGCCGCCGTATCGGTGAAGGACCACCTGAACGAGTAGGTATTGTCTCCGTTTCCCGCTGTTCCGATCTGTTCCCAGTCTCCGCCTTCCGCCTTGCGCCAGACAACATAACGGTTGGACATATACGACGTGTTATAGCTCTCGTAACCCGCAGCATTCCAGTTCAGCACCGGCCCTGCCGCTGTCGGGACAAGCGAAATGAGCTCCGGCGCAGGAACGCGGACGATATAGGTCCCGACCGTATCCCAGGCTTTCGGCAGCTCTTCGCCGTCATAGACTGCTGCCTTAATCGTATAGAAGTACCCGTGGCCTGCCTCCGCTGTCGTATCGAGATAGGAATTTGCGTCTGTCGTGCCGAGGAACTCCCACTCTGTCTTTCTGTCCCCCTCATAGTAAGTGTTGTCGCGCCGGTAGACGTTAAAGTATCTCACGACCCGGTCCAGGGCCCAGCTTACGCGGATGCCTGTGTTTTCATTTTCCGCCGAATCGATCTTTACCCCGCTGCCCAGGATGGAAAGCGTTCCGTCCTGCCCGAGCACATAGAAGTTCGTCCGGTCATTGGCCGTCACATACCAGCAGATCTTGCCTCCGTTCACGATCGGAACGCAGTCCGAAAGGTATCCGCGGAAACTGCCGCTGCCTGTCACGTTTCCGCTTCCGTCGATGAAGGCATAGCGGCAGTTGAGGGTCTCCGTCGGACTCCAGACGCCCGGAACGAACTCCTCCCAGAGCACCGCAAATGCATTGCTGTCAAGCTTCACGAGGTGCGGCGTTGATGCTGTTATCGACCCGCCTGCCGGATAATCGGAGAGCCATTTGATCGTTGTGGTTCCCGGGAAACCGGATTTCGGAGTCAGGGAGACATACACATTTCGAACCAGGTCGCTGCTTCCGTCCTGCGCGTTCGAGTTACCTGCTGTCAGATAATTGCTGTCGGAAAATGCAAGGCCCCCAAGAGAAGCATTCGTTCTGTTTGCTCCGAGGTTTCCTGCATAATTCATCGTATCGGTCTTTGTAAAGGAAGCGCTCTTCCCGAAGACAAGGGACCCCGCCTTGCTGCCGTAGCGCCCCAGCGCGGCACTCCGCGGCCCGGCATCCCCGTGGTCCAGTGTGACGACATAACCCGCGTCATCAACCATGATGAACTGGTTGAAGGAATGGCTCACATAGCCGGCGCTTATATTCCAGACATCGGTCAGTGAGGAGGCAATCGTCATCGAGGAGGTATTCAGCTTGATGCTGACATTTGCCTGATGATTGACGCCGTCACTTGATTTGTACATCTCATGCGCCGTGCGGATGAAGAGGTAATTACCGTACTCCGCGAACCTGGCGCTCCCCGCGTCAAACGGGACCGTGGTGTTGGCTCCGAAAAGCGAGGCGCTTCCGAGCCGGTTCCAGGACGTATCATATTTCGTGATCCGGAAGACTTCCGCGGAATTATCCTCATTCGGGTTTTCCTTGCCGCTCAGGTAATAGTAAGCGTTCGCCGAGGCGTAAAA
>DFFD01000195.1:16176-26937 GCA_002369495.1 Lachnospiraceae bacterium UBA3785 | reverse complement strand
TGAAGCCGCTGTCCGTCTTTATAAGCGCTGCCGTGACCGGGGAGCTCCACGTCGCATAATACTCGTTGTGCGTGTTGTTCACTTCATAGGAAGCTCCGACGTTCACCGCCTCCGTAACCGCCTCCGTCCCCCCAAGCTCAAAATACGTGACCTCCCCGTCCTCCGCCCGGCAGGCCGTAAGAGACTCGTCATCGAGTGAGAACGTTACCGAGTCCGCCCGGTCATCTACAGAAAACCAGAACCGCGCGATCTCGCCGCCGTCCGTGACCTCGGCCGCGTCGCCCCAGACGAACCGGACTCTCTCCCCGTCGTCCACGGCCGAAAATGCATTGCCCGCTTCCCCTGAGCCCTCCGCGGACAGAAAGGTCACATTTCCGCTCTCATAATGAAGCTCGCCGGAGACTGCCCCGACGGAAGATCCCTGAAAATGCACACAGACCGCAAGATCCGCACCTTCAACTCCGGCAGCCGGCTCCGTGTCAAGGGCCAGCGCAAGCGAGTCGCCGTCCGCCAGGACGGTCTGCGGCAGAAGGAGCGCAGCGGCGGCAGAAAACAGAACTGAGAACAGCCCGGATAAAAACATTTTCTTCATTTTCGTCCTCCCAGCATTTTTCTGACGGGGCCCAGCCGGCCGCCGGCCAGGCGGTCCGCCAGGGCGAGAACCTCGCCGAACTCCGCCCTCCCCCGATAAACGAGGAGGAAAATCGCGTTCGGCACGACGACCACGATCGCCGCCCCGGCAAAAAAGCGCACGATCGCGCTCCCCGGGACGAGCGCTGAGAGACCCACGCTCGCGGCACAGGCAAGGGCTGTCACGCCGGCATAGAAGAGCAGCGTCCGGATGAAGCCGGGCAGCTCCTTTCTGTCAAAAAGATTGGTGAACAGGTTGTGCAGCAGCCAGGGCATCCCGACGAAGAGCGTCGCTGCGACCGTCGAGTAGAGCACGCCGTAGATTCCGATAACATTCACAAGGATGAGATTCAGGGCGAGATTCGTGAGCGCCGTCACCAGCGGGCGGAAGCGGTCCTCGTGCCAGATCCCCGCCGCGTCCTTGAAGAGATTCAGGAGCATATTGATCTCGTAGATGAAAAAATAGAGCCCGAACGAGAGCACCGCCGGGAACTCCAGCATCAGCTTCGTCCCCCGGGTCCAGATCTCCATGAAGGGCTGGAAGAGGCAGACGAGCGCACAGGTGCAGAAGCCGGCGATCCAGGCGATGATCAGCGCGAATTTCTTCAGGTCCCCGAAATTTTTCTCCCGCGTCTCCACGATCAGGCTGTTGCCGATGCCCGCGGTGCACGCGCCGAAAATGATCGCGACAAACCCGATCACCGCCGTCACGATACTGTAATAGTTCTGGTAGACTGCCAGAGTCGTGAGCCCCAGGAAAGCCGACACCACGATCGTGTCCGCCGAGTTGAGGATCACGCCGCCGAGCTTCGAGGTGAAGAGGTCGCGGACTCTCCGGTTGATCGCGGAGACCGCGTCCGGCGAGAGCTGCCCGCGCGGCGCGTAAACGGGGTACATTTTCATCGTCCGGTAAGCGGTCAGGATGTTGATCAGCACCTGGGCGATGATGTTCAGGATGAGATAGACATAGTAATTCCGGAAAATGACAAGCGATACAACCTGCATCACCGTCTGCCCGACACTCACGGCAAAGCGGATCCGGCTGGAGACATCCACCCTCTGGTGGGCGTCCAGCAGGCAGTTCCGGTAGGCGAAGAGCCAGTAGGAGAGCACCGTCGCGCCGAGATTCAGGAGATAGAGCACATAGATGCTGACGTCCGCGGGGACGTCATCCTTGATGAGGCGCGGCAGGAAGGGCAGGCAGAGCAGGCCGATCGCGAGCACCGCCAGCCCGATTACCCGGTAATAGGTGCGGTAGAGCCGCATCAGCGCGCAGATCTCCTCCTCGTTGTCCTCCGCGATCGGCCTGTACATGCTGTAGACCATCGCGCTGCCGACCCCGAGCTCCGCCAGGTTCAGGACCCGGATAATGGACGCAAAAAGGCTCCCGAGGCCGAGATACTCGACGCCGAGCGTATACAAAAGTACCGTTCGCATGACGAACGGTACCAGGACCTGATAGATTTTAAGGAGAAAGCCGGCCCGCATGTTGCGGGCGGCATTTTTCGTGCGTTCAACTTTCATTTTCTGCGGACTCTCTCCTGTATTTATTACTTCCCATAACGGGACTCTCTCTCCCACTCCTCCCGGAGCGCCTTGTCGACCTCCGGATAATACGCCAGCATGTCCGCGAACTGCCGGTCAAAAAGCCGTTCGCCGATATTGTTGCAGTAGCCCAGGGCTTCCTTCTGCGTGTCGCCCACGAAGTTCAGCGTGACAAATGCCCCGTCCGCCACGCGCGTGCGGGCCCCCACGCGGACACCCATGAGCCAGAACCAGACGTCGTCATTTGTCGGCGCAAGGCTCATGAAGAGTTCCTCGTCAAGGACATCCGGGTGCAGAATGTGCGGCGGGTAGAGAACGCCGCCCACACCGGTCAGTTTGTTGAGGTACGAGGGATGCTCATAGACGTCATAACCGCCCAGCTTATCCCTGAAGGCGCCGTCCTCCATGAAGATCTTCGTCGCCCGGTGGCAGTGGATGCAGTGCGGATCCTTTTTGTAGGATTTGTAGAGCCTCTCGACCATCTGCGGGTGATAATAGAGGTCGTCGTCCGCGGTCACGATGACCGCATCCGGGTAAAGCTTCAGCACGGGGATCAGCTTCTTGTAGGACCTTGTGTTTTTGCACCAGCTGATCGTAAGCCCGTAGCGGCAAAGGCCGACCAGCTCCTTCGGAAGGTCCGCCTCGTGTCCCGGGAATTCCTCCTCCGCGAGCCAGAGGATGAGCCTGTCCGGCTTCATCGTCTGGACAAGCAGGGCTTTTACGACCTCCGCGACCGAGCCGATCCGGGCCGGATAGGACGTGAGCGAGACGACAAGCTTCACGGGGTCTGCATTTCCGGAAATCCCCTGATAGCCGGGATCCCGCATCGCCCTCTCCCACCTTTTCCGGCAGAGCTCCGGGATGCGCGGGCCGAAGTATTTGTCCCCCGTCTTTTTGATTTTTCTTCTGATTCTTGAAAACAGCGTTCCTGCCATATGGTTTTATTTTCTCCTGAACAGATCTGCGGGAAATGCCGCCATCAGCCTCTCCTGCATCCCGGAGAGATCCGGGAGCGGCATGGGGCCGGCTTCCAGCGCCTCCCGGACGCTGTCGGCGGCCCTGACAGAATATCTTCCTGTCGAAAAATACCAGTCGTAGTATTTCATGCGCTGGTCCTCCGTACCGGACGCCAGATAGACTGCCGGCACGCCGTACGATTCAGCCACTATTATACCATGGAGGGACGAAGAAATCACCATCTCCGACGCCGTAATTTCATCGATAAAATGCTGCCAGCCGCCCTCCGCCGGACTGATCACGTGAAGGCCTTCCGGGGCTTCCCCGCAGTCGTCGATATGGGGAATGAGCGTGACCTTACAGCGCTTCTCTTTTCCTTCCGGCCTGTAGATCCGGGGCATGAGGACCGCCGGATCCCCGTAGACCTCCGGGCAGTCGTAGCCCGCACTCTTCAGGAGAAATGCCGTCACCGGACCCCTGACGGCCCGGATATCGTAGCGCACATAATCCCTGTGATCGTTCACGGCCCTTGCCGTGTTGAGACAGTGGATGCCGCTGCCCCAGATCACCGCGTCAAAATCCTGCATCCCGATGAGCGAGCCGAGCGCCATGAGGTGGACCCTCTTCTCCGGCTCCGCCGGGCCGCCGAGCCCGAGCTCATCCTTCATCCAGTCGACGATGACCGGCGAGAGCGCGTCGCCGGCATTTTCCCTCTTGTGCCACCACTCGAGGATCACGCCCGGTTCATCGGACCACGGATCCGAGATTGTCTTCCGGTTCCGTCTCAGTCTGTCTTTTATATCCCGCAGGTTCGTCGCAGCCACCTCCCGTAAAGACCGGCAAGGCCGTGCCTCGCCAGCAGGTTCCGGACTTTCTCGCCGCGCGTAAAGTCCGGGTAGTGTAAGGCGCAGACCGCCTCGTGATAGACCGGATCGCGGAGCACCTGCCGGATCACAGCCTCGGCGGCGCGGATGTTCCCGCGTCCGAAATGGATGACCGCCTGCTGCATCACATAATTCCCGTTCTGGTACATGAATCTCGCCGTGTTGGCGGGCCGGGCACCTTCAATCTCCGTAAGGCGCGCCAGCATGTCCTTGTACTCCTCCCAGTGATGCTCGCGGTAGCGGCGGCTCGCGCTGCCCGGTTCAGCCCGGTATAAGTAGCCGCACACATCCGTGACGTTCAGGGCCCGGCAGCGCCCGAAGCAGTCGTAGAGGAAGACGCAGTCCTCCGCAAACGGCAGTCCTTCGGGAAAATGAACCCCCTCCTCCGCGAGAAACTCCCGCCGATAGAGGTACTGGTAGATCTTACCCCCGAAATAACGGCCTTTATAGTTCGCCGAAAATTTGACGTCAAGCAGCCTGTCCTTAAGATCCCGGAAGACTGCCGGGTCGGAGAAGAAGCCAGGCTTAAGCGGCAGCTCCTCGGACTCCCTGCTGCTGTCGGTCCTTTTATAGGCGAACATCACAAGCTCCGCGCTGTCATCCGCGCGCGAAAGCGCCTCCGCGATCCCCCCCGGGATCACGAGGTCGTCCGCATCCGCAAAATGAACCCACTCTCCGCGGGCTTCGGCGAGCCCTGCATTTCTCGCGGCGGAGACGCCGCGGTGAGGGCAGGCGATGAGGCGGACCCGCTCGTCCCCGATCCCGGCGACGGCCTCCCGCGTCCCGTCCTCCGAGCCGTCGTCCGCGACGATGACCTCAAACGGGAGCGGGAACGCGAGGATCGACTCGACGGTCTCCCGGACGGTCCCAGCGGCATTATAGGTCGGTATGATAAAGCTTACTTTGATATCCATACAAGAGATAATACCCCATTTTCGGGGTGTTGGCAAGAAAAAAGCCGCAGGGACGGTTCTTAAGAAAAACCGTCCCCAGCGGCATTCAGGAAGGGACAGTTCCCGGGAACCGTCCCCAAATGGCTTTTACCTCAGCTCCGTCGTCGGAATATCGTCCATATCGTCGAACGCCTGGTTCTCGCCGCCCATCGCCCAGATGAAGGTGTAGTTGGACGTGCCCGCGCCGGAGTGGATGGACCAGGACGGGCTGATGACCGCCTCCTCGTTGTGCATCACGATGTGGCGGGTCTCATTGCCCTCGCCCATGAAGTGGAAGACCACGTTATTTTCCGGGATCTCGAAGTACATGTAGATCTCCATGCGTCTCTCGTGGGTGTGCGCCGGCATCGTGTTCCAGACGCTGCCCGTATCGAGTGCGGTCATGCCCATCGAGAGCTGGCAGGTCGGCAGGACGTCCGGATGGATGAACTGGTTGATCACGCGCTTGTTGGCGGTCTCCATCGAGCCGATCGGACGCTTGTTCGCCTTCTCGATCGGGATGAAGGTCGTCTTGTAGGAGGTATGCGCCGGCGCGCTCACCATGTAGAACTTCGCCGGCTTCTCCGGGTCAAAGCTCCGGAAAGTGACCCTCTTCGTGCCCTTCGTGATGTAGAGGCAGTCCTTGTAAGCCATCCTGAAGGTCTCGTCGTCAGCCTTGATCTCGCCCTCGCCGCCGATGTTGAAAATGCCGATCTCGCGGCGCTCCAGAATATAGGAAGTGCCGAAGTTGTGCCAGACGTCGATCCCCTTGTCGAGGGAAACCTCCTCGTTCACCGGCATGCAGCCGAACGTGACCATGCGGTCGACGTGGGAATAGACGCAGACGACCTCGTCCGGACGGTAGAGGCCGGTGATCAGGAACTCGTCCCGAAGCTCGTCGGTCGTGTAGCGCTTAACGTCTCTCTGGTTTGCGGAATATCTGATGTCCATATTTTTTTCTCCTTTTTATGTCAACTGATTCTTCGCAGATCCCCTTCAGGCCTCTGCGGTAAACACTACATTTTCGGCGGTCAGCTTTTCGACATTTTCCATGTCCGGCTCGCTGTCCGCGCTGCCCGTCACGGTGACGTTCTTCAAGATGACTTCCTTCACGTTCTTTAAGAAGAAACCCTTGCCGGCGAATTCCGGGAAATCATCCATCATGAGCGGCTTGACGGGGGCTGCATTTTTGTTAAATGAAACCCTCACATTCTCCGCATCGATGCACCCGATCGGGCTCTCCGGCAGGCCGTAGGCGCAGACGAAGGAAGCCTCCGCCCCGGTGACCTCGATGTTCCGGAGCGTGATCGTCCCGACCGCCGGCGTCATCTCCGAGACCGGCTTCGGGGCCTGGTCCTGGACAAAGAAGCTGTGCCCGTCCGGATCGCAGCAGTAGAACATATTCACGGTCATCGGCATCTTGACGCCGTCCATCTTAATGTTCTCGAAGGTGAGGCCCGTCAGGACCGAACAGTCGCCTCTCCCGCGGCGCGTCTTCACGCGGATCCCGCGGTCAGTCCTGATAAAGAGGCACTTGTTCACGTGGACATTCTTCACGCCGCCCGCGATCTCGCTCCCGATCGTGACGCTCCCGTGCCCGAACTCGAGCCGGCAGTTGCGGATCTCGACGTCCTCGGTCGGCTGGTTGTGCTCGCGCGCCATGTAGAGCTTGCCGCTCTTTAAGGCGATGCAGTCGTCGCCGACGGAGATCGTGGTGCCGAGAAGCTTCACGTTCCGGCAGCTCTCCGGGTCAAATCCGTCCGTGTTCGGGGAATTCGCCGGATTCGTGATCGTGATGTCGACGAAGGAAAGGTCCTCCGAGTAGTAGGGGTGGAAGCACCAGCAGGCGGAATTGCCCGTGTGAAGACCCTGGAAGCGCACGCGCCGGCACCGGCAGAGGAAGACCAGGTTCGGCCGCCACGCGATCCGCTTCACCTTGGGGTTCACCCACCAGTCGCCCTTGTCCGCACCGCCGTCGATCGTTCCCTCGCCGATGAAGGAGAGGTCCTCCGCGTCGATCGCGGTGATGAAGGAGGCGAAGCTGTCGAGCGGGTTGCCCTCCCAGGAGCCGAAGCTGATCTCCTCCCTGTTGTCGTAGAGGTTCCTGACCATGCCGGGCAGGATCGGATAGCGGCTGCGGTCCGGCTGGCCGATGAGAGAAGCCCCCTTCGGAAGCCAGACTGTCATATGGCTCTTAAAGAAGAGCGGCCCGGTAAGGTAGTTTCCTTTCGGGAAATACAGCGTCCCGTCCTTCGGGCACGCCATGATCGCCGCAGTGAGCGCCGCCGTGTCGTCCGTCACGCCGTCGCCCTTCGCGCCGAAGCTCCTGACATTCAGTAAAAATGACTCGTGTGCGGTCGTAAACGTCTGCTCGCACTCCTCGTCTCCCTCCGCAAGCATGAGGGTGTAGCCGGTGTCCGGCGTGAGGCCGAATACGGAAAAAACATTCCTCTTCGTCTCCATCACGAACTTCCCATCCAGGAATACGCGCACCGGCGTGCTCTCAAACGGATCATCGTTCAGCCGCTCGACCGTGACGCTTCTGACAAATATCTCTGTGATCTCAAACTGCATCTTCATTTCCCTCCCTGCGGATCATTTCCGTGTAGGCCAGCAGGAACGGCGCGACGCCCTTGGCTTCATTTTCCACGACCGGCTCGCTGAAATAGTACTCGAGCGACCCGTCGCGGTGCTGCTTGCCGCCCAGACCCGCCACGAGGCAGATGCCGGAGAGCTTGAGCGTGCCGTCTTCATTTTTGGACAGATACTTCTTCACGATGCCGTCGAAAGCCCGCTCGCCGATCGAGGCGTAGCGCGGCGCGAGGAACCCGAGACGCACGCCCTTAAGGATCGCGTAGGCGATGAGCGCGGTTCCGGAGGTCTCGAGGTAGTTGCCCGGCGCTTCCGGCTTGTCCGGCACCTGGTAGAACATGCCCTCCTCGCTCTGGAACGGCGCGAGCGCGTCCGCGAGGTCCTCCATCAGGCTGATGAGGAAGCGCTTCTCGTAGTAGAGGGACTCGTCGGTCGCCTGCGCGGTCTCGATCAGCGCGAGGGAGAACCAGCCGAGCGAGCGCAGCCAGAAGTTCGGGCTGCAGCCGGTGACCGGGTCCGCCCAGTACATCTTACGGCTCTCGTCGTAGCCGTGATAGTAGAGGCCGGTGACCGGGTCCTGCATGTGGGCTTTTACATTTTTGAACTGGTGAATGACGTCCTGGCACTTCTCCATCTTCGAGAAGCGGGTCTCGTAGCGCATGTAGAACGGCTCCGCCATGTAGAGGCCGTCCAGCCAGACCTGGTTCGGGTAGATGTCCTTGTGCCAGAAGCTGCCTTCCTTCGTGCGCGGCATCGTGTCAAGCTGGGTGCGGACAAGGTCGAGCGCCTTCCTGTACTTTTCATCGCCGGTCTTGTCGTAGAGAAAGAACAGGTTCGACGCGGTGTTGATGTTGTCGAGGTTGTACTCCTTGACGTCGTAGGTCCTGATCGTCCCGTCCTCCCGGACAAAGAAATCGATGAACTCCTTCGCAAAATCAAAATACTTCTCCTCGCCCGTGATCTCGTAGAGGGAGAGGATGGCGGTGATCATGCAGCCGTCGATGTAGTTCCACTTGTTCTTCTTGCCCTGGCGGATCATCTCCTTGTTCCACATGGGCTTCTCAGCGCTGGAATTTGCCAGCAGATACGCGATATACTCTTCGATCTGTGCTTTTGTTTCCTTTGTCATGCCTTATTATCCTCTCCTTCGTATTTATTAAACAGCCCTTTATACATCATGGCCCGGAAGAATCCGGGCACCGTGAAGCCCATCAGAAGCAGGATCGGGATCGAACCCCAGCCGTAAACCAGCAGGATCCCGATCGGAACGATATAGAGGACGCCGGCCGCGAGGGTCCGGAAGGTGATGCTCCCCATGATCGTCATGGAAAATGCAAGCCGGATCGTCCCGCGGATCGTATTCTTGTAGCGCGCGAGCACCGGGAAAATGTAAAGCGTAAACAGGAAAATGATGACCGCCGCCCCGTACAGCAGGATAATGAAAATGCCGGAAAACTGGTCGCCCTGCATCCGGAGGATCCGCCAGTCGATGAAAAGAGCCACATAGACCACAGCCATGACGATCCAGATGGCGGTCGCCTGGAGGAAATTTTCCTTGAAGGAGTGGAAAAACTGCTTCGAGATATAGTTTTCCTCACCCCTGACCAGTTTCTGCAGCACATAGTGCATCGCGGTGAAGGAGGCCCCCGCCGTCACGACCGGTATGCAGCAGACGACCGTCAGCATATTTAAGATCATAAGGTCCGCCATAGTCCCCAGAAACCGCATGAAGGGGCTGTCCAACTTAAGAAAATCCACCCGAATCACTCTCCTTTTACGTCTTCCCGCGATCTTGCCTCGCGGGCGATATTCATCTGCAGGCTCTCCATGTGGTAGAAGATGCCCTTTTTGTCCATCAGTTCCTCGTAAGAGCCCGTCTCGGCGATCCGGCCTTTGTCCAAGACTACGATGCGGTCCGCATTCCGGATCGTGGACAGGCGGTGCGCCACCACGAAGGTCGTGCGGTCCTTCACGAGCCGGTCCAGCGCGTCCTTGATCTCCTTCTCGGAGACCACGTCGAGCGCGGAGGTCGCCTCGTCGAGAATGATCACCTTCGGGTTCCGTATGAGGGCCCGGGCGATCGCGATGCGCTGCCGCTGCCCGCCCGACAGGTTGGCGCCGTGCTCCTTCAGCATGCTGTCGAGCCCGTCGGGAAGCTTCTCAATGAGGCTCTCAAGGTTGGCTGCCCTCGCGGCTGCCATGATCTGTTCATCGGAAGCGCCTTCAAGCCCGTAGGCGATGTTGTCGCGCAGCGTCCCGGTGAAGAGGAGCGGCGTCTGGGGCACCACCGAGAGGAACCTTCTGTAGGATTTGAGGTCGATCCCGGCCATATCATGCCCGTCGACCAGGATGCTTCCGCCGGTCGGGTTCATGAACCCGATGAGCAGGTTCATCATCGTCGTCTTGCCGGACCCGGACTCGCCGACCACCGCGACGGTCTCGCCCGGAGCGACCGAAAGGCTCACATCCTTCAGGATCTGCTCGTCCGTCCCCGGATAGGTGTAGGCCGTATGCCGGAACTCGAACGCTCCCTGAAGGTCCGGCAGGACCTCCTTGCCCTCGTTCTGCTCCACGTCGTCGCTCGAGAGCACCTCGCCGACGGACGTCACCGACTCGAGGCCCTTGGTGATGAGCGGCAGCAGGTTGATGAGCGCCGTGAACTGGTTCACGATTGTCGTAAAGCTCGTCTGATAAAATGTAATGTCCCCGACCAGGATCCGGCCTTTGAGGGCCATAAAGCCGGTGAACATGAGGCACAGCGCCTGGAAAACCTGGAAAACGACCCAGCCGGCAGCCCCGAAATTGGACTGCATGATGTCCAGGCGGTAGCCCTTCTCGGCGGTCTCCATGAGCTGCCGGGACATCCTTTCATTTTCCACCTCTTCGAGCGCGTGGGCCCGGGTCACCGGAACCATCTCGACCATCTCCATCACGCGGGCGGAAGTCTCCTCCATCTCGAGACGGAAGTCGCGGTTCACCTTGCCGATCCTCCTCCGGAACGCGATGACCGTGAGGGAGGCCGCCGGCGCGACCAGGATGAAGAAAATGAGGATCAGCCTGTTCTTCACCGCCGTGATCCCGATCGTGATGATAAGGTTCATCGTGATGTTCAGCACGTTGTTGAAGAGCTGGGAGGACAGCGTCTCGATCGCCTCGACGTCGCGGATGATCTTGGACTGGAGACGTCCGGACTGCATCCTCGTGTGGTAGGGGATCGAGAG
>DFFD01000195.1:8466-16056 GCA_002369495.1 Lachnospiraceae bacterium UBA3785 | reverse complement strand
GTCACGCGGCTCCTGTACATCGCGTACATGTAGTTCGCGGGCAGGTGCATCGCGAGAAGGCCGAGCCAGATCCCGGCGTTCACAAGGACCGCCCGGGGAGCCTCGCTGCCGCCGGCGAGCACCCCGTTGATCACGTTGGCGATGAGCAGCGGCGAGAAAAGCGCCGGCGAGTGTTTCAGCAGATAAAAGACGCAGCTGATCAGGAATTTGTGGTACTGGCCCCGGTAAAAGCCCAGAAGGACCTTCATCGGACTGTTCTTATATTTTTTGTAATACCGGACAAATTTCTCCTCGGCCGCATCGGTATCAGGAAATGTTTTCATCAAAAACTCTTGCTTTCTCTTTTTATTTTTCGGCGTTCAGTCCTGCTTCTCGTTCTGGAACGCGTCCAGGTTGAGCGTCGGATCCGAGAACTCCTCGCCCTGCTCCTGCACCATGTAGGGCTGATGGGCCGGCGCGTCGTCCTCGTCGATGATCTTCGCGTCTCTCGGGACCAGAAGATCCGAGTAGGGGCTGCCGAGCTTAAGGAGCCCGTCCGCAAGGAACCCGGCCATCACGACCGCGCCCTGCATCGTCAGGTGGGAGTTGTCCTTCGGATAGACATAGAGCGGACGGGAGGCGAAATCGCCGAGCATCGCGATATAATTCTCCGATACGCTGGTCATCTCAATGAAGGCGCAGCCTGTCTCCTCCGCGACGATCCTCGCCGCTTCCGGGAATTCTCCGTGGGAGCCCGGAAGGAATTTTCCGCTCGTGTCAAAGAGCCTCCGCGCGATCGGGGAAATGATCACCGGAACCGCGTCATGCTTTCTCGCCGTCTCGACAAATAATTTCAGGTTGTCCCGGTAGGTCGTGTGCGGATCCGCGTAGCGCAGCGGATCGGACATCTTCTCGTCGTTGTGGCCGAACTGGATGAAGAGGAAATCGCCGGGCATCAGGTACTCGTCGACCGCCTTGAGGCGTCCCTGGTCGATGAAGGATTTCGTGCTCCGGCCGTTGATCGCAAAGCTGCGGATGAAGACGTCATCCTTCACGTAGAGGGACAGGCCCTGGGAGAGACCGGTCTGCGGGTAGGTCGCGATATGGTTGAAAGTGACGGTGCTGTCGCCCGCGTAGATAATGCGCTGCATGCTCTTTATTCTCCTTTTTACGAAAAAAGCAGGAAGGCATTTGGCCGCCTTCCTGCCGGATAAGTATAGATCGGATGATTACTCCTTGACGGCACCGACGTTGACGCCCTGTACGAAGTAATCCTGCAGGAACGGATACGCAACCATGAAAGGCAGGATCGCGCATACGATCGAGGCATAGTACAGAGTGTTCTGCGATACCTTGTAGGCTGTCGTCGGCGTATCACCATCCATGATCATGACGCGCAGCTGGTACTGGAAGTTGACCTGCGTCGGGTTGGTGATGTAGATCTGGACCGTGCTGTAATCGTTCCAGATCGTGACCGCGAACATAAGACCGATGGAGGCAAGAGCCGCCTTGGAAAGCGGAAGCACGATCTTGTAGAAGATCTGCATCGGCGTGCAGCCGTCGAGCTTGGCAGCTTCATACAGGGTTCCCGGGATGCCTTCGAAGAAGTTCTTCATAAGGACCAGGTTGTAGACGTTCATGCCGTGCTTGACGACCAGGATCCACATGTTGTCGACGAGACCGAGTCTCTTCATGACCAGGTACTCCGGGATCATGCCGCCGGAGAAGATCATGGTGAACAGCAGGAAATAGGAAATGATATTTCTGCCGGGCATCTCGTACTGGTTCAGGACATAGCCGCCGAGGGTGGACATGACCAGACCGAGCAGGGTTCCGATGATCGTCGTGACAACAGAGTTCACAAACGGGCGGAACAGCTTCGCGGTGCTGAAGATCGTCAGGTAGCCGGCGAACGTCGGGTCAGACGGCCACAGCTGGAACTTGTAAACGCCGACCGCATTGAAGGAGTCGATGAGAACTTTCCAGATCGGAACGATGATGATCAGGGAAAGGATCGCGAAGACAACGTAGAGGATGTAGTCGAACAGCGTTAATTTCTTTTTCTTTCCGGGTACTACTACTTTTTCTTTTGCCATCTCTCCGTTCCTCCTTACAGAATGCCGCGGCCGCGAACCTTCTTACTTGCAACGTTGCTGGCAAGCATGAGGACGCATCCGACAAGTGACTTGAAGAGACCGACTGCTGTCGTATAACCGTAATCCGGGACGGCGGTGAGGAAGGTCTTCCGGTAAACGTATGTGGAGACAACGTCGGAGACTTCCAGGACTCTCGAATTGTAGAGAACGAAGACCGGCTCGAAGATGTTCAGAACCTTCGCGAGGTTCAGGATCAGCACGATGATGATCGTGTTGGAAAGGGCCGGGAATGTGACGTAACGGATCTTCTGAAGTCTGGTCGCACCGTCGATGCTGGCCGCTTCATAAAGTTCCGGGTTGATGCCGGACAGGGTCGCGAAGAAAATGACGGTGCCCCAGCCGGTTTCCTTCCAGAGGTTGATGAGGTAGAAGATCGGTCTCCACATCGTCTTGGAATGCAGGAAATCGATGCTCGAGCTGATCCAGCCCCAGGACTTCAGGGTCTCATTGACGAAACCGGTGGAAGAAGTGGAGAGGAACAGGGTGAAGATAGCCGCGACAACGGCGTAGGACATGAAGTGCGGCAGATAGATGATGGTCTGCACGAACTTCTTGCAGAACATGCTCACCATTTCATTGAGGAAGATCGAGATGATAACCGCAACGAAAGTGTTGAGGAGCAGCTTGACGATGGAGATCTCCAGCGTGTTCTTGAAGGCCAGCCAGAATTCCTTCTCGCCGAAGAGCTTTGTGAAGTTGTCGAGGCCTACCCAGTGAATGTCACGAAGCTTGTAGCTGTAGAATGAGTAGCGGACGCCCAGCATCGGCCAGTAGTAGATCAGCAGGACGTAAATGAGGACCGGCAGGAACATGATATAAAAGCCGCGGTATACAAAGATCTGCTGCTTTAAGGATTTCTTGTTCTCTCTGGAGCCGGCGCCATTATTATCGGTTTTGCTCATGGGAAACATTCCTTTCAAAGTGATCCGGTTTACTTGCAAGGAATGCGCCCTGCCCCTCCGTAAAGGCGGAGCAGAGCGCTTTCAGTCATTGTGTGATTCAGCCTTCCTGAGCGTTCAGCTCTTCGCAGATCTGAGCGGAGATGTCGCCGAACTGGTCGATGTAAGCCTGGACAGCTTCTTCCGGAGTGATCTCGCCGACAGTTGCCTTGTTGACGAGCTCCTCCTTCTTGGAAGCGATGTCAGCTTCATACTCGGTCAGGGTGTCGCAGGAAGCGGCCGCCGGAGCGTCGACGCAGTTCTCGGTGAAGAACTGGTTGCCTTCGGTGATGAGCGGGTCATCGGAGACGAAACCGTTGGTCAGCGGAGCAATAACGAGGACGGAATCCAGATGGTTCTTCTTCCAGAGGGTGTTCGGATCGTTCGGGGACTGCTTCAGATGGAACTCGCCGTCAGCATAGCTGTACTTCTTCTCGTTGTCAGCGCCCGGGTTGGTCGTGAACTCTTCAGCCTCGGTGGACCAGTGCACGCCTTCAGCGCCGTATGTCCAGAGGGTCTGTACCACATCGCCGTCAAGCATGGTTTCGAAGAGAGCATCGAAGATGGCCTGCTCACGGGCATCGTTGCCGTCGCCGTCATCGGTGATGACCCATGTCGGAGCCTCTCTGTTGAGGTAGCCGCCCCATGTGTCCTTGATCTCCTGGATCGGCGGAAGCTGTACAAGAGTCTCCGGCTCGCCGGCAGCGTTCTTGACTTCGTTCTTCTCAAGGTTGTCGGTCAGAGTGCGGAGCCATGTGCCTGCCCAGTAAGTGAAGACGCCTTCGGAAGTGGTCTGGTCGTTGGAGAAGAACTTCTCACGGGCCTGCTTCGTGCCGGCTTCCTCAGTATCCGGATCGATGACGCCGTCCTTGTAGCCCTGGTTCAGTCTGGTGAGAGCGCCGATCGTAGCGTCCTCGGCAAAGCCGTCAACCCAGACACCGTCCTTGTTCTTGTAGAAGTTCGGGTAAGCGCCCTGCCAGAATTCCGGCATGTAGTTGATGTACGGAGCTTCGTCGTACTTCGCGAAGCCGGCAGCGATGACGCCGTAGGTACCCGCGGAGCCGTTGCCGTCCGGATCTTCGGTCGTGAAGGCCTTCAGGACTTCATAGTAATCGTCGAAGGTCTTGATGTCGTCAACGGTCTTGCCGATCTTGTCGAGCCAGCCCTTCTTGATGTAGGTAACGCAGCCGTTGCCGTAGGTCGGAGCAAAACCGAACTGCTTGCCGTCGGAAGTTCTCAAGTTGAGGTTGATGTTCGGAAGCGTGATGCGGGACTGGAACTCGGCGTTGTCATAAGCGTCGGCAAGGTTCCAGAGAAGACCCGTGTTCTGGTACTGTCTCAGCATGGAAGCGGACATGATGAGGGCGTCCGGATAACCGGCATCGCCCGGCTGGCCGGTCGTCAGGGTTCTGGAGACCGTGCCTGCGTAATCGGAGTGGTCGAGCTGCGTGATGTTGAGCTTGATGTCGTGGCCAATCCTCTCGCTGACTGCCTTCTCCCACTGAGCAACGAACTCAGCCTGGCCGGCATCAACCGTAGCGGTGAGCGTGCCGTCAACGATGATGTTCAGAGTGCTTAAGACGTACTCGCCGTTCGCTGCGGTCTCGCCGCCGGATGTGGACTCACCGGACGCGGAGCCGCCGGATGTGGACTCACCGGACGTGGAGCCGCCGGATGTGGAACCGCCGCCGCAGCCGGCAAGCGCCGTCACAGCCATCGCCGCGACGAGCATGAGGGAAACTAATTTCTTTTTCATATGATTCCTCCTTGTGAATTATAATTGGGTGCTTACCGTTCCGGGACGAATTGACGACCTGAATGGTTGTAAGCGTTTACATTTCCCGTATTTGTAGTATATCATCAAATTACTTTTATTGCAATCTCAAAAAGCGCTTTCGTCCTTACACAATATTCACAAATTTTTCACATTCTTTTTGTGCTAAATTACCATAAAAGGAGGCGGCGCACGCCGGAAGCCGTTGCCATTTCCCTCTCTCTCCGCATCCCAGGCTCCTCTCCCGTCCCGTTTTTAGTCCGCCCGGGCGCGGCCTTCCCGGCCTTCGGGTCCTTACTTCAGTCTCTTTCATGGTTATACAGGCAGACCGGCCGTCTTCACAAGTCCTTTTGCCGCTTGACTTCTGCCCTTCCTTCCTGTACGTTAAAAATGAAAAACACCCCATCGAAAGGAGCCCCCATGAAGCATTTTTCCTCCTTCCCGTTTCCTCTTTACAGCGTCCTCATCTGGCAGCGCGGCCGCGTCCTCGCGGAAGAGTATTACGCGCCGTACAGCCCGGACAGGCTCCACCGCATGTTCTCCGTCACCAAGAGCTTCACCGCGCTCGCGGTCGGCGGCCTCATCGCGGAAGGGCGCCTAAAGCTGGACGACCGCATCGTCGATTATTTTCCGGAATATGCGCCGGCGGCCCCTCACCCGTACCTCGCCGCGATGACGATCCGGGACATGCTCACGATGCGCACCTGCCACAAGGCGACCACCTACAAGATCAACATGGCCGAAAACTGGGTCCGCTCCTTCTTCGTGACCTCTCCGGATCATCGGCCGGGCACGGTCTTTAAATATGACACTTCCTCGGCCCACACGCTGGCGGCCCTTGTCAGGAAGGTCTCCGGCAGGGGCGTTCTCGATTACCTGCGCTCGATATTTCCGGAGGAACTGCCGCTCTCCCCGGACGCGTACATCCTGACCGACCCGTTCGGAAGCGAGCTCGGCGGCTCGGGTCTCCTCGCGCGCCCGCGGGACCTCCTCAATGTCTCGAAGTTCCTTCTCTCCCTCAAAAAAGGCACCTGGCAGGCGGACTATCCCTCGCTCTCAGCCCGGGATGCGGCGTTTTACGAGCGCTTCGCTGCCTACGTCTCCGAGGCTCTCTCCTGCCTCGTCCCGACCGTCCACCAGGGCAAGACCGAGGACGAATGGCAGGGCTACGGCTTCCAGTTCTGGCAGGTGAGGGACGGCGTCATGATGTACGGGATGGGCGGCCAGTACGCGGTCATCTATCCGGACATCGACCTCATCGTTGTGACGACGGCCGACTCGCAGGCAGTGCAGGGCGGCACCCAGATGATCCTCGACGCGGTACACAAAACGTACCTTGATCTTGGCGGAAATGAAAACCTCTCACACCGCGTCACCCTCTGCGGGCTGACAGAAAAGGCCCCGCTGCCGGAGGCATTTGCCGGCCGCTGGACCTTCGCGGAGAACCCGCAGGGCTTCGAATACTGTGACATCACCGGCCGGGAGCTTGTGCTGGTGAACCGGGGCGAACGGTTTTCATTTCCTATTGAACATGACCCTGCGGAACCCTTCGCGTGCACAAAGGAGCCCAGGTACGGCCAGGACCTGCGCATATGGAGCTCCGTCATGGCTGACGGCAGCCTCTACCTCTACGCGCAGATCTTCGGCGAGTACCTGGGCAGCATCCGCATGCTTCTCTCGGTTTCGGAGGACAGGCTCACGCTCCACATGAACCGGATCGAGGAGACCGTCCTTCGCGAGTTCGACGGGTTCCTCGAAGGACGCCGGGGACGGTTCTAGGCACCAAAAAAAGATTCTCATGTGAGAATCTTTTTTTGGTGCAAGAACCGTCCCTGTGCCTTACAGGGGGGACCCATCCCTATTCAAACCTCACCCACCCCGGTCTCGCCGCCCCAAGCGCGCCCGGGCCCTTCGACCCGTACTCCTCGAAGACCGCGGTCTCATGCGCCTCTATCTTGCCCCAGTCGTGGAAGCCCTCCGGACAGATGTGCTTATCCAGCCAGCAGTTCTCCAGCCTCACCTTCCCGTGGATGCGCCAGGGCCTCGCGATATAGCAGGAGCCGTCCGGGACCCCCTCCGCGCGCTCAAAGCGGCAGTTCCTCGCGACGAACCCGGTCGGGACCTCCACCGGCGTCGACGGCGCGAACACGTAGCCGGGCTCCCGGCTCACGAAGATGCAGTCGTCAAAATAAGCCGTCGCCCCGCCGAAAATGAAATCAACCCCGCCCTCGATCCGGCAGTTCTTAAAATAATAGGTACGATCTGTCCTCGGCTCCGTCTCGGTCGGCCCGATAAAGCCGTCCTTCTCCTGCTCCTTCCGGGGCAGCGGCGCCATGAAGAGCGTGTCCTGGTAGCCCAGGAGCGTGCAGTTCTCCAGGCTGATATTCCGCCCGTCAAGGTAGAGGGCGATCGCCTGGCCGGCGATGCGGCCGGGCCCGGCGGTATTTTCAAAGGTGCAGTTCACAAACCGCAGATTGTCCCCTGACGCCAGCACCGTCTGGGTGCGGAAGGTATGGTAGGGCTTCCCGTCCGGGTGGATCATGAGCGCGCCGATCCCGGCGGTGAAGCGCTCTCCCTCATAGGTCAGGTTCGATTCCGACAAGATATACTGCATGTGATACTCCTTATTTATTGCGGGGACGGTTCCTCGGAGCGCGGGCTTTTAGGACGTTGGGGACGGTTCCTCGGAGCGCGGGCTTTGAGGACGTTGGGGACGGTTCCTGGGAGCGCGGGCTTTGCCCGC
>DFFD01000195.1:0-8328 GCA_002369495.1 Lachnospiraceae bacterium UBA3785 | reverse complement strand
GGTGGGAACCGTCCCTGTGTTTCCGTCCCTGATTATTTCTCACTCACCCATCAGATACCGCAGAAACTCCACCGCCATCTCCCTTCTCCCGGACCCTGCCGGGAAAACCGCGTAGACGGGGCCTTCCTGTTCCCCGATATAGTAATAGTTTTCCGCAAGGAGCTCCGAGTCATCCAGGGAGACTCCGATCGGAACTCCGTTATAATACAGAATGTTTCCGTCATCGTCAAGCCCTTCCAGTACCGTCCTGTCGAGTATCGTCCCGAGGTCGTCGAACCAGTCCTGCTCCGCGTAGTGCTCCACCACGTCCTCGCCGCTCACAAAAAGGTCGATCTCGCCCGCCAGGACCAGGGTCAGGAGCTTCTGCTCGCTCTCGTAATTGTATTTTACGAAATTGGTCTCGCCCCTCTCCGTCGAGATGGAGGTGGAACGGTCGACGATGATCTCCTCCTTCTTCGTGTTGATGTGGCTCTGCTCAAACGGCGCCACGAGATTAGCCTCGGCTTCCCCCAGGTCCGCGAAATTGACCATGGACACATAAAGGACCTCCTGCTTTTTGAAAAGCACGGAGGTCACAAGAAAGATCGCGAACACGACAGCCGCGATCACGATCAGAACCGGCACCAGATAATAATCCTTAAAATATTCGATCCGTTTGGAAAGAGGCGCGTGCTTTATCTGCTCGCGCTCTTCCCGGAATTCATCCATTTTTGCCATGCTGCAATGCCTTTCATTTTCCCAGAGCGGTCGTGCCTCTCTCCACGAACGCGCAGGGGATCACCACTTTCCTTTCAACCGTCTGTCCGTCCTCTCCATCGAGGACCGCCATGAGCCGCTGTACGGTGCTTGTGCACATTTTCGCCAGGCCGTTGTTGATGCTGGAGAGCTCCGGCTCGCAGGCGAGCGCCATCCGCGAGTTGTTGTAGCCGGTCACCGACACGTCCTCCGGCACCCGAAGGCCGACCGAATGGGCGTATTTCATGACACCGATCGCGATGGCGTCCTCCGTCGCGACCGCCGCGTCAAACGTTACCGGGTTCTTCTCAAGATAATCCCGCACGGCACGGATGTCATTTTTCACATAGTGGATCCTGTCCTCGCTGAGAGGCAGGCCGGCGCGGGCCAGCGCCTCCTCAAACCCGCGGCGCTTCTTGTTCGCGCTGTAGGAGCGGGAATCCGTGAGGAAGATGACCTTTTTCCTGCCGCTCCTGACCAGCCTTTCCGTCACGTCCGCGACGGCGGACATATCGTCGCAGACCGTCACGAAGACATTGTCGCCCTTTACATTTCCGTTGATCACGAAAACCGGCACTCTCTTCGCCGCCCCCCGGATGTAATCCGTCTCCGCGCCGTCGTTCCCGTGCCCGGCGTAAGTCGAGCCGATGAGGATCAGCGCGTCCACATGCTTCGACAGCAGCACCTCCAGCTTTTTCTTCTTGTCCTCCGGCCTGAAGCCGCTGCAGTTTAAAAGGCAGTCGTAGCCGTACTGTCCGAGCTCCTGCTCAATGTTGTAGACCGCTTCCGCCATGAAGGCGTCCGCCACCGAAGGCACCATGATGCCGATCGTGTGCATCGTGTTGAGGCCCAGGCCTTTCGCAAATGCGTTCGGCGTGTAGCCCACCTCCTCAATGATCTTCTCCACCTTCCGCCGCGTCGCGGGGCTCACCTTGTCGGAACCGTTCACCACGCGGGAGACCGTCGCGATCGAGACCTTCGCGAGCTCTGCGATGTCGTAGATATTGACAGGGGTATTTCTTCCGTCTTCCATACAGTTACCTGCTTTCAAAGATGATACTCCCTGTTCAGCGCCTGCGGTCGTCCCTTATTCGCGCCACTGAACAGCCATGTTCATTATACCCGATTTCATGAATGAAAGATATTGTGCAATCAGACAAATTTAAGTGCTTACATTCGTCAATATTGCAAAATATCTGTAGTTGCGGTACACTGAACCGGAACATGCAGACCCCGTATTCTCCATGAGAGGTATCCACATGAACGATCTTGAAAGCGCTGTCAGGGCGCACTCCCTCGCCGATACCGCCGCGTATCTTGCGGCCTTCCCGAACGACGCCTCCGTCCCGCTTCCGGGCTCCGGGCTCCTTCCGGCCCTCTTTGCGGCCGCGGAGGGCTCCGCGGAGATCCTCCGCTATTTTGTGGAGTACTCCCGCTCCAGCCTCGACATCTATGACGACGGCCACCGGAACATCCTCCACTACGCGGTCGAGTCCGGGGACCCGGAGCGCTGCCGCTACCTCATCGAGCGGTGCGGCATGGATCCCCTCGCCGCCGACCGGGAACTCCTGACCCCCTATGAGCTCGCTTACGAGCTCTCCCGGGGCATCGACGCACATGCGAAAATGCCCGCCGGCCGCCGCACGGTCCCCGGCGAAAGCCGCCGGGCCGTCTATGAGCTTCTCATGGAAAAAGCCGGCGCTCCCTTCGAGAAAATGTACAAAAATCCCATCCGCCGCGGCTTCTTCCCGGATCCGTCCGTCGTCGCGGTCGGGGAGGATTTTTATATGGTGAATTCTTCGTTCATTTTCTTCCCCTGCATTCCGATCTCCCACTCGCGGGATCTCGTCCACTGGGAGATCATCGGCTACGCGGTGACGGACCCCGAAGCGGCAGGCCTCGACTCCCTCGAGGGCGGCCGCGGGTTCTGGGCGCCCGATATCTCCTACGACAGCGGGACCTTCTACATCACCGCCACCTACCGCTTAAACGACGGCGGCCCCGTGCTGCGCCGGCAGATGGTCGTCTCCTCCGATAAGCCGGAAGGCCCCTACAGCGCCCCGGTCTTCATCGAGGAGGACGGGATCGACCCTTCGCTCTTCCATGAGGACGGGCGGCACTACATGCTCTTAAACCGCGGCGCGCGCCTCATCGAGCTCTCGGAAGACTGCAAAAGGCAGACCGCGCCGGCGCGCCTTCTCTACTACGGCTCCATGAAGCACGCCCCGGAGGGCTCCCATCTCCTGAAGAAGGACGGCTTCTACTACCTCTTCCAGGCGGAAGGCGGCACGGGTCCGGGCCACCGGATCACGGTCGCCCGCAGCCGCACGCTCTTCGGCGTCTACGAGCCCTGCCCCTACAATCCGATCATGCGGCAGACCGACCCGGAGGCGGTGATCCAGCGCTGCGGCCACGGGAAGCCGGTCATGGGGCCGGACGGCTCCTGGTACATGGTCTACCTCTGCGGCAGGAGCCTTGACGGAAAATACAGCGTCCTCGGCCGCGAGACCGCCCTCGACCCCGTCACCTGGACTGCGGACGGGTGGCCGGTTGTGAACGGGCTTAAGGGGCCTTCGGCGCTGCAGGTAATGCCTAGCTTCAGGGACGGTTCCTTGAGTCTTTTCGAATCTCCCCAAAGAGATTCGAAAAGATTCCGGGAACCGTCCCCAAAAGCATCGAAAATACTCAAGGAACCGTCCCCATCGTCCCCCGCCTCCCTCCCCTGGCTCACCCCCAGACCCCCGGTCGCGGGCGGGGTCACCCGTAACTCCGACGGCACAGTCACGCTCTTATCAAGCCCCGCGCCGCTGAAAGACGTCGCCGCAAGAAACATCCTCCTCCTCCGCCAGGACCGCTTTGACTTCACCGCGAAGGCCGTCCTCGCGCTCCCGGCCCTTGCTACCGGCGCGGAGGCCGGCATCATCGGTTTCTACGACGAGAATTCCTGGGTCCTCTCCGCCGTGTATGCCCGCGAGGACGGCTCATACGGCTGCCGCACCACCGAGCATATCGGGCACGAGGACATTGTCCACGAGGATCCGGCGGTTAGGGTGCCGGGCGGCGCGGATGTCTTCATTTTCACGATGGAGACGCAGGGACTCGCCCGCCGCTTCCGCATCGAGGCGGAAGACGGAACGCTTCTCCACGAGGCCTTCCTCCCGGACGTGTACTACCTAAGCGACGAGGGAGTCCGGATGGGCAAGCGCTTCACCGGCGCGATGCTGGGCGCCGCCGCCCAGGGAGGGAGCGAGCCTTACTTCTATACTCTTAAGGAATTCACCGTATTCTGATCATTTTTGATAGATTTGTCTGCTTAATTCCGCTATAATCATGTCAGATCATAAATAATCGCCCGGCCAAACTGCCGGAGCAGCGAAAAAAGGAGCAAAAACCATGGCAAAGACACCGAAAGCCAAAAACCCGGAAGCTGTAGGATTCAGAGAGATCTTCGGCTCCACTGCACTTTCCACCAACAACGGCCTCGCGGCCGTCTTTATGTCCGCGATGTTCATGACCTTCATGACCGACTACGCCGGCCTCGGAAAAATGGGCGCCACCCTCGCCACCGTCCTTCTGCTGGCGGCCCGTATCATCGACGCGGTCGACGACCCGATCCAGGGCTTCATCATGGACAGCGGCAAGGTCGGCAAGCACGGAAAATACAAACCTTTCTTCCTCATCTCCATCATCATGACCACCATCGGCGTCATCGCCCTGCACGCCCTGCCTGACAGCATCACCGGTCTTCCGGTGCTGGTCACTGTCTGGGTCATTTTCTTCTATCTGGTCTACGACATCGGCATGTCCTTCTACAACCAGAACCTGCTGTTCCGCACGATGACCAACGATCCCGAAGAGCGCTCCAAGCTCCTGATCGGCCCCCGTCTCTGGGTCATGGTCCTCGGCATGCTGGGCTCCGGCATGGCGGCCATCGCCGTCACTATCCAGGCGGCCACTGGCAGCTTCAAGACCGCCTACATGCTGCTTGCCCTTGGCGCGATGCTGATTTCCTGCACCATCTCCGTCATTGGCTGGTTCATGGTCAAGGAGAAACACGTCGTGGAGCAGGATCCCGAGGACAGGGTCAAAATCACCGATTTCTTCGACCTGATCCGCACCAACAAGCCCATGATGCTCAGCTTCTTCAAGAACATCTTCACCGGCTTCATCTGGACCTTCCTCTTCGCCGCACCGGTCTACTATGTCAAGTACGCCTACTGCGCGGACCTCACCACAGGCGAAGTGAACATGGAGTACTTCGCGCTGCTCAGCATGATCGTCTCTCTCATGATGCTCTTCCCGCTCCTTTTCGGCACCATCGCGGCCACCCCGGTCCTCAAGGCGTTCAAGGGTGATTTCCTGAAAATGCACATCTTCGACCTCGGCATGCAGGGTGCCTCCGGCCTCCTGATGTTCCTCCTGCAGGTCACCGGCCTTCTGCGCAAAAGCCCGGTCTTCTTCTTCGTCGCGATGTTCCTGATGGCCTTCGCGGTCGGCATCGACTTTGTCCCCGGCTCCAACCTGGGCATGGAGATCATGGACTACACCATCTATAAGACCGGCAAGGACCGCTCCGCGCTGACCGGCGTTCTCGACAACTTCCTGATGAAAGCCCAGAGCGCAGTCTCCTCCGCCGTCGTCGGCGGCATCCTGATCGCCATCGGCTACCAGGTCGACTCCGTCACCGGCAACTACATCGGCGATCTCGCCAAGATGCCGACCCTCTTAACCTGGATGATCGTCATTATAGGTCTCATCCCGGCGATCCTTGCGGTCATCGGCATCCTCATCATCCGCAAGTACCCGATCGACCAGAAGATGCGCCTGGACATCCGCGAGTATATCTCCACGCACCAGACAAAGAGGGAGATCGACTGATCCCCGCACATCCAAGCCCAGGAAAGCCCCGCCGCCGTGCGGGGCTTTTCATGAAAAGAGCGGCCCTCACTTCCGGCAGGCCGCTCTTTTTGTGTCCTCATCACAGTTTTGTCGTCTTCACGCTGAAGAAATCGGCGAAGCCGCCTTCGGCCCCGCGGTCCGCGAGCGCGAAGATCCCGATCTTCGCTCCGACCCAGGTGTGGTCCACCGGCACGAACCGGCAGCCGCTGTCCGAAAAATGCTCCCCGTCCGCCGAGAAATACATCCTCAGCACCGGTTTTTCCGCGTTCACATTGGCGAAGAAGAGATCCGGCCCGTTCGCCGCGTCCTCCTTAAAATGAATCTCTCCCGAAGGACCGACCTCCGCCACCGAATCCCTCACGTAGATGAGGCGGAAGGTGATGCGGGGGTTTTCATTTTCCGGAAGCGCGAACGGCATCCGGGCGAGCTCGCACTCGTTCTTGTCCGCATCGCCGCCCTCCGAGGCGGTAAGGACGACCGCAAGCTGCCCGTCCTTACCGCGCTCGGCGAACAGGCTCACATACTGCCCGCCCATCATCGCCGCGCCGGCCCGGCAGCCCGGCCTGAGGCCCGCCGGGGACATTTCGATATCCGTGATAAACTCCGGGACGACCAGCTTGGCGGTCAGGACATTGGCGCTGTGCCAGAGGATCGGACGTTCCTCGCCCGAGAGGTTGACCGCGTGCAGGCGGATGCCGTCCGCCCCCTCCGAATCCGAGACGATCCTGGTATCGTCCATGCGGCAGTTCCCGAGCCACTGCCACATAAGGCCGATCCAGTGGTCCGTGAAGGAATCGCCCGCCGCCAGGTAGGACGGCTCGCCCGCCCCGGTCGTCGGCTTCTTAAAGGTCCGCACCGGCTCGCCGCATCCGTCCCCGTCGTCGTCCTGGCCAATCACGGGCCAGCCGTCCGCCCACGTGACCGGCTGCATGTGGAGGATCCGTCCGTAGAGCCCGCGGTCCTGGAAATGCAGGAACCACTCCTCCCCCGAGACCGTGTCGACGAGCGCGCCCTGGTGAGGCCCGTTGATGATGCTGCCGCCCTGCGCCATGACCACCTTCCACTCGTAGGGGCCTTTGATGTTCCGGCTTCGGAGCGCAAGCTGCCAGCCCTCGCGGACGCCGCCCGCCGGCGAGAGGATATAGTACCAGCCGTCCCGCTTCATGACCTTCGGTCCTTCGGTGGTGAGGCCGGGGACGCCCGGAGCCTCCCCGTCAAAGATGAATTCATCCTCCGAGACCGCCCGCGTCCCGTCCTCCGAGAGCTCGAAGATCCCGAGTCTGCTCTTGAACCCGATCCGGCTCTTTGCGTAGGCGTGGATGATGTAGGCTTTTCCGTCGTCATCCCAGAACGGGCAGGTGTCGATGAAGCCTTTTGCGGGGCGGATGCAGACGGGTTTTTCCCATTTTCCGAGCGGGTCGCGGGTCTTCACCATGTAGCAGCCCTCGTCCGGCATCCCGTAGAAAATGAAAAACTCCCCGCCATGATACCGGATCGCCGGAGCCCACACGCCCTCGGAGTGCCGCGGGAGGGCAAAGCGCTCCGCGATCTTCCCGCTGTCCTCGTGCGGCAGGCCCTTCTCCGGGTCCTCCTCCACGATGTCCAGCGCATAGTTCACCAGCTCCCAGTGGAGCAGGTCCTTCGAGGTGAGAATCGGAAGCCCCGGCGTATAGTTGAAGCTCGAGGCCGTCATGTAGTACGTGTCATCCACCCGGATCACGTCCGGGTCACTGTAATCGGCAAAAAGGACCGGGTTCCTGTAAGTCCCGTCCGGGAGTTCGCATTCATATAGCATTTCCAAGCATCTCCTGTGTTTTTGATGATGATTTCATCCTGAAAAAGGTATATAATGGTATTTAAGGATATATTTGCTTAAACAGTTTTTTGCCAAAGGAGCCATCATGCGCGTTTCCGACCTGTCCATCGACCGAGTATACACCAACGAGCGCACAAGAAAATCCGACTACCAGATGGTCGAAAATCATTTTCACTACTACTACGAGCTTTACTATGTAAAGCACGGTTCCTGCCGCTTTTTTATCGACAATGCGCTCTATGACCTGCACGCCGGCGATTTCCTGATCATACCGCCCAGGGAAGTGCATTTCAACCGTTACACCACCCAGTGCACGCGGACCAACATTTATTTCCGGAAGAAGGACCTGGCCGACGGCGGCAGCTGGTTCCACCCGGCTGTCGGCGAGCTCGTCTCCCGCGTCTCCTTCCTGCACATCCCCGGCAGCTACCGGTCTTTCTTTGAGGATCTCCTCGCGCAGATGGACCTCGAGGACCGGGTCAACGACAGTGTGACCGCCCAGATGCTCACGCTCGACCTGCGCCGGCTCTTCCTCTGCATTGTCCGCTGCGCGGTCCCGCACGCCAACAGCTCCGGCATCGCCACCGACAGCGACGCAGGCATCCTCGGCGCCGTCCAGTACATAAACGCCCACTACAGCGAGCCAATCACGCTGGACTTCCTGGCCGGCCAGGCCGGCCTCTCGCCGAGCTATTTCTCGCGCCGCTTCCGCATGGTCACCGGCTTGCGCATGAAGGAATTTCTCATCTGCATACGCCTGAGCCACGCCGAGACAGAGCTCCTTTCCACCTCGCACACGATCACCGAGGTCGCCATGAACAACGGGTTCTCGGACAGCAACTATTTCAAGGATGCCTTCCGGAAAATGTACGGCCAGT
>DFFD01000108.1 GCA_002369495.1 Lachnospiraceae bacterium UBA3785 | reverse complement strand
CACCTGGTCCTCCAGGGCGCCCTGTATGCCCTCTACTGCGGATCGGCCGCCGTCCTTGCGATGGGGATATCTGCCTGGTGCAGCGACACAAGGGCGGTATATGCGGCCCCGTTCTTTATCCATTTTGTGCTGTTCTATGTGTTCTCACGGGAGGCAGCCGTGCTGCCGTGCCTGTCCGTGGAACGGATCTATGACATTTGCACGATCAGCTGGACAGGGAGCCGGGTGCTTTTCCTCTCCTGGGCCTTCATTGTGTCCGGCGTGATGGCCGGGTCAGGCGCTGTGCTTATGTTTAAAGGCATTGAAAGGAATTACAGGTGAGGCCGGTGAAAAGAAATCTCGTGCGAACTTCATGCCTTGTCACGCTTTACCAGCTTCGGGCAGCAGCTGCCGATCTTAAGACCTGCCTTGTTCCCGGCTGCATATTTGTCTACCTCTATGCGGCGGTCTCTCCGGTCCGGGATTTCATCGCGTCTTCGGGGGAGAAGGCTGCACCCTGCCTTTTTGTCTTCCTGTTCAGCGACGTGAACCTTGCCGGGCCTCTCCTTGCCGGGATGCTGCTCTTTGCGATGGACGCGCCATTTTACGGGAGGGATCGGCTTTTTTCATTTTTAAGAGCGGGAAGAGGTGCCTGGGTCGCCGGGCAGGCCCTGTTTGTGCCGGTACTGGCGTTCCTCTATACGTCCTTCCTCCTTCTGGCCGGGACGCTGCTGCTCTTCCCGGGAATCGAGTTTTCCAACCGATGGGGGAAGGTCTGGACGACGCTTGCCATGTCGGATGCCTGGGCAGAGTTTGGACTGACGATCCGCGTCACGACGAACATCCTCTTCAATTACACGCCGGCGGAAGCTCTGGCCGCAGCCTTCCTGCTGGTCTTCCTGGTCTGTACTTTTTACGGGTTCCTCTCATGGATGCTGAACCTCATTGTCGGGCAGGCAGCATCGCTGGTCGTCTGCCTTGCGGATATCGTGATCGTCGCGCGGGTCTGGTATTTTCCGGAATGGACGCGGAATCTGGTTCCGAGCGCCTGGACGGATCTTGCGGCGATCACTTCGGGGAGCCTTAAGATGGACCTTGCAGGGGCTGCATGGCGCCTCGGTGCAGGGATCGTGCTCACAGCTGCGGTCTCAATCGCGGTTACATATCGGAGTGATATCGGGAAATGAGGTGGTGACATGGAAAGGAAAGAGACTGTATCGGCAGAAGGGCTGGTCAAATATTTCGGCAGCGAGCCGGTGCTTCGGAATGTAAGCTTTTCTGTTGAAGCCGGCACGATATGCGGGATCATCGGGCGCAACGGGTCCGGTAAAAGCGTCCTCTTCAAGTGCCTTACGGGGCTTTATATCCCTGACAGCGGAAAGGTCCGTATTGACCGCGATTCGCTGGGGGCTCTCATCGAGGAACCGGGATTCCTCCTGCATTACCCGGGCCTCAGGAACCTCGTTTACCTGATGGAGATCGGCGGGAAGGTACGGCGGGACGCGGCAGAGGAGGCGATCCGTCTGGTCGGGCTCGAGCCGGGCGACCGCCGCCCGGTCCGGAAGTATTCCATGGGGATGAGGCAGCGCCTCGGAATCGCCCAGGCGATCATGGAGGACCCGGACATCCTGATCCTGGACGAGCCGATGAACGGGCTCGACAACGAGGGAGTCAGAGACATGCGGGAGCTTTTCATTTCTCTTAAAAATAAAGGGAAGACGCTGCTCATCGCGAGCCACAGCCGGGAGGACATTGAGATTCTGTGCGACAGGGTGTACGAGATGGATAAGGGGCGAATTGCCCTTGTAAGATGAAGTCGGAAAGATTATGATGCATTGTGAAACCCCGGCGGGATTTCTGCCGGGGTGAAATTTTGTGCTTTTTCCTGAAACCTTATGAACCCCGCCGACGTCTAATCTGTAGAAGAGAACAATAAAAGGAGAGATTCATTTTCATGAACAAGGAAACCTTTGGCCGGATGGTAATCAGAAATGAACAGCAGATCTACCGGATCGCCAAATCCATCCTGAAAAATGACGAGGACTGCGCGGATGCCGCCCAGGAGGCGGTAGCGAAGGCCCTCGAGAACCTGCCCTCGCTCAAAAACGACGCCTACGCGAAGACCTGGTTCATACGGATCCTGATCCGGACCGCCTATGACATCTTAAGAAAAGAGAAAAGCTATGTTGTCGGCGGCGAGGAGGGAATGTTTGACCTGCCCGATGAGCGAAGGAGGGATTACAGTGACCTCTATGAGGCGATCTTTACGCTCCCGGAGGACTACCGCGCCGCAGTCGTGATGCACTACATCGAGGGCTACCGTGTCCGTGAGATCGCGGACATTCTCACGGTCCCGGAGGGAACCGTGAAGACGTATCTTCGGCGCGGCAGGCTGGCGATCAAAAAGTTTCTGGAAGGAGGAGAATAATGAAAAACGAATGGATGACTGAGTATCCCGCAATGCCGGAGAGCTTTCACAATGCGCTCCTGGAGGCGCTTTCGCTTGAGGAGGGGGAGGCTCCCCGGATCACAAATGAGAAGCGGAAGGGCAGGAGAAGCGTTCTGGCCGCTGGAGCGGCTGCCGCCGCGCTGCTCTTAGCGGCCGCCGGCATGTACAGAGGACTCGGGACGTTTTTCCCGAAAACTTTCTTAAGCGAGGCGGCGAAGGAGGGCATAAAGACCGAAGTCGTGACGGAAATCAGCGGGCCGGACCACTGTGCAAGAGACCTTGAAGGGGGCAGTGTCGATATGGATTCGCTCCCGGTGCTCCCCGTGGATGAGCCTCTCATCAGGATCCTTGAGGCGAAGTGCGACGGAATCGAGCTCTTTGCCGTCATGGAGAAGACGGAGGCCGCGAAGAATTATGACATTGCGCCGCACGAACTCTACATCGATGATGTGCTGAACGAGGAGCCGCCTTCGTGCATGGCTGAGAGCGAGGATACATTTGCCCTGCGGGCGGATGTCACAAAGAGAAATCCGGGCCCGGTTTTTCGCGCGACGCTCGCCGTGAACGTGTACGGCCGGGATGGGATGCGCTATCAGAACCAGGAGCTGACCTTTGAGATGGCGGGAGGCGGCGGAGTCGTAAGAAGACTTCCGAAGGAACAGATTTTTGAGCATGATGCGTGCAATGTCACGGTCCTTTCGGCAGCGGCCTCGGCCAACTGCCTCCGGATCGAGCTCGCCACGGAGCTCAGTGAGGAGCTTCGGGAGACGGAGGGGGTTCATTTTACGATTCTTTCGGAGAACGGCGAGGAGCTGCACGTGCTCGAGGGGACGCGGAAGGAGACAGAGGACGGTATCTCGGATGTTTTAATCGTGAGCGGGTACACGGAGGTGCCGGAGAGGGTCGGCATCGCCGTGCGCATCGGGCAGAAGGGGGAGCCCTACAGCCTCATCCCGGTCTCGTACACGGACTGGATCACACTCATGTGAGGGTGAAAAATGAAAAACGAGCGGATTCTTATTGCCATGCAATTAAGGGCTGGCTTACGTGGGGGCGGCAGACGGCCGGTATAGGTGTGTGCGGTGAGGGGAGGGAAGGTGACGGGGATTAAAGCCGGCTGAATAAGGATTGCATTCTTTGCAGATGAAGAGGGACATATAGGGCAAAGTCGGATTTTGGACGCTTTGAAGCATGAATCGGGGTGATTACTTTAATTCTGGCAGCTGAGTAGTCTGGCAAAGTTTGAATGGTGTACTTTTAAGGGCGGCGATTCAAGAATTCTCTTTGCTGCAAGGATGAGAGAAGGAAATTAAAGTTTGATTGGCGAGATTCGAGCGAGTTGCCTCTTTGTTTTTACTTTAATGTGAGTGCTGTGAGATGTCTGCAAAGAACTTTGGCGGTGAAGGGTGAAAAATGCCAATGAAATCTACTTTGCCGGGAGAAAGAATGCGGGCGTTAAAGAAAAAGAGGACATCCGGGACGGTTTACGGTTCTTCTTGACATTTCTCTGCCCGGGTAGTAGCATCAAAGCATGAAAAAGCGTAAGCAAGATAAAGACATTTTTATAAAGAGAAAAGCCTCGGAGAGAATCCGGGGCTTTTCTGATTTTCAAGGATAAAATTAGAATACCGGAGGATAAAATATGACAACCGTGACGATCGATGAACAGATCAAAATCCTCGAACAGCTTGTGGCAAAAGCACAGGCATCAGAGAGGAGAGCGCCCGCCGGAATCATTAGCGTGATGCACACCCACGGCAGAAATCAGTATCTTCTTAAGGAATCGCCTCAGGAGCGGCCCGGAAAATATCTTGCCAAAGATAAGCTTCCGCTTGCGGCTGCGCTGGTTCAGAGGGATTATGACAGAGAATTTATTTGCGCCGCGTCGGCAATCAAAAAGAAACTTCTTCAGATCAAAAAGAGCGGATGTGAGAGAAATATCTCTTTCTTATATGCTGCGCTTGCGGATATCTATGAACGTTCCGCACCGGGAAGGAAGGCGCTCATCAAGCCATATGTTCTTCCGGACGCACTCTATATAAAAGAATGGGAGGGGGTGGCGTACAGGGGGCTTTCATTTTCAGAAGATGCGCCTGAGATTTACTCGGAACGGGGAGAGCGGGTGCGGTCAAAGAGTGAGAAAATGATCGCCGACAAGCTTCTCCTGATGAAACTTCCTTACCGCTATGAGTGCCCGGCGAACATCGAGCGGCGTCATCCGGTATACCCGGATTTTACAATTCTCGATGTCAGTGAGAGGAGAGCTGTCATATATGAACACTTCGGGATGATGCAGGATGAAGATTATGCGAGAGATGCGCTTTTAAAGATCAGGGATTATCAGAAAGCGGGATTCCAGGTCGGAAGGGATTTCTTATATACGATGGAATCATCGGACTGTCCGCTAAATATGAGGAATTTTGAAAAGATGATGCGGGACAGGTTCTTCGAGTGAGAGTGAAAAGAGGGGGCTTGCTTTGCGGAAGATAACGGAGGGAGACGGCAAAGTTAAATTGAGACGGTTAAAAGACTGAAAATGAAGAAAACTCTTTGCTAAAGGGTTCTGAGAGGAAAATTAAAGTTAGATTGGCGAGATTCGAGCGAGGTGCCTCCTTGGTTTTACTTTAATGAGAGTTTCAGAAGGTGCATGCAAAGTATTTTGACGGTGAAAGGCGGAAATTAGCGGTGAAATATACTTTGCAGGGAGAAAAGAGAGCGCATGGTAAAGAAAATATCGGTCTGGAGAAAGCTTCAGGGAGCTTCCGAGAACCGTCCTGGAGGCTCCCTCACACCGTGATCACCCGATGCGAAAGCGTCCGCAGGAGGGGCCGCCCCTCCTTCTGAGCCCGGACGAGATTGTAGAGGTCGGAGAGAGACGTCTCCTCCCGGAAGGACTTCGGGAGCGAGGACTCCCGGGAAGGTCGCAGGATCACGGGAACCTCCGAGCGAGCCGCGAGGGCCGAAAGGAGCGGGCGGGCCGACTCGCGAAACCCCAGCACATGGGCGAAAAGCCCCGATTCTTTCGGGGAGGACGCAAGGCCGAGCGCGATCGACATGAGCGCCCGGTCGACCGCCGTCCGGGTCACCGAGCGGGACTTCACAAGCTCCGCAAACTGCGTGAAGGAGACGAAGGCATCCCGGCTGCTATAGATCGTCCTTGCGAGAGACAGAGGTACATTCTTAATAGAAGAAAGCTCTTCGGCGGAGGAGGCCTTGAAGAGATTGAGCGCAAGAAGAAATGAAAAATCATCCGCCGAGAGCGGCGCGTGCTCGTCAAGGTAAGACTTCAGTGCCGGCACTGCGACTTTGGGAATCAAATTCTCACAGGAACTATCCCCCGCGAGGATCCGCTCCCGGATAAAGGATGCGGAGGCATAATTTCCGACTGCGGCGGAGGCGTTGTGGGCATTTCCCGTGCGGGGAACCGTCACGGGGATGATCGGGAGATCATACTTCAGGATCGCCTTGATGTACTCGATCCCGAGGATATTGTTGGGACCGTCGAGCAGGCCGGCAAACTCCGGGAGGGCTTCCGCGCGGGCCCGCGGAAAGGAGAGGCCGTTCTTAAGACCTTCATGAAGCTTTTCTTTGAAAGCTTCATCCTCATGAAGAAGGACTTTCGCGCAGGAGGTGAGAGCGTCGATATCCCCGCACTCGGAGCCGAAGACCAGGTAATCGACCGTGTTTAGGGAGGCAAGAAGCTTAAGGGAACCTTCCGCGTAGCCCTCCGCCGAGGAGAGCACGACGGATGTCGGGGAGGAGAGGACGAGGTCCGCTCCGGAGGAGAGCGCCATGCAGGCTCTCACGTGCCGGTCCGCGATCGCAGGCCCGCCGCGCTGCACAAAGTCCCCGCTCATGAGGGTCAGCACACAGTCCGCGCCGGATACGGCGCGGGCTTTTTCAAGTATATAGGCGTGCCCGTTGTGGAAGGGGTTGAATTCGGCGATGACGGCGGCGGTTTTCATTTTCGAAAAGCTCCTTAATCAATATTAAAATATCAAATTACACAATATCTTGTGGAATGTTTTGAATAATGTACCATAAAATCACTTGTTAGACGCTTCTTTAAAGAGTATAATACTACTGCATATAATTTTTCAATTTCATTTTGAAAGGAGAAATGAACGTCATGGCATTCATTGATACCATTAAAGCCCGCGCAGCGGCCAGCAAGAAAACCATCGTCCTTCCGGAGTCCGAGGACATCCGTACCTACAAGGCAGCGGAGCAGGTTCTGAAGGAAGGTTTCGCGAACATCGTCATCATCGGTTCCGAGGAAGAAGTCGCCGCCAACAAGCAGGACTGCGACATCACCGGCGCGGTCATCGTTGATCCGAAGACCTGCCCGAAGACCGAGGCTTACATCGACAAGCTGGTTGAGCTCCGCGCGAAGAAGGGCATGACCAAGGAGAAGGCTACCGAGATCATGACCACCTCCTACACCTACTACGGCGTCATGATGGTCAAGATGGGCGACGCTGACGGCATGGTTTCCGGCGCCTGCCACTCCACCGCTGACACCCTTCGTCCGAGCCTTCAGATCCTGAAGACCGCTCCGGGCACGAAGCTTGTCTCCTCCTTCTTCCTGATGAACGTTCCGAACTGCGAGTACGGCAACAACGGCACATTTGTGTTCTCTGACTGCGGCCTGAACCAGAACCCGACCGCCGAGGAGCTCGCTGCCATCGCCAAGTCCTCCGCAGATTCCTACAGAGCCCTGACCGGCGACGAGCCGAAGGTCGCCATGCTTTCCTACTCCACGATGGGCAGCGCAAAGCACGCTGACGTCACCAAGGTCGAGGAAGCTACCCGCATCGCGAAGGAAGAGAATCCGGACCTCGCTCTGGACGGCACCCTGCAGCTTGACGCCGCGATCGTTCCGTCGGTCGGCGAGTTCAAGGCTCCGGGCTCCAAGGTTGCGGGCCATGCGAACACCCTCATCTTCCCGAACCTTGACGCAGGCAACATCGGCTACAAGCTGGTTCAGAGACTGGCTAAGGCGGAAGCTTACGGCCCGATGACCCAGGGCATCGCCGCTCCGGTCAACGACCTCTCCCGCGGCTGCTCCGCAGAGGATATCGTAGGTGTTGTTGCGATCACGGCTGTCCAGTGCCAGATCGCTGACAAATAATTTAGACGAGGTATAGAAAATGAAAATCCTTATCATCAACGCAGGCAGCTCCTCCCTTAAGTACCAGCTCATCGACACCGCTGATGAATCCGTCAAGGCAAAAGGCCTCTGCGAGAGAATCGGTATCGAAGGCTCCGTCCTGACCCACAAGGTTCCGGGCAAGGAAGACTATGTCAATGCGGCTCCGATGCCGACCCACAAGGAAGCCATCCAGATGGTCCTCGACGCTCTGGTCGATCCGGAGCACGGCGTCGTATCGAGCGTCGACGAGATCTCCGCTGTCGGACACCGCGTCCTCCACGGCGGCCTGAAGTTCACGGAGTCCACACTGGTCGACGAGAAGGTCAAGGAAGTCATCAAAGAGTGCTTCCCGCTGGGCCCGCTCCACAATCCGGCCAACCTCATGGGCATCGTCGCCTGCGAAGCCGCCATGCCGGGCAAGCCGAACGTTGCCGTCTTCGACACCACCTTCGGCATGGCCATGGAGCCGTACGCATACCTCTACGGTATCGATCCGAAGTACTATGAGAAGTATTCCATCCGCCGCTACGGCTTCCACGGTACTTCCCACATGTTCGTCTCCGGCGAGACCATCAAGTTCGCGAAGCTGCCGGAAGGCAACCAGAGAGTGATCGTCTGCCACCTCGGCAACGGCGCCTCCATCTCCGCGTCCATCGGCGGCAAGTGCCAGGATACCTCCATGGGTCTCACCCCTCTTGAAGGCCTGATCATGGGCACACGCTCCGGCGACATGGATCCGGCAGTTGTCCAGACCATCGCGAACGGCGAAGGCATCTCCGTCGACGAAGTCCTGACGATCCTCAACAAGAAGTCCGGCGTCATGGCTATGTCCGGCGTCTCCTCCGACTTCCGTGATCTCGAAGCGGCAGCGAACGACGGCAACGAGAGAGCGCAGCTCGCTCTCAAGGCCTTCAAGTATCGCGTCATCAAGTACATCGGCTCCTACACGGCAGCGATGAACGGCGTGGATGCGATCACCTTCACCGGCGGCATCGGCGAGAACGACGGCACGGTCCGTGCAGACGTCTGCAAGAACCTTGAGTACCTCGGCATCAAGATCGATCCGGAGAAGAACGCGATCCGCGGCAAGAAGGTCGAGATCTCCACGCCGGATTCCAAGGTCCGCGTGTTTGTCATCCCGACAAATGAAGAGCTGGCGATCGCGCGCGAGACGGTTCGCGTGGCGGGGCTTGCGTAAAGCAATTTTTTGAAAAAAGATATTGACAAAATAAGGACACCTTCTGTATAATGTTCGAAGTGTCTTAAGGATAGGAGGTGTAACCGATGTCCATTTGCCCAAAGAATAAGCACAGTGCTGCAAGACGCGACAAGACGAGAGCGCATTGGAAGATGCAGGCAACAACGCTTGTCAAGTGCAGCAAGTGCGGCGCGCTGATGATGCCGCACCGTGTCTGCAAGGCCTGCGGATCTTACAACAAGAGAGAGATCGTCAAGCAGGACGCTGATTGATAGAAGTAGAGCAGACCTAAAGGCTGCCGCCGGATGGCGGCAGCCTTTTTAGATGCAGCGGAGGTAAAAAGGTGGAACTGGAGAAAATCAGGGAGACGATCGCCGCAGTCATGAAGACGACGCCGGAGAAGCTTCGGGACAATGTGTCCTTCCGGGAGGACCTCGACGCGGATTCGATGGATCTGGTCGCGATCATCTCGGCTCTCGAGGATCTCTTCGGGATCCGGATCGATGAGGCGGGCGCCGCGAGACTCGACTCGGTGCCGGACGCCCTCACACTCGTCGGGGAAGCCCGCGCGGACATGGAAGTATGAGCGTATGACAGAAGAAAATAAGGAAAGACAGGCGGAGAAGACCGTCATCACGCTGGAGCAGCTGGAGGAGACGATCGGGTATTCATTTTCCGATAAGGAGCTCCTTCTGACCGCCGTGACGCACACTTCATTTGCCAACGAACACCGGAACAGGCACATCGCGCACAACGAGAGGCTGGAATTCCTGGGCGACGCGGTACTGGCGGCGGTCAGCGCGGAATTTCTCTACAAAAATCACCCGAAAAGGGACGAAGGCTCGCTCTCCGCGATGCGGGCGAGCATGGTCTGCGAACCGTCGCTCGCGATCTGCGCGAGACGTCTCGGGCTGCCGAGGTTTCTGCGCCTCGGACGCGGGGAGGACGCAAACGGAGGCCGGGAGAAGGATTCGATCATCTCGGACGCGACGGAGGCCGTCATCGGGGCAATTTACCTCGACGGGGGCTTTAAGAAGGCCAGAAAATTCGTGCTGAAGCACATCCTCATGGTGCTGCGGGACGATGATCTCTACCGGGATTACAAGTCCGAGCTCCAGGAACTCGTGCAGGAGCGCGGGGAAAATGTGGAGTACGTCCTTACCGCCGAGGAAGGGCCGTCCCACGACCGCCGCTACACGATGGAAGTGAGGCTGAACGGAGAGACGCTCGGGACCGGCAGCGGTTCCACGAAGAAGAACGCTTCCAAGATGGCCGCGAAGGAAGCAGTGAAAAAGTTTGACAGAAGATTGGATGAGCTGAATGTACCTGAAGAAAATTGAAATGCAGGGCTTTAAGTCCTTTGCCAACAAAATGGTCTTCGAGTTCCACCAGGGGATCACCGGCATCGTCGGACCGAACGGAAGCGGAAAGTCCAACGTCGCCGACGCGGTCCGCTGGGTCCTCGGCGAGCAGAGCGCGAAGCAGCTGCGCGGCGGGAACATGCAGGACGTCATATTTGCCGGGACGGCCGCGCGTAAGCCGCAGAGCTTTGCCGCGGTGGCGATCACATTTGACAATGAAGACCGGGCTCTCGACGTCGACTACCCGGAGGTCACGGTCACGAGGCGGCTCTACCGCTCCGGCGACAGCGAATACCTGATCAACAACGTGCCCTCGAGGCTGCGCGATATCCACGAGCTCTTCTACGACACGGGTATCGGCAAGGAAGGCTACTCCATCATCGGCCAGGGCCAGATCGAGCGGATCATCTCCGGCAAGCCGGACGAGCGCCGCGAGCTCTTCGACGAGGCGGCCGGCATCGTCAAGTTCAAGCGCCGCAAGGCGGCTTCCCTGAAGAAGCTCGCGGAGGAGCAGCAGAACCTGCTCCGCGTGACCGATATCCTCTCGGAGCTGACAGGCCAGCTGGAACCGCTCAGAAAGCAGTCGGAGACCGCCAAAATCTACCTCGACCGGCGCGGAAAACTGAAAGACCTCGACATCAATCTCTACCTCATCGACGACGAGTCGGCCGGCGTGGAGCTCGCCGAGCTCTCGGAAAAAGCGAAGATCGCGGACGATGAGATCGCGGAGACGACCGCGAGACTCGATAAGGTAAAGAGTGATTACGAGGCGCTGGAGAACGCCATCGGCGAGATTGACGAGAAGAGCGCGGCGCTCACGGAGAGCATTTCCAGAAATTCCGTCATCCGGGAGCAGCTGAAAGGTCAGATCGACCTTCTTAAGGAGCAGATCAACACGACCAGGCAGAGCGGGGAGCATTTTAAGGGCCGCAAGGCTGCCATCGCCTCTGAAATCGCCCGGAAACAGGCGGAGAAAGACAAGATCGACGCCGAGTCCGGGGAGGTCACGAAGAATATCCGCCTCGCGCTGCGCGAGCAGAAGAGTGAGACAGGCGAGCTCCAGGAGCTGGAGGCGTCCATCACAGAGCTCTCCGGGAAGATCAACGCCTCGAAGAGCGAGGTGATCGGCCTCCTGAACAGCCGGGCCAACGTCAAGAGCCGCATCCAGCGGTACGATACGATGCTCGAACAGATCGATATCCGGAAGGCGGAGCTCTCCGGAAGGCTCCTGCGCTACACCGAGGAGGAGGGCGAGGCGAAGAGCCGCATCGCGGAGTCGGAGGAGCGCCTTCGCGCGATCCGCGAGAAGCTGGCGGGCCTTCGCGCTGAAAATGAAAACCTCGAGAAAAAATCCGCCGAATACCACGATC
>DFFD01000032.1:318-2855 GCA_002369495.1 Lachnospiraceae bacterium UBA3785 | reverse complement strand
TATGAGGAAGACCTCGCGAAGGCAAAAGATCTTCTTGCACAGGCCGGCTATCCGAACGGCGAAGGCTTCCCGGATATCAAGTATCTGACCAACGATTCCGGTTACCACAAGCCGGTTGCAGAGTATCTGCAGAACGCATGGGGCGAGCTCGGCATCAACATGACGATCGATATCCAGGAGTGGAAGACTGTTACCGCTGACAGACGTGCAGGCAACTTCGATGTCGCCCGCAACGGCTGGGTCTATGACTGGGATGATCCGTCCAACATGATCAACCTGCTCGAGACCGCAAACGGCAACAATGACGGCAAGTACTCCAGCGAGGAATTCGACAAGCTGGTCGAAGAGGCAAGAACAACTGCCGACATCGAAGAGCATTACACCAAGCTTCACGAGGCTGAGCAGGTCCTCCTTAAGGATGCTGCCATGGCTCCGGTTGCTTACTACAACGATTTCTGGCTGCAGAAGCCGGAACTCAAGAACACCTGGCATTCTCCGTACGGTTACTGGTACGTCATGTACGGTACTCTTGAGTAAGGCATATTCGAAAATGCTGCCTGAAAGCACATTTCAGAAAGCGGAGTAACCCCCTGCCGCGTAAAATGAGCGTATCGGCAGTATAAGAGGATCAATATAAGGCTCCGGATGGATGCGGTACAGCCGTATTCACCGGAGCCTTTTTGACTGCCGGAGAAGCTGAGATGCGCAATATAAAAAGCTTGCGAACGTATGTTTGTTATGTTATAATCATGGGCGCAAGGAGGCACTATGGCTAAGAAACAAGTTTACGATGCAAGCAGCATACAGGTCCTGGAGGGGCTCGAGGCGGTGCGCCGCCGTCCCGGAATGTACATCGGATCCACCTCGCGGAAGGGTCTCAATCACCTGATTTACGAGATCGTGGACAACGCGGTGGACGAGCACCTGGCCGGATACTGTGATCATATCAATGTAACTCTGGAGAAAGACGGGTCCTGCACAGTCGAGGATAACGGCCGCGGGATCCCTGTCGGCATGCACGAAAAGGGTGTCCCCGCCGAGCGGCTGGTCTATACGACCCTGCACGCCGGCGGCAAATTCGACAATGACGCCTACAAGACATCCGGCGGCCTGCACGGCGTCGGCTCCTCGGTCGTGAACGCCCTGTCCACCTATCTGGACGTGAAGGTAAAGCGCGACGGCGCAATTCATCACGACCATTATGCGCAGGGCAAGCCGGATCTTGAGCTCGTGAAGGGGCTCCTGCCCGTGATCGGGAAAACGAAGGAGACCGGCACGATCGTCAATTTCCTGCCGGATCCGGAGATCTTCGAGGTGACGCGCTTCTCGGCGACCGAGGTTCGTTCGCGTCTCCATGAGACCGCTTACTTAAATCCCGGTCTGACGATCCATTTTGCGGACCTTCGGGGCGATGAGGCGAAGGAGAACACCTACCACGAGCCGGAGGGCATCGTCGGCTACGTCCGGGAAATGAACAAAAGCGCGGAGTGCCTGACGGAGCCGATCTATTTTAAGGGACATGACGAGGGGATCCAGGTTGAGGTCGCCCTCCAGTATGTCAATGAATTTCATGAAAATGTCCTCGGCTACTGCAACAACATCTACAACGCCGACGGAGGCACTCATCTGACCGGTTTCAAGACCGCCTTTACCACGGTCATGAACAGCTATGCCCGGACGATCGGTGTCCTGAAGGATAAAGACGCCAATTTCACGGGGCCTGACATCCGGAACGGGATGACCGCCGTGATTTCGGTCAAGCACCCGGATCCCCGCTTTGAGGGCCAGACCAAGACCAAGCTCGACAATCCGGACGCCTCCCGTGTCGTCGCGAAGATCGTCTCGGAGGAGGCGCCTCACTATTTCGACCGGAATCTCGATGCGCTGAAGGCGGTCCTCTCCTGTGCGGAGAAGTCCGCGAAGATCCGCAAGGCGGAGGAGAAGACCCGCACCAACATGCTGTCGAAGCAGAAGTATTCCTTTGACACGAACGGGAAGCTTGCGAACTGCATCAGCCGCGACGCCTCAAAGTGCGAGATCTTTATCGTCGAGGGAGATTCCGCCGGCGGATCCGCCAAGACCGCCCGGGACCGCAACTATCAGGCGATCCTGCCGATCCGGGGCAAGATCCTGAATGTGGAGAAGGCCAGCATCGACAAGGTCCTCGCGAACGCGGAGATCAAGACCATGATCACCTCCTTCGGGTGCGGATTCTCCGAGGGCTACGGCAATGATTTCGACATCACAAAGCTCCGCTATGACAAGATCATCATCATGGCGGATGCCGACGTCGACGGTGCCCACATCGGGACGCTGCTGCTGACTTTATTTTACAGATATATGCCGGAACTCATCTCCGAGGGGCACGTCTACATCGCGATGCCGCCGCTCTACAAGGTCATGCCGGCCAAGGGCGAGGGCGAGTATCTCTATGATGACAAGGCGCTCGAGCGCTACCGCAAGAAGCACAAGAATTCGAAATTCACGCTGCAGCGCTACAAGGGTCTGGGCGAGATGGACGCGGAGCAGCTGTGGGA
>DFFD01000032.1:0-260 GCA_002369495.1 Lachnospiraceae bacterium UBA3785 | reverse complement strand
TGGGAGACCACGCTGAACCCGGAGACCCGCATGCTCCGCCGTATCGAGATCGGGGATGCAAGACTCTCCTCGGATATCACGGAGATACTGATGGGAACGGACGTGCCGCCGCGCAAGGAGTTCATTTACGAGCATGCGCGCGACGCGGAACTCGACGTATAAGGACAGGTGACTATGCAGGATATACAGGATCGTATTATCAGGACCGACTACTCGGACCTGATGCAGAAAAATTATATCGACTACGCGATGTCCGTCAT
>DFFD01000141.1 GCA_002369495.1 Lachnospiraceae bacterium UBA3785 | reverse complement strand
CTCGCGGAGGCCGCCGTCTATGTGGCGACCGCCCCGAAGAGCAACGCGGCCTACATGGCGCTCGACCGCGCCCTCGAAAGTGTCCGCCGCGTGAAGACGTCCGTCCCCGGCCACCTGATGAACGTTCACGCGAACGGCGTCGGAGACGAAGAAAAAGCCGTGGGCTACAAGTATGCCCACGACTATCCGGACCACTGGGTGAAACAGCAGTATCTCCCCGATGAGATCAGGGACGAGAGGTTTTACGAGCCGGGCGAGATCGGCTACGAGAAGGTCGTGAACGACCGGCTGAAGAGGATCAAGGAAAGATAAAGGAAAGATAAAGGAAAGATAAAGGGGACGGTTCCTGGGAGCGCGGGCTTTTTTCGGGGACGGTTCCTGGGAGCGCGGGCTTTTTTTGGGGGACGGTTCCTGGGAGCGCGGGCTTCAGCCCGCGCGGTGGGAACCGTCCCTGAGTCTTTACAGAAGCGACGTCATGACATGCATATAAATCTCCTGCGACTTCTCCGGCCAGTTCGCGCACACCCGCTCCGCCTCCTCCTCGGTCGTCACCGTGAAGCGGAGGTCGATCAGGGTCTCGGAACCCTCCCTGACATAGCAGTGGACTTCATAGTCATGGTTCAGCGTGATGCGGTAATCAGCGCGCGTCATGGATTCGGTGCGAAGCTCGAGTGCATTTTCCTGCAGGTATTCCGAAATATCATTTTTGATGGAGTCGGAGATCATGTAGCGGAAGTACTCGAGCGTTTTTTCGCCCTCCAGCGTGGCGGTGTACTGCGAGACGTTGCGGATCTTCTCCGCCGAGATGAGGTGGGCGTCCAGAAGGTCGTTGATTGCCTCCTGCACGTGGAAATAGTCCGTGTACTCCTTCCCTACGATGAACTCGGTGATCTGGGAGTTGGTGAGCGGGAAGGAAACCTTGCGCAGCATGAACAGTATAATTAATTTATATAAGGTGCTTGGGTCCTGCATGTTTTTATTCTCCGTTCGGTTTTTATATGTCAATAGTATCATTCAACGCGGAACTCTTCAAGAAAAGTTTTCTTCCTCTCATTGAATTTAGCACTGTGAAGTGGTAAGATATAATGGACTGCCCGGCATCATTACGCGGCTGCGGATCACACACAAAGGAGAACAACGATAATGAACAAAAAGCTCCACACGGAGGATGTCGACAATCTCTTCAGAGCGATCATGACGCTTGAAAATCTGGAGGAATGCTACGCTTTCTTCGAAGACGTCTGCACGGTCAATGAGATCCTGTCCCTCTCGCAGCGCTTCAACGTCGCGGGAATGCTGCGCCGGGGAGAGACCTATCTCGATATCTCGGAGAAGACGGGGGCGTCGACGGCCACGATCAGCCGCGTCAACCGCTCTCTGGCCTACGGCAACAACGGTTACGACATCGTATGGGACCACCTTGCCGCGCAGGAGAAGGAAGACTGACGGCAGATGGACGAAAGAGAGATTCTTGAAAAATTAAACCCGGAACAGCAGGACGCCGTCCGGACAACGGAAGGTCCCGTGCTGATCCTCGCCGGAGCGGGCTCCGGCAAAACGCGCGTGCTCGTGCACCGCATTTCCTATCTGATCAATGTCTGCGGGGTCTGGCCCGGCAATATCCTGGCAATCACCTTCACCAACAAGGCTGCCGACGAGATGCGCAGCCGGGTGGATGACCTGATCGGCTTCGGCTCGGACAGAATCTGGGTGATGACCTTCCACGCGGCCTGCGTACGCATCCTCCGGCGTCATGCGGAGGAGCTAGGCTACACGCGGTATTTCACAATCTACGATACCGACGATTCGCTGTCGGTCATGAAGGACATTTTCCGGCTGAAGAAGATCGATACAAAACGGATAAAGGAGAGGCAGGTGCTCTCCATGATATCCTCCGCGAAAAATGAACTGATCTCCCCGGAAAATTACGCCTCCGCAGCCGGGAAGGACTTCTTCTCGCGCCAGGTCGAGAGCCTCTACGCCGAGTATCAGAGCCGCTTAAAGGCCAACAACGCGATGGATTTCGACGATCTCATCGGGAACACCGTGAAGCTGTTCAAGGAGCATCCTGAGGTCCTGGCGATCTACGAGGAGAAGTTCCGCTACCTGATGGTGGACGAGTACCAGGATACGAATACCGCCCAGTTTAAATTTGTGAGTCTCCTTGCCGACAAATACCGGAATCTCTGCGTCGTCGGCGACGATGACCAGAGCATTTACAAATTCAGGGGCGCCAACATCCGTAATATCCTGAATTTCGAGCAGATCTTCCCGGAATCCAAGGTCGTCCGCCTCGAGCAGAACTACCGCTCGACCGGCAATATCCTGAACGCCGCCAACAATGTGATCCGGAACAACCGCGGCCGCAAGGCCAAGAAGCTGTGGACCGAAAATGAAACCGGTGCGAAAGTCCGCTTCCGCAGGTTCCCAAACAGCTTTGACGAGGCGGAGTTTGTCGCGGACGAGATTCGAAGCATCGTACGGGAGGGCGGGAGCGAATACAGGGATTTCGCGGTCCTCTACCGCACCAATGCCCAGTCCCGCCTTTTTGAAGAGAAATTTCTTCTCATGAACGTGCCCTACAAGCTGGTCGGCGGCGTGAATTTCTACGCGAGGAAGGAGATCAAGGACCTGCTCGCCTACCTGAAAACGACCGCGAACGCGGTGGACGACGTGGCTTCGACCCGCATCGTCAATATTCCGAAGCGCGGGATCGGCCAGACGACCATCACGAAGATCCTTTCCTACGCGGCGGACGGCGGCCTTTCATTTTACGAGGCGGCGAAGGATGCGGACCGCATCGGCTCCCTCTCGGCCGCGACGGTGAAGAAGATCAGGTCCTTCACGGATCTCATCGAGGAGCTGAAGGAGGACGCGAAAGAGCTCTCGGTCAGCGCGCTCCTTCGAAAGATCGTCGAGGCCACCGATTACGAAAATATGCTCCGCGAGCAGGATGACGAAGATGTCGTGGCGGACCGCCTTGGCAATATCGAGGAGCTTGTCAACAAGGCAATCCAGTATGAGACGGAAAATGAAAACCCCTCTCTCTCCGGCTTCCTCGAGGAAGTCGCGCTCATCGCGGATATCGACAGCGTCGAGGACGGGGACGACCGGGTGCTGCTCATGACGCTGCACTCGGCCAAGGGCCTGGAATTCCCGAACGTCTATCTCACCGGCATGGAGGAGGGCGTTTTCCCGGGCATGATGTCCCTGAACGCGGAGTCCCCGCTGGAGGAGATCGAGGAGGAGAGACGGCTCTGCTACGTCGGCATCACCAGGGCAAAGAAGCGTCTCACGATGACGGCCGCCGGCGAGCGCATGGTTCGGGGCAATGTGGAGCGGCATCCGGTCTCCAGGTTTGTCCGGGAGATCCCGCGGGATATGCTCGACAACGGGCTGCCGGAGAGCGGCAGCGGCGTGCGGCTCAAAGCTCCGTCCGCGGCGATTCCGGGCTTCCGCGAGGCGGTCGCGGCTCCGCCGCCAAAATACGACAATCCCTATATCCGGAGAGAGAAGAAAGAGCCGTCAAAGAGCGCGCCGAAACCGTTTGCCGGCCTCGACTACAAGGTGGGCGACCGTGTCCGGCATGTTAAGTACGGGACCGGCGTCGTTACCGAGATCCGGGAGGGAAAGCGCGATTACGAGGTCACGGTGGATTTCCAGGGCTGGGGGAGCAAGAGACTTCTGGCTGCATTTGCAAATCTCGTGCGGGAAGAATGAAAAGCGCATAAAAAAGACGCAAAAAATGCTCTTTTGTAGTGCATTTTTGTAAAGGACGTGTTATAATAATGTCATATCTTGAAAGGATGGTGTACCGTATGGATAACAAAGTTGATGAGATTCTTGCCCGTCTTAAACTTCAGGAAGAAAAAAAGAAAAATGAGAAGTTTAATAAGGTCCTGTGGGTACTCGCGATCATCGGCTGCATAACAGCGATCGCGGCGATTGCCTACGCCGTCTACCGTTTCTTCACACCGGATTATCTTGAGGACTTCGAGGATGACTTCGACGACGATTTCGATGACTACTTCGAGGATGACGATGATGATTTCGAGGATGACGATTTCGATGATGAGAAGAAGTCCCCGAAGGAAGTCGTGAAGGAAGCGGCCGGCAAGGTTGCCCAGGCGGCCGAAGTGGCGAAGGAGAAGGTCATGGAAGCCGTGAAGTCCGTGAAGCCCGCGGATGACGCCGAGATCGAGGAAGAGTTCGACGACGCGTTCTTCGAGGACGACGAGGAGGAGGCTCCGGCTGAGGAAGCTCCCGCTGAGGAGGCTCCCGCCGAGGAGGCTGCTGAGGAAGCGAAGGAAGAATAATAATCAATACGCGTAAACGGAGAGCTCCGGCGGATATGCCGGGGCTCTATTTATGAGGAGAAGATATGCTGAAGAGAAAAGACATTGCGGAAGGCGTCATCGAGCGAGTGGACTACCCAAACCGCGGGCGGATCCACACGGAGGAGGGGCAGAAGATCACGGTGAAGAATGCCCTCCAGGGCCAGAAAGTCCGCTTCCGGATATTCAAGAAACATCAGGATCGCGTGGAGGGCCACCTTCTGGAGGTCCTCGAGAAATCCCCGCTCGAGACGCGGGAGCCGCTCTGCGGCATTTTCCCCCAGTGCGGGGGCTGCCTGTCCCAGACGATCCCCTATGAGACCCAGCTGCGGCTCAAGGCGGACCAGGTGCAGCGCCTCCTTGGCGAGGTGACCGACGGCGCTCCGTTCGACGGAATCCTGCCGAGCCCTACGGAGCTTGCCTACCGCAACAAGATGGAGTTCTCCTTCGGCGACGACCGACCGGGCGGGCCTCTCACGCTGGGGCTCCATCGCCGCAACACCACCTACGACGTCCTGACGGCGGACACCTGCCGTCTTGTGCATCCTGACATGACGAAGATCCTCCGGGCGACTCTGGATTACTGTACGGAGAACAGCCTGCCAAAATACAACAAGCGCGACCACGTCGGCTTCCTGCGCTTCCTGCTGCTGCGCCGCTCCGCGACCACCGGGGAGCTGCTGGTCTATCTCGTGACGTCGAGCCAGGATCCGCACGATTTTGCGCCCTGGGCGGAGAAGCTTAAGGCGCTGCCGCTCGAGGGGACCTATGCGGGCATTTTCCACGCGTACGACGACAACAAGGCGGACGCGGTCAAGGTGGACTCCGCAAAATGCCTCTTCGGCCGGGACTGGTTCTATGAGGAGCTTCTGGGTCTTAAGTTCAAGGTCACGGCGTTTTCATTTTTCCAGACCAACACGAAAGGGGCGGAGCTCCTCTACGACGCGGTGCGCCGCTACGTGACGGGCGGGAGCGTGCAGGGGCTTTTTGCTTCCTCCGCGGAAAATGAAACCCTGCCCACGGCCGGCATCGCCGGATCAGCCGCCGGCCGACGTCCGGTTCTCTACGACCTCTACAGCGGGACGGGCACGATCGCCCAGGTACTCTCCCCGGTCGCGGGAAATGTCTACGGGATCGAGCTCATCCCCGAAGCCGTGGAGGCTGCGCGAGAGAACGCCGCCCTGAACGGCATCGAAAACTGCACCTTCCTGGCCGGCGACGTCTTCGAGAAACTCGCGGAGATCGAGGAGCGCCCGGACTACATCATCCTGGATCCGCCGCGCGAGGGGATCCTGCCGAAGTCCCTCGCGAAGATCATAAGCTACGGGGTGAATGAGATGGTTTACATTTCCTGCAAGGCGTCGAGCTTCAAGAGCGATATGGCGGTGCTGCGGGAGAATGGGTTCCGGGTGAGAAGGTGGTGCCTGGTGGATATGTTTCCGGAGACGCAGCACATCGAGACTATAGTGTTGCTACAAAAGTTGAACTCGTAGAAATCCTTTATTTTAAGCACTTTTACGAGCATTTCACCTTCGGTGAGACTGACTGGTCGAAGCGCGGAAAACGCCTC
>DFFD01000029.1 GCA_002369495.1 Lachnospiraceae bacterium UBA3785 | reverse complement strand
CGGTCCGAAGGCCCAGCTTCGCGGCTGCCATTGAGGTGTTGACCGCCTCGCCGCCGACGCTTAAGGTGCCCGAGACCGCCCTGTAGCCGGACGCGGAGACCGGGTGCGGGTCAAAGCCTTTGATCAGGGAGTCCACGAGGGCGGCTCCGACGCAGATGACGTCATATGTATTGTTCATGTGAAGGCTCCTTCATCCTGTTTGTAGTGAGTCACGGCGCGAACGTCGGCAATATCCAGCTGATATCCTTTCCCATGCGTGTTACCTCCGCTGTTACAGTGTGACGGTCCCGCTCTTTGCCACGCCGGCGTACCAGCCCGCGCTCTTCTTCGGGGTGAACGTCATGTTCTCATAATCCGAATAATAGAGGCCGAAGCGGGCCGCAAAGCCTGCCGACCACTCGAAAATGAAGTTCCATTTTGTGCACCTCCTATTAAAAATGCAGGGATGCTTTACACATCCCTGCTGATTTTCTGGTCATACGTTTGAAGCTGTTGTTTGTTTATGATGCTACTATAACAGACCGCACCTGCCTTGTATATCGTTATTCTGCTGATTTTGTATGTTTTCTGTACAAGGACAGGCGATACTATGTTATAATGAACGTGAAATGATCCGGCAAGGAGGCCACGCCATGAAGTACATCAATCTGAGGAGACTCTCTGCTCTCACCAGGACCGACCTGGTCATCGAAAGCTGCGACGGCGTCCTTACGCCGCTTTTCCATTCCCTCGGAGACAGCCCGCTCATGTGCTCGCCGGCCCTCAGGGAATCTCTGAGAGACGGGGCTGCCGGCAGCGACGTCCCCTGCGTCATACGAGACGATTTCGGCGTCTATTTTGCTGCCGTCGCCTCCGAGTCCGGTATTCTCTATATCGGCCCCCTGTATTTTTCTCTCCTGCGCACAGGAAAGCAGCAGGAGTTCCTTAGATACTACGGGACGAACGCGGAGAGCGCCAGGACTGCTCACACCTCCACGCTGCCGGAAATGTATGATCTCATCCTCCTTGCCGCATCCGTTTTCTGCAGAAAGACTTTTACTGACTGCGAACTTCCCCTCCTCGGCAGGCATACCGAGCTGAGCGAGCGGGACAGCCGGACCGATCAGTCCGATTTTGTGATCCGGGAGGAAACACAGGACGACGACAAAGCCTACCGCCACTCCTACCACGAGGAGCAGCAGCTGATGCAGGCGATCCGAACCGGCGACGCGGATACGGCCGTCATTGTCGCAGAGTCAATGGACAGCGACAGCGGCAGGCTCTCGAAGCAGTCGATCCGCCACTGGAAAAATGTCGCCGTCATCGGCCTCTCCCTCTGCGCGAGAGCCGCCATCGAAGGCGGACTGCCGCCCTCGTACGCCTACCGGGTCAGCGGCTACTATATTCAAAAATGCGACGCCCAGACAGACGAAGCCCGCGTACGCCAGTACCGCAACGACGGCCTTCGGGAGCTCGCCGGCCAGGTCAGCAGTCATCTGAACCGGAAGAATTCCTCTGTCTACACGGAGCGCTGCAAGGATTATATAAGGAAGCATTTCCGCGAGAAGATCTATCTGGACAACATTGCGGAGGCCCTCGGGATCAGTCCCGGCTACCTCTCGAAACTCTTCCACCGCGAGACCGGCACGCGGATCCAGGATTACGTCACGGAGATCCGGATTGACCGTGCCTCCAATCTCCTGCTCTACTCCGAGCTCTCCCTGGCGGAAATTGCGGAGTATGTGAATTTCCCCAGCCAGAGCTATTTCGGGCAGGCCTTCCGAAAACACAAAGGCTGCACGCCGCGGCATTTCCGGGAGCTTAACCAGCCGAAGGAGTACTGGGAAAAATAACCCCCTCGCGCCGTCCCGGGAAATTTTACAGATCGTTCACACATGGCTGTGGCCTCTTCTGCTATACTTAGCACAAAAAGACAAGCGGGGTAAAATACGTGTCATTCGTCGAGTTTAAAAACGTAAAGAAAATCTACAGGAGCGGCGAGGTGGAGATCCCTGCCCTGAACGGCGCCGATTTCGTGATCGAGAAGGGGGAATTCTGCGTCATCGTGGGACCCTCCGGGGCCGGCAAGACCACCATCCTGAATATCCTCGGCGGTATGGACTCCCTGACTTCCGGGTCGGTCTTTCTCGACGGAAACGAGATCTCTTCTTACAGCCGCCGGCAGCTCACGGAGTACCGGAGGTACGACATCGGCTTCGTCTTCCAGTTCTACAACCTGGTCCAGAACCTGACCGCCCTGGAAAATGTAGAGCTCGCCACCCAGCTCTCGAAAGACCCGCTGGATCCGGCCGAAGTGCTCGCGGAGGTCGGCCTCTCCGGCCGTCTCTCCAATTTTCCCGCCCAGCTATCCGGCGGCGAGCAGCAGCGCGTCGCGATCGCGCGCGCCCTCGCCAAGAATCCGAAGCTCCTCCTCTGCGACGAGCCGACCGGCGCGCTCGACTACCAGACCGGCAAGGCGGTCTTAAAGCTCCTCTTCGACACCTGCCGGGGCAGCGGCACGACCGTCGTCGTGATCACCCACAACTCCGCGCTCACCGCCATGGCGGACCGCATCATCACGGTGAAGAACGGCCGGATCGAGAAGATGTACCTCAATGAACACCGGGTCGACATCTCGGAAATCGAATGGTAAAGGAAACGCCTTCATGAAAAAAGCAGGCCGAAAAAAGCATATGCTCCTCCTCATGACGCTCCGTGAGATTCGGAGCACATTCGGGCGCTTTTTTGCGGTCTTCGCGATCATCGGCATCGGCACCGGCTTCTTCTCCGGCGTCCGCATCACGACGCCGGTCATGATCCACACTGTGGACGACTATTACCGCGCAAGCGAACTCTACGATTACCGCGTCCTCTCGACACTCGGATGGGAGGCGGACGAGGTCGCCTCGA
>DFFD01000142.1 GCA_002369495.1 Lachnospiraceae bacterium UBA3785 | reverse complement strand
TTTGCCTTCTCGATCGCGGCGAGCATGTCATCCGTGCTCGGGTTCATGGTCTGGCCGCCGTGAATGACGACGTCGACGCCCAGCTGGGAGAAGAGGTCCGAGAGGCCGTCGCCCGCGGAGACCGAGATCAACGCGTAGGACTTCTTCGGCTCCTGCTTCTTCTCCGCTCCGGAGGCTTTCTCGAGCTCTTTCGCTCTCGCAGCCGCCACTTCCTCGGATTTGAAGAGCTTCTCCTCGTGCTCCTCGCGCATGTTGTCGACCTTCATGCGGGTGAGCTGGCCGTACTCGAGGCCCTTCTCGAAGGCTTTGCCCGGATGGTTGGTGTGCACATGGACCTTGATCATTCCGTCGCCGGCCACGAACACCAGGCTGTCGCCGAGCGAGAGGAGGTACTCCTTCATGGCTTCCTCGTCGTCCTCGCTGATCTCCTTCTCCAGCTTGACGATGAACTCGGTGCAGTACCCGAATTTGATGTCATCCGTGCTGATCGGCTGGCGCACCGGCCGGACGACCGTCTCCGGCGTCTCGAAAGTGAGATCGATCTCAAGTCCGTTGAACGCGTCGACCGCCCCGTGCAGGACCACCATGAGGCCCTGTCCGCCGGAGTCCACGACGCCGGCTTCCTTCAGCACCGGCAGCAGCTCGGGTGTTCTCGCAAGCGTCTCATCGCCCTCGCGCAGAATCGCCGCGAAGTAATCGCTGAAGTTCATCTCCTCGGCGAGGAGTTCGTTTGCCTTCTCCGCCATCGAGCGGGCGACGGTCAGGATCGTGCCTTCCTTCGGCTTCATGACCGCCTTGTAAGCGGTCTCCACAGCTCTTGAGAATGCCTCCGCCGTCGTCTCCCGGTCGATCTCGTTCCGGTCGCGGATCACTTTGGTGAAGCCGCGGAGAAGCTGGGACAGGATAACGCCTGAATTGCCTCTCGCGCCGCGAAGAGATCCGGAAGAGATCGCTTTCGCCAGCTCGTCGATCGTCGGATCCGCGATGCGGTTCACCTCCTCGGCTGCCGACATGATCGTGAGGGTCATGTTCGTGCCGGTATCGCCGTCCGGTACAGGAAAGACATTCAGGTCGTTGATCCAGTTTTTCTTTATTTCAAGGTTTTTGGCTCCGGAAAGAAACATCTTTCGGAGCATCTTAGCATCAATTGAATTCATAGTAAGGTGCTCTCCCCCATCATTAATCGATCACGCGGATACCCTCTACCAGGATATCGATCCGATTGACTTCCATACCGGTAAACTGCTCAACTTTATAGCGCACGCTCTCGATCAGGTTGTCCGTGATGGCCGGGATGCTGACACCGTAGGAAACGATGCAGTGAAGCACCAGGGATATTCGATTGCTGCTGTCGATCTTAACGTTTATTCCGCGCTGCAGGCTGTCCCGCTTCAGCAGATGAACGAGCCCGTCCTTCATGCTGTAGGCGGCCATGCCCACGACGCCGAAACATCCGACTGCGGCTGAACCCGCAATGATGGCGATGACATCGCTGCCGATCTCGATTTCGCCATACTCGGAGTTTACACGTCCGTTCATGGTTTATCCTCCGTTTTCGTAAAGATGCATCCATTATATTACGTTTTCCCTGAAAAGAAAAGAGTAATTATTATAAGAGAAAACTTCATTTACTTTGAAAATAACACTTGCAACTCTATTGCATATCTGTTAAAATAGTCTGCGTTGCAGGCCATTTGGCCTTATTCTGTTGCAAGGAGGTGTTATCGATGGCTGTATGCTCCGTCTGTGGAAAGGGTGCTCATTTTGGCAATAACGTGAGCCATTCTCATAGAAGATCCAATCATATGTGGAAGTCCAATATCAAGAGAGTCCGTATTCTTGTTAACGGTGCTCCGCAGCATGCTTACGTTTGCACGCATTGCCTGAGAGCCGGTAAAGTCGAGCGCGCATGATTCAATTCGCTGATTAAAACAGTCCATCCGTCCGGATGGACTGTTTTTGCGTGCGCGCATTTTCCGCTGCGCTCCCGTAAAAAACGGGCAGGATGAGGATATGTCCTCTCCTGCCCGATTTTCTTTGTTATGCCTCCTCAGCCGGAGCCTCCTCCGTGCTCTTCGATCCGCCGGAGAACCGGTTGATGAAATCCGGAACCATGTCGAGGATCCTGGTCAGGCCGTCCTGCGTCTTGACGTTGACCATCTTCGTATTGCCGCCGGAAATGACAAGCACCGCTGTCGGCGTCACTTTGCCGCCGAGGCCGCCGCCCGCGTTCGGGCTCTTCGCGTTGGTGCTGGTGCCGGCTCCGACACCGAATGTGACATCCACAAGCGGAAGGATGATCGTATCCCCCACATGGATCGGGTCACCGACCACCGTCTTGGATGTGACGAACTCGTTCATGCCGCCGAAGAGCGACTGCACTGTTCTCTCGAAATCGTTGTTATCCATTATGAATCTTCCTCCTTCATATGCTTTAAATAGGATATCACATATTTTATGTTCTTATTCAGAATCGTTGTGACCGCAATGTACGCGACATAGAAAAGATAGATCCTGCCCTGTATGTCCGCTTTTCCCTCAAACCGCGTTTCATTGAAGTAAGGCGTGAGCTCGAAATCGTTAAGATACAGGGGATAGACCGCCGCATAGGCAGCCATGACATTTCCGGTGACGGAAGGATCCTCAAAGCCGAGTTCAATGTGGCCCCTGAGCTTCTTCGGCATCACGTGGCCCAGAAGCTTTCTGACTCTGTCGAGAAGGAACCCGACCGCTTCGTGGACCTGCGCGTCCGTCGCGAACGCGGTCCATTTCTGTATGAGCCGTACCACCTGCCAGAATTTGTCAAAAACCGCCGCCCGGATCGTCTCGATCTCGCCCGGCAGCCCGAACAGCCTGAAGACCAGTCCGAACGCCTGCCAGATGACCGTTCCGACAAGAAGGATGAGCCGAACCAGAAGTTCCATGATCCGGTAGGTGCTGGTAAAGGTAAAGCCGATGATCCTCGCCGGTATGCTCCGAAGGAAGGCGAGCGCCTGACGTCCAAGGACCCTTACAACGTCCATCGGGTTCGTCTTCGGTTCTGCCGGCGGCTTCGGTTCCGCCGTTTCCTGCTGCGGTTCGGCTTCCGGAGGCGCTGTACCCTCCCCGGAGCCTTCAGCCGGTTCAGCTTCCGGAGGAGCTGTACTCTCTTCGGAACCTCCGTCTGCTTCGCTTTCCGCTGCCTCCGCGTCTCCGCCCGCTTCCATCTCCTGCGGACCGGCTTCCGCTTGAGCCTCAAAAGACGTCTCCGGCGCAGGGGTTTCGCCGCCCGGCACAGCTGTCTCAGTCGCCGGGCTCTCCTCTTCCGGAACCGCGGCCTCGATGGCCGAAGCTGCCGTTTCGGAAGATGGCTCGCCTGCCGCTGCCGTATCCGCCGCGGCAGGTCCGGGTTCCGGAGCTTTCCCGCCGCCCTTCATTTTCCCGAGCAGAGAAAACAGGGAGACGCCGAAGAGCTTCACGTCCTTGATCACCTTAAAGCCGGTATCAAGGCTTAAGTCCGCCCCGACGACGACCTGGACCATCCGGAGCAGCCAGGAGACGGTCGCCGTGCCTCCTCCGCTTCTGCCCTCCTTGTTGATGTCGATCCGGTAGCGGAACGGGACGAACAGGACAAGCAGGATGATGAGGAGAAGCAGCAGAAGGATGATGAGAAGGATCTTCCCTATCAGTTTTAGAATGAAAAACAGGATTCCCATTTTCCGCGTCCTTGTGCGTTTCTTTTAAATTTCAGATCCTGTCGGCAAGGTAGCTTTTGAGATCCGCGCCGCCGGTCTTCATAAGGCACTCATTGACAAGTTCCTCAACCATCGTACCGGCTTCCGGTTTTGAACCCGCGATGCCGATGATGCAGGGGAGGTTCTCCCTGACATAAGACTGCGCGAGGTAGGCGGTGTTGATGATCTCAAGCTGGTCGGCGCCGCGCGTCATCGTGATCAGAAAATACATGGTCACCGTCTCGCCGGCATCCAGTTTTTTTCTGATTCCCGCGGCTTTTGTGCCGACACTCTCTCCTATGATAAGATCCTTTGCCCATTTTAACATTTTTTTATTCCTTTATCTACCTTTTTTGTGCAAATGTTTCCAAAATTGTCCGCGCAATCGGCACCGCAGCCTCGCTGCCCGATCCGCCGTCCTCCACCAGCACCGCAAATGCGATGTCCAGCTCCTTTGAAAAACCCACAAACCATGCGTGCGTGCCCGTCGAACCGTCCGGACGCACGTATTCAGCCGACCCGGTCTTGCCGCAGACCTCATAGGGAAGGTCTGAGAGCGCGATGCCCGAGCCGCCTGTCACGACGCCTCTCATGAGGCGGGCCAGCTCGCCGGCCTCCTCCTTCCGGATGATCTCGCCGTACTCCCTGACGCCTTCCGTTCTCTCCCAGGTGCCGTCCTCGCTCCGAAGGCTGAGAAGAAGCCTGGGCTGCATGAGAATGCCGTCGTTCGCGACCGCCGAGGCGATGAGCGCCATGTGAAACGGCGTCGTCAGCGTGTCTCCCTGACCGAAGGCGGTCCGCATGACAAGCCCGTCCGGCGCGTCGGCGGCAAGCGAAAACTTTCCTGAGCGGTTGGTCAGGCTGATCGGGAGATCCTTGTTGAAAAGAAGGTCCTCCGCGGCACTTTTCAGACTGTCCGCGCCGAGCGAGAGGCCTATGGACGCGAACGCGCAGTTGCAGCTGTTGGCGAAGGCCGATTCAAACGACTCTTCCCCGTGGATATTTCCGCCCGAACAGTGGATCGTCGCGTCTCCGCTCGTGAGCGACCCCTCGCAGTTGAAAATGAAATTCTCAAAATCCGGATTCGCCCGCATAAAGCTGAGCGCCGTCACGATCTTGAAGGTCGATCCCGGCGGATAGAGGCCCTGCAGCGCCCGGTTCAGGAGCTGGCTGTTGCTCTCATTGCCGACGATCGCCTCCCAGTCGGCCTCGATGGAATTCGGATCAAAATCCGGTTTGCTGAGCATCGCGTAGATATCGCCCGAGGAAGGGCTCATCGCAACGATGGCTCCCTGCCGGGAACCGAGCGCGGCGCCGGCGGCGGCCTGGACGTCCGCATCGAGTGTTGTCACGGCCGTATCTCCGGGATTCCGTTTATTCTCAAACTCGTTCATGATCCGGTCGACCACCGCGTTGTGGGAGGACAGCAGATCGTAGTTGAGCTGGGATTCCAGTCCGCTCCGCCCGAGCACGGAATAGCCGACCACGTGGGCAAACATGCTCCCGTACGGGTAGACACGGTTCTCGCTGCCGTCCTCACGGACGTCCGTATGCGCGAGGATCGCACCGTCTCTCGAGAGGATATCACCCCTGATCACGTACTCATTCAGCGTATCCTGCCTTTTATTATAAGGGTTTGCCAGGATCCTGTCACGTAAAGATATATTAAAATAGGCCAGGTAGCCAATCAGGCTGATGAACAGCAGGAGGAAGGCCGCGGAAATGAACAGATACGGCCTGTTTGTCTTCCGGGCAGCCGCCTTGAGCAGCATTTCCTCATCCTTCTTTGCCTTCCTGTACTCCTCTCTTCTGCGCTTCAGGACAGTCATGGCGTCCTCGCGCCGTTTCATCTCCTCGGCGCGCTCCCGCTCTTCCCGCTCGATCCTTCCGGGCGGCGGCACCGGTTCATATCTTCGTTTCGCCATGGAACTCTCCTTCCTCCGCCCTGACGCGCTCGCGCGCATTGTGGCGGATCATTTCCTGTTCCTCCTCATCCTCGTCGTGCCGCAGGATGTAGAGCCCCTCGACGATCGCGATCAGGATGATCGTGCTCATGACCGAAGAACCGCCGTAGCTGATGAGCGGCAGCGTGATACCTGTCAGCGGTATGAATTTCGTCACGCCTCCGACCGTGAGAAAGACCTGGATCGCGTACTCCGCGCCGAGTCCGATCGCGATCAGCTTGTAGAAGACATTGCGGATCCGCATGGAGATCGAAACGATCAGCAGGAACATGCTCATGCAAACGAGCAGCAGGCAGATCGCAAATATGCTCCCGAACTCCTCGCAGATCGCCGCAAAGATCGCATCCTTGATCGCAACCGGGATCATTCCGGGGCTGCCTTCGCCGAGGCCGGTGCCGAGCCAGCCGCCGGCTCCGATGCCGAAAAGCCCCTGTACAATCTGGTAACCGGAGGTCTCATAGACCGCGAACGGGTCCTGCCAGGCTGTCACACGGGCCCTGACATGCCCAAACAGATAGTAGGCGAGCACCGCGGCAGCGCTGCCTCCTGCAAGCCCGACCAGCGGATACCTGAGCTTGCCGGTCGCGACGAACACGACCACGATATAGGCAGCGAAAAAGACAACGGCTGTACCGAGATCCCTCGACAGGACCAGGATACCGACGTGCATGGCTGCGACCACGGTCGCGACGGCTGCCGAGTGAAAGCTTTTGTCGTCAGCCAGCTTTGCCGCCAGGAAAAAGACGAGCGTGATTTTCACAAGTTCAGAGAGCTGCAGTGTAAATCCCCCGATTTCGACGGAAAGCTTCGCTCCGCCGCTGACCGTCGCGAGCACAAGGACCGCCCCGAGCGCCGCCAGGCCGACGACGGCATAGAACCAGGTGAGTCTGCGCAGGAATTTCATTTTCCGGATGATCACCGGGACCAGGAACGCAATGACCGTCGATCCCGCCGCAATCAGCGCCTGCATGATTGCCTTATCGATATCGAGACGCGCGATCATGATGAAGCCCACGCCCAGCATCATCAGCATGTTGTTCGCGAGCAGCATCGAAGCGCTCGGGTAGAGCGCCTGATAGAGGCCGATCGTCAGGATGAAATAGACGATGATCCCCGCCGCCAGGATCAGCAGCCGCATATCCCGCTGGTGCAGGAACAGCAGGAGAAAACCGCTGATGACAAAGACGTGCGTGATGATGATCTGGCGGCTGATCAGCCGGTCTCTCGCCTCATCCGAGCCCTTCCCGAAATACAGGTAATCCTCCACCGTGAAAAACAGCATGAGGATAATGAAAAAATATCTGGAAAGCTGTGTGATAACGTTCATTCGACTCCTCGATTAAAATGTCCTTTCGTATACTTTCCCCTGATCTCAGGCGTCATCCCTCTCTTAAGGATATCGCCCGCCAGGGCAAGGGCCGCCTTCGTCCCGCCGGCGTCCTCGTCCGTGAACAGAAGGACCGCCTCGCGCAGGCCTGCACGCTTAAGGGTATCCGCCTCGCCAAAGAGCATCAGACGCTCGCTGTTACAGATGATGTTGGTGCGGAAGGAACAGTCGCATTTTACCGGAAAATGAACCCCCTTCCGGTCCGTCAGCATCACATACCCGGGTTTCTTCGTGCAGCCGGAGGCATTTTTCCGAAGGCACTGGGCCGTCACCATGAGAGGCGTCCGCCCGTACACGAAGATACGGCTCCCGGCGTTGTCCCGGTGCAGGATCTCCCCGCGGTTGAGCTCCCAGGGGACTGTATTGCCGGTCACGCCGAGCTCCCGGAAAAAGGCGATCGCCTCGCTGTTCATCGTGTAGAGATACGCGTCCGGCCGCACGAGAGAGGCGAATCCTGCCTGACAGAGTTTTGCAAGGCTCTCGAGATTCCTGACAAGAAATGCCGAAAGGCCCTTCTCCGCGAGCTGCCCGGCGGCTTCAAAGAGCGCCTTTCCCTCTCTTTCCCGCACAACGTAAGGAAGCGCGATCTCCGCGCGCTTGCCGGCTTCCCGGCAGCGGTCGATGAAGGCCGCCGCTTCCCGCACCGCCTTCGCGGAGCCTTCGCTGTAAAGCAGCGAGCTCTCGGCGATCACCGTGTCCGTATCCGGACTTAAAAGGGCCTCCTTGAGCTGGTCTTTTTCGGAGACGAGCGCGGCGATGCGCCAGGGACGGTCCTCAGGCGATCTTTCCGGGACCTTCTCAGCCGGCTCTGTACCGGGATCCGCGTTCGCCTCGCGCCGGTAAGGCGCCAGCATCGCTTCCCGGATCTTCGAAAGCGCTTGCCTTCTCATCGCGTTCAGAGTCCCCATGGGCACGAACGCCTGCCCGTCCGTCTTTACGACTAATTCCTTAAAATAAAACCCGCTCCCGCCGGTCTTTGCGAGCTGCTCCCGGATCCGGCCGGCAGTCAGGCCGGCCTTTTCGGCCTTCATGACCTCATCGCCCGTGAGTTCGACCGTCATTTCCTTACCGGCCGCGCTGAGGACGAGCCTTGCCGCCTTGCCGGGATACACTTCCGCCTCGCCTGTGAGCGGGACCGCATCCTCCGTCGCCATATAGGCGGCGCGGATCTTCTCATAGAGGCCGTTTCTCTTCGCCTCCTCTTTTCTGGTGAGTTCGCGGGAGCCTTCAGTCATCATATTTTTCCCGCGCTTCGGCTCCAGATACCCGTCCGTGAAACCGGTCCTGGAGAAGAGTGTGCGCAGGATCTCCGCATCGGCCGGATCAACGCGGTAACCTTTCGGATCCGTGAGGGCAAGATCGAGATATTTCCGGTAAACGGAAACGACGCCTGCCGCATACTCGGGCTGTTTCATGCGCCCTTCGATCTTGAGCGATGAGACGCCGGCCTCGATGAGATCCGGCAGGATCTCTATTGTATTGAGGTCCCTGAGACTCAGAAGTTCTCCCGAGGCCTGTCTGTCACCGCTCAAAAGCCGGTAAGGCAGACGGCAGGGCTGCGCGCAGCGGCCGCGGTTTCCGCTTCGGCCTCCGAGCATGCTTGAAAAAAGGCACATGCCCGAATAGCAGAAACAGAGCGCTCCGTGCACAAATGCCTCCACCTCAAGGCCGCTCTCGTCATGTATGGTTTTAAGTTCCCGGAGGGAGAGCTCACGGGCCGGCACGACGCGCACAATGCCCTGATCCTTCAAGAAGGAAGCCCCTGCAGGCCCCGTGACCGCCATCTGCGTGCTGGCGTGCAGCGGCAGCGACGGAAATGTCCTTCTCAAAACCCGCAGGACTCCCATGTCCTGGACAAGCACGGCGTCGAGTCCCTGCTCCACATAGGGGGCGAGGTAGGCGGGCAGCTCCTTTATTTCATTTTCCTTAAGCAGCGTGTTGACGGTCATGTAGACCTTCACGCCGCGAAGGTGCGCGTAATCGATCGCGTCAAGAAGCGCGTCCTCGCCGGGATTGTCCGCGTAGGCTCTCGCCCCGAAGCGGGTCCCCCCGATATAGACCGCATCCGCTCCCGCGGCAATGACCGCCTTGAGCCCTTCCACAGAGCCCGCAGGCGCCAGAAGTTCAGTCTTCATAGTCTCCTCGTATCATGAAAAAAAGAGGCGCGGCATCTCTCCTCGCCCCCGGTTCTTTATTGTTTACGGACAGATCTCAGCGGCGGTTTCTCTGGTTCCCCTGCGTATTCGTCCGCGTCTCGGCGTCTCTGCGGGTTTTCTGGGCGTCATTTTTCGCCTCCAGATCCGCAAGCGCCTGCCTGAGTTCGTAGATCTCCTGTTCCTTGCGGCGCAGCTCCTCGTCGAAGAGATCCGCCTGGTTCTTGGCCTTGAAATAATCGTCCGCTATGTTAAGGGACAGCAGGCCGGACCGCATCTCCTGCGTCATGTGGCTGTAGCCGCGGATCTCCGCCAGCTCTTTCAGTTTGTTGTTGATGTACTGGGACACTTTCTGGAGATAATCTTCGCTCTCATAGCCGCTCAAGCGGATGATTTTGCCCCCGATCACGACGGTAACCGTATTTTTTGCAGACATGGCCGCCTCCCTCTCATGAATAATATACCTGTTCCATCATATATGAAAAATGCCGAAAAATCAAGCGGCAGGAACGATCCCGTCAAAGTCCCTCGGGTACCGGATAACCCAGATGCGCGCAGGCTTCCCGCGTCACAATGCGGCCCCGCGGCGTCCTTGTAAGAAAGCCGATCTTGAGGAGATACGGCTCATAGACGTCCTCGATCGTGCCGGGATCCTCCCCGATCGTCGCCGCGAGCGTCTCAAGGCCGACCGGACCGCCGCCGAAGCGCTCCAGCATTGTTGTGAGGATCCGGCGGTCCAGCATCTCAAGCCCGTACTGGTCCACGTCGAGCAGATCCAGCGCGTCGTTGGCCACCTCCTCCGTGACAGCCCCGTCGTAGCGGACCAGCGCAAAATCGCGCACTCTCTTGAGCAGACGGTTCGCCAGCCTCGGCGTCCCGCGCGAGCGCCTGGCGAGCTGTCTCGCGCCGTCAAGATCGATCGCAACGTCAAGCAGCCTCGCGGACCGGAGGACAATCTCCATGAGTTCCTCGGTGCTGTAGTATTCCAGATGGTCGATCACGCCGAAGCGGTCCCTTAAGGGTGCCGTCAGCATGCCCGGCCTCGTCGTCGCGCCGACCAGCGTGAAATGCGGCAGATCCAGCCGGATCGACCGGGCTGTCGCCCCTTTTCCGATCACGATATCGATCGCAAAATCCTCCATCGCCGGATAGAGGACCTCCTCGACCTGCCGGTTCAGGCGGTGGATCTCATCCACAAACAGAATATCCCCGGGCTGCAGGTTGTTCAGGATGGCCGCCATCTCGCCGGGTTTCTCAATCGCCGGTCCGGAAGTGACTTTGAGGTGCGTCCCCATCTCGTTCGCGATGATCCCGGCCAGCGTCGTCTTGCCGAGGCCCGGAGGCCCGTAGAACAGGACGTGGTCGAGGGAGTCGCCGCGCATTTTGGCCGCGTCGATATAGACTTTGAGGTTGGATTTTAATTTTTCCTGGCCGATATAATCCTTGAGGAGCTGAGGACGGAGGGTCTTCTCCATCTTCACATCTTCCGGCATGGCCTCGGTCGTGAGTTTCCGTTTGACAGGCATCTGTACTCACCTTTCTTCAGAGTTCTCGTAAAGCCGCCTTGAGCAGGGCTTCCACGTCATTCGCCGGTGTGCCGGCTGCCGCGGCCTTCTTCACCGCCTTCAGGGCGTCGCGGCTCGCGTAGCCGAGCGCCGTGAGAGCCAGAACCGCTTCGGACTCAGGCGAATCCTTGCCGGAAAGAGGCACTTCCGCCGCGCCGGCGGCTTTCTTCTCGAAGGCCTCCTCAAGATCCAGCTTGTCCTTCAGTTCCAGAATGATCTTCTGCGCGGTCTTTTTGCCGATCCCGGGCGCCTTCGCGATGGAAGCCGCGTCGTCCGAGAGCACCGCGAAGCGCAGCTCGTCCGCCGTGAGGCCGTTGAGGACGCCGAGGGCTCCCTTGGGACCGATCCCGCTGACCGAAAGAAGCAGGCGGAAGATCTCCAGCTCATCCTCCGACCTGAAGCCGAAGAGCTGCATCGCGTCCTCCCGCACCGAAAAATGCGTGTAGGCCGTCACCTCGTCCCCGATCGCAAGCCCCTCTGTAAAATGCGCCGGCACAAGCACATTGTAGCCGATCCCGTTGTTCTCGAGGACGACCGATTCGGTGCGCACCGCCGCGAGTATTCCCTTTATATATGCGTACATATGAATTCTCCGGATTTATTTAGTCTGCAGGACGCCGATGCGGCTGATCCGCGGAAGAATGATCGCGTCCGCGATCCCGATGAGAAGTCCCGCGATGAGCCCCGCGATCATGAGGATCGGCAGGTACCAGCGCCAGGGAAAGCCCGTCACGAGAAATGTCGCGGCGATCACCTGGCCCGTGTTGTGCGCGACGCCGCCCCCGCAGCTCACCCCGACGACGGAGAACAGGCCAGTTTTCTTAAGGAGCGCCATCACGATGAGGCTTAAGACTGCCCCTGAGAGCCCGTAGACGATGCTGAACATGTTTCCGAACAGGAAGCCGAGCACCACCACGCGCAGGGCGGAAATGACGATCGCCTCCCGCCATGAGTAGAGATACAGGATCGCCGCGATCACCAGGTTGGTGAGGCCGAGCTTCATGCCCGGCACGGGCACCGGCACGGGAATCAGCGATTCGATGTAGCCGAATATGATTGCAAGGGCCATAAAAAGCCCCAGATACGCGGTCCGGGAGCCGACGCCGCCGTTGTAGGAAGGTATTTTCTGACTCATCATGCCTCCTTCACCTTACGACGCCGTCAAGGCCGGTATCAATCGTGTCGTCCGCCTCCCGGATCTCGAGGATCACCCTGTTCGGGAGACATACGATGATGCCGCCCTCCGCCCCGATATCGCTCGAGTGCACGCAGATCTGGTCGGGGCAGTCTGCCCGGATCATCCGGACGCGCCCGTCCTTCACCTCGCAGATATTGGTGTCGCCGATACGGATCGTCTGATCTTTGTCAAGATCGTACCTGCCGGTCTCCCAGCCGTCGACAACGACGGACAGATATGCGCCGGTCATCGCCCGTGCCGTCTTTATATTGTAAAAAAGCATCGCGCAGGGGATGAGCGCCAGCACTATGATGAGTATAAGGTCCGCTTTTCGCAGGAATTTCATGTTCATACCGCCAATCGAACGAAGTTTCACTTATAATAGCACATTTTCCCCGCCACTGCACTCCCAAAATGGTATATAATAAAGAAAAGGCGGTAAATCCATGAAAAAACAGCTGATCAAACCACAGATAAAAAGCTTTTACATCCCCGAAACGCCCGCGGCGGTCCTCGACATCACGGCCTCGACGCGCTACTACCGCACCTCGCTGCTCACCGAGGTGCGGCTCATCACGCTTATTTCTGAAAATGAACCCCCGACAGAGACCGTCTGGACGCTCGAGAAGGAGTCCGACGACTTCGATATCCTGATCGGGCTTGCCGAGGCGCTCGCCGCGATCCGGCTGGTCATCACCTTCAACGGGACCAGCTTTGATCTCCCGCACCTCACAAAAAAATACGAGGCCTATCGTCTGGACAACCCGTTCAGGGAGAAGGCTCATCTCGATCTCCTGCTCCGGTTAAAACAGTTTGACCCGCTTTTAAGGCTCCCGTCTCATAAGCTGGCCGGCTATATGACGCTTTTCCCGGAAAATGAAGTGCAGTGCGCTCCCTCCGACGCCGAAAAAGAGCTGCTGCTCACCTCGCTTCTCCTGCTTGAACGCTTTCCAGTCGGCAGCTTTGCCGTCTCCGCCGCCCGAAATGAAGGGGAAAGGCTCCTTTTAGAGCTTGCGCCTGCTTTTCATCTGCCGGCGAAGATATATGCGGAAGACGGCCCGTTTACACTCGATGCTTCAGGGGATAAGGTAAATCTCACCGCCGCCGTCTTTGACGGTTATCTCCGCCGTTACTACACCAACGTCTCCGACTACGAGTTCCTGCCGAAGGAAGGATACGCGGTGCACAAATCCATCTCCGCCTCCGTGGCGAAGAGCCGCAAGGAGAAGGCGGTCCGCGAGAACTGCTTCACCCTCTTCCGGTGCTCGGACGCGTTTCTCTCGGACGAGCAGGCGCTTCGGCGGTATGCGGTGAGCGTGTTTTCCTACCTCCTTACCGGCTGACTGCCGGATCTTCTGCCCGGTTAAATGGGTTTGCATTTTTATGAATCAGCGCATCAAAAAGGCACAACCATCCGGCTGTGCCTTTCATTTTCTTTCTGATGAGGATTATTCAGCGGTGTAGACCGAAGTATCCTCAGCCGGACGATCCTGCTCGATCGCTTTCATGGAAAGAGAGATCTTGTGCTCGTCTGCGTTGAAATCAACGACCTTGGCCTCGATCTCCTGGCCGATGCGAAGGACATCCGACGGCTTGTCGACGTGATCTCTGGAGATCTGGGAGACATGCAGCAGAGCGTCAACGCCCGGAAGCAGCTCGACAAATGCGCCGAAATCAGTCATACGTGCAACGCGGCCGGAAACCACGGAACCGATGCCGAAGCTGTTGGCAGCCTCGATCCACGGATTCTGCTCCGGGAACTTCAGGGACAGAGCGATCTTCTCGCCCTTGATGTCCTTGATGAGGACGGTGAGCGGCTCGCCGACCTTGAAGATCTTCTTCGGGTTCTCAACGCGGCCCCAGGACATCTCGGAGATGTGAAGAAGGCCGTCAGCGCCGCCGAGATCGACAAATGCTCCGAAATCGGTAACGTTCTTGACGACGCCGTCGACGACATCACCCGGCTGGATGCGCTCGAAGAGCTCGCGGGCAGCTTCCTTCTTCTGCTCGACGAGGATCTCGCGGCGGTTGCCGATGATGCGGCGTCTGCGCGGATTGAACTCGGTGATGACAAACTGAATCTCCTGATCCTGGTACTTGGTGAGATCTCTCTCGAAGACGTCGGAGACAAGGCTTGCCGGGATGAAAATCCTGGTATCCTCGACGTTCACGGTGAGACCGCCCTTCAGGACCTGAGAAACCTTAGCGGTAAGGATCTCGTGATTGTTGAAAGCTTCCTCGAGACGCTTGCTGCCCTTCTCAGCCGCAAGGCGCTTGTAGGTAAGAATGACCTGTCCGTCACCGTCATTGACTTTCAGGATCTTGACTTCCAGCTTGTCGCCCGGCTTGATGACCGTTGTAAGGTCAATGTTGTCATTGCTGTACTCATCCTTTGTAAGGATGCCGTCGGCCTTGTATCCGATGTTGATAAACGCGGCGTCCGGCTTGACATCGATGACGGTTCCCTCGACTACCTCTCCGTTCCTGATGGTTTTGAAGCTCTGATCAAGCATCTCGTCAAAGCTCTGTTCTTCTGACATTTGAAACAACCTCCTGTATTATAGTATTAGGCGTGGAAGCTCCAGCAGTAATACCTACACAGCTATCGGATTGGAAATTGACGGTTACCAAATCATCGAGTGTCTGTATATAGTAAGTATCCTTACACTGATCCCTGCAGATATCGTACAGCTTCTGGGTGTTGGAAGAATGCTTTCCGCCGATCACAATCATCGCGTCCGACTCCCGGGCCAGTTCCATTGCCTCTATCTGCCGTTCTTTTGTCGCACTGCAGATAGTATTCGTAACCTCTACATCATACCCCAAACTTTCAATAATTTCAACCAATTCTTGAAATTTTTCGTAATTAAATGTGGTCTGAGAGACTACCCAGACCTTTTTATTTACATCTATCTGGAGTTTTTGTGCTTCTTCCCCGGTTTCAATGACGCTGCAATCTCCCGACGCCCATCCTCTGATCCCGATTACCTCAGGGTGCTTCGGATTTCCTATGATGACTATATAATAGCCCAACTCGCTCTTTCTGGCAACTATTTCGTGAATTTTCGTTACAAATGGGCATGTCGCGCTGACGATGCGGGCTCCCGTCCTCTCGAGCTTCTCCTGCATTTCCCGGGAGACGCCGTGGGACCGCACGATAATGCAGTCACCCGGTCCCGGATAGCGCCCTTCCTCTTCGCAGTAGAGGTCGTCGTTGATCGTGCGCACGCCCTTTGCGGCCAGATCTGCCACGACCTGCTCGTTATGGATGATCGGTCCCATCGTATAAACTTTCGAGCCGCCCTTCTCGATCTCGTCGTAGACGATCTTCACGGCGCGCTTCACGCCGAAACAGAAACCGGCGGATTTTGCGACTTTTACCTGCATATAGATCTCCGCAATTTACATAATTTTGTTATGTCAACTTTTATCGACCGGCAAGTTTCAGGATGGCTCCGACCACCTCATCGATCGTCATATCGGAGCTGTCGATGAGGACTGCGTCCTCCGCCTGCCGAAGAGGTGATTCCTCACGGGTCATGTCCCGTTCATCCCGTTCCTCGATCTCCCGAATCAATTCCTCAAGAGACGGGCTCTCCTGGCCTTTTCCGAGATAATCCTTCATCCTTCTCTCCGCCCTCACACGGCTGCTGGCTGTGAGATAAACTTTCACATCCGCATCCGGCAGCACCACGGTTCCGATATCGCGTCCGTCCATGACGACGGCCGTCTCTTTTGCCATGGCCTGCTGAAGTCTCACGAGCTTACGTCTGATGAAGCCGTTTGCGGAGACGATGCTGGCCATCTGGCTGACCTTTTCGTTGCGGATGAACCCGTTTACATCCTCACCGTTTAAAATGACATGCTGCTCATCGCCGATATGCCGGATCGTCACATCCGCCTTGTCGGCCGCGGCCTCAAGGAGTTTCGTATCGTCCGGATCAATGCCGGAGCGCAGCACATGAAGCCCGATGGCCCGGTACATCGCGCCGGTATCCACATAGATGTTTCCGAGTTCCTTCGCCACAAGCTTTGCAATGGTGCTCTTGCCGGCACCTGCCGGTCCGTCTATCGCAATATTCATCTCATTCTCTCCTTCCTCAGGTCATGTTCTTCGCGCAGGCCGCCGCCGTCGACCAGGCGATCTGCAGGTTGTAGCCGCCGGTCAGCGCGTCGAGATCCAGCACTTCTCCCGTAAAATAAAGTCCTCTCACCCGCTTCGCCTCCATGGTCCTGGGGTCGATCTCCTTCACGGAGACGCCGCCCTGGGTGACGACCGCCTCCTCGAAGCCCCTGAGCGACGTAAACGTGAGCGGAAACCGCTTGGTTGCCGCGATCAGAGCCTCCCTGTCGGCTCGTGTGAGGTCATGTACGCGCTTCTCCGGCGATATGCCGGCCGCGGCCGGTATCACCGGGATCATACCCGACGGATAGATGCCGGAAAGGGCATTCACAAGCGTTCGGTTCTGATTTTCCGCAAAGACGCTAAGGAAGCGCTTGTCCAGCATCTCCTCCGTCACGGCGGGTTTTAAATCGATATAGGAGGTCAATGGCTTTTTGCCGATGAGTCCCCCTATGCGGCCGGATGCGGACAGAACCAGCGGCCCCGTGATCCCGAAGTGGGTGAACATAAGCTCGCCCTGCTCGTCAAAGAGTATCTTTTTGCCGCTTTTGACAATCAGTGACACATTCTTAAGGGAGAGCCCCTGCATATCCCGGATGTATTCGTCCGCGCAGACGATCGGCACAAGCGAGGGTCTGGTCTCCGTGACCTTAAGGCCGGCTTCCTTCGCAAAGCGGTAGCCGTCCCCGGTCGCCCCGGTGGAACGGTAGGAAATGCCTCCGGTCGCCACGATCACGCGCTCTGCCGTAAGAAACGTCTCCTTCGCTCCCGCAAACTTCTCCTCCTCAAAGCGGTGGACGCCTGCCTCGCGCTCCGCCTTCCGCGCCGCCTTCTCGATATACACGCCGTTCACACCGCTCTCATCAAATGAAATTCTCGCGCACCTCGTATCGAGCAGCACCTTCACATGCGCATCCTTAAGCTTCCGCTTCAGCATGTCAAGGACATCCGCTGATTTGTCTGAGGCCGGAAATGCCCTCCTTCCGCGCTCGACCTTCGTCCGAAGGCCCCACTTTTCAAAGAGCGCGATCGTGTCCTGCGGATTCATGACGCCGAGCGCACTGTACATGAAACGGGGGTTTGTGAGGACGGCGTCCAGAAATTCATTTTCCGAACAGTCATTTGTAAAATTGCAGCGGCCTTTCCCGGTGATGTAGAGCTTCTTGCCGAGCTTCTCGTTCTGCTCGACCAGAGTCACCCGATGGCCCTCCTCGCCGAGGAGGATGCCGGCCATCATGCCCGAGGCGCCGCCGCCGATGATCACTATGTTCATCTTCTTCACTCATAAAACACAGGGACGGTTCCCAAGGACGGTTCTCGTAAAAACGGTTCTAAATGAACCGTTTTCCAAGAACCGTCCCCCAGGAACCGTCCCCAAATGAACCGTTTTCCAAGAACCGTCCCCCAGGAACCGTCCCCGGACTGTATCTTAATTATACCGGATAAGCCTTGTTCTCGGTGTCGGCCGCCTTCGCGTCAACGCCGGTCTGCTGGGCTTCTCTGTACTTGAAGTAATCCATCGCGACTTCCGGGAACAGAGCGTAGGTGAGGACATCCTCATCCATCTGCTTGTAAGCGGCGATCTTCTCCTCATACTCCGGAAGCATATCCGGGATAAGGTCTGCCGGACGGCAGGTGATCGGAACTTCGTCGCCGATGACTTTCTTCTGGATTTCCGGATCGAACGGCTTTGTGGACTTGCCGTAGCGGCCGAGGAACATGTCCTTGGTCTCCTTCGGAACGACCTTGTAGCGCTCGCCGGTAACGACGTTCATAACAGCCTGTGTGCCGACGATCTGGGAAGACGGAGTGACGAGAGGCGGATCGCCCATGTCTTTACGGACACGCGGAACCTCTTCGAGAACGTCGTAGAACTTGTCCTCAGCCTTGAAGTTAGCCAGCTGGCTGGTCAGGTTGGAAAGCATGCCGCCCGGAACCTGATACTGCAGGGTCTTGATATTGACGCCCATGTTCTTCGGGTTCATGAGGCCGTTCTCAAGGTATTTCTCGCGGATCGGACGGAAGTAGTCAGCGATCTCGGCAAGCTTTGTAAGGTCAAGACCCGTGTCATACTCGGTGCCCTTGAAGGCCTCGACCATGACTTCGGTTGCCGGCTGGGAAGTACCCAGAGCAAACGGGCTGATTGCGCAGTCGATGATGTCGGCACCGGCCTCGACAGCCTTCATGTAAGTCATGGAAGCAACGCCGGAGGTGTAGTGTGTGTGCATCTCGATCGGAAGCTTGGAGCCTGCGCGGAGCGCGGTGACGAGCTCGGTAGCTGCCTTCGGGACAAGAAGTCCCGCCATGTCCTTGACGCAGATGGAGTCAGCGCCCATAGCCTCGATCTCCTTGGCCATGTTGGTCCAGTAATCAAGGGTGTAGGCATCGCCCAGTGTGTAGGAAAGAGCGATCTGAGCCTCAGCGCCCTCTTTCTTGGCTGCCTTGACGCAGGTCTCGAGGTTGCGAAGATCGTTCAGGCAGTCAAAGATACGGATGATGTCGATGCCGTTGGCAACGGACTTCTGAACGAAATAGGTGACAACGTCATCCGGATACGGCTTGTAGCCGAGGATGTTCTGGCCGCGGAACAGCATCTGAAGCTTGGTCTTCTTGAAGCCCTCACGGAACTTGCGAAGACGGATCCACGGATCCTCGTGCAGGAAACGGAGCGCTGCATCGAAGGTAGCGCCGCCCCAGCACTCGACCGCACGGTAGCCGATCTCGTCGAGCATCGGAACCGCCGGAAGCATCTCATCGGTCGTCATACGTGTAGCAATGAGACTCTGATGCGCGTCACGCAGGATCGTCTCAGTAATCTGAACAGGTTTTTTAACGTCTGCCATAATATTCTCCTTGTTCTATTTTAGATGCCGAAAATAGCCATGAACGTACCGGCGGCGACAGCCGTACCGATAACGCCAGCGACGTTCGGGCCCATCGCATGCATGAGAAGGAAGTTGGTCGGATCATATTCCGCACCCACCTTCTGGGAGACACGCGCCGCCATCGGGACGGCGGAAACGCCGGCCGAACCGATCAGCGGATTGATCTTGCCGTTTGTGACCTTGCACAGCACTTTTCCGAGCATGACACCGCCGAATGTGCCGCACGCGAATGCGATCAGGCCGAGGACGACAATCTTCAGCGTGGAGACATTCAGGAATGCCTCGGCGGAAGTTGTCGCACCGACGGATGTGCCGAGCAGGATAACGACGATGTACATAAGAGCGTTGGAAGC
>DFFD01000175.1:456-7568 GCA_002369495.1 Lachnospiraceae bacterium UBA3785 | reverse complement strand
TTCTGCGGCAACCCCAGGATGAAGAAATCCACGGTTCGCCGCCTCTTTGCGATCCACATCCGCGAGACGGAGGACGAAATCGACATCGAGTTCATCGGCGAGGGCTTCCTGCAGTACATGGTCCGGATCCTCGTCGGGACCCTGATCGAGGTCGGCGAGGGCAGGCGCGACCCCTTCTCGATGGAGGCGCTCCTTAATGCCCGCGACCGGAACCAGGCCGGCCCGACCGCCCCGCCGCAGGGGCTCACGCTGATGGAGGTGCGCTACAACTGACGCATCCCGGGGGCCGGTTCCCAGGGACGGTTCTTAAGAAAAAAGCGAGCTGCAAACGCAGCTCGTTTTTTTCTTAAGAACCGTCCCACAGGAACCGTCCCTGTATTTTCGGGAACCGTCCCTCACAGTCCCTCACCGTCGATGATGTCGACCTTTCCGGTCTCGATATCGTAGACCGCCCCGACGACCGCCAGCCCTTCCTCCTCGTCCTTCCGGATCGCGAGGCTCGACTCGATCCGGAAAATGCTCCGCCGCACATTGAGGCAGCACGCCTTCAGCGGATCCGTCTCCTCGCCGATCGCCTCCCGGATCTCGTCCGTCAGAAAGCGGATGTAGCCCGAGGGATCATGGTGGATCGCCGCGTCGACCGCGCCGCAGTGCGTGTGCCCGAGCACCATGACGAGCTTCGTCCCGAGGTGCTCCGCCGCATACTCGATGCTGCCGAGCTGGTGGTTGTCGATGACGTTGCCCGCCACCCGGATCACGAAGAGATCGCCGATGCCGCAGGAGAAGACCGCCTCCGGCACCACCCTCGCGTCCGAACAGGTGATGACGATTGCAAAGGGGTGCTGCCCGTTCTCCGCAGTCTCCCGCCGGATCTCCGGGGAGATGTCCCCGATCTCATTTTTCGCTTCCAGATAGCGCGCGTTCCCCGCGAGCAGTTTCTCAAGTGCTTCTCTCTTTTCCATGCTATTTTCCTCCCCATAAGGCTGAAAACTTCCGTTTATTATATGATACCATACTCAAAAATACCGGGCAATCGTTTCGATTTTTCTTGTGCGGATTTCCCGGTGATGCTAATATAGATAACACTGGCTTAACGCAGGAGGCGGATCCATGCCTGCTGCGTCAGGACTCTGACGATCACTGGGAGGTTTCTGCATGGAAATACAATACCGGCACGAATGGAAGCATGAGATCAGCTTCTCCGACCTCATCTCGATCCGCGCCAGGCTCAGGGCTTTCGCCTCCGCAGACCCGCACGCAGTGGACGGCCGCTACCTGATCCGCAGCCTCTACTTCGACAATCCTGAAGACAAAGCCCTGCGCGAGAAGATCGACGGCGTCAATATGAGGGAAAAGTTCCGGATCCGCTTCTACAACCTCGACACGTCCCTCATCCATCTCGAAAAAAAGAGCAAGATAAACGGGCTCGGCACGAAATACATCGCGCCCCTTTCGGCCGCGGAAGCGCAGAAGATCGCGGACGGGGACACGGACTGGATGCTCGCCTCCGGGCGGCCTCTTCTTGAGGAGCTCTGCTGCAAAATGAAATACCAGGGCCTCCGCCCCAGGACAATCGTCGACTACACGCGCGAGCCCTACGTCTACGCTCCCGGAAATGTCCGCGTCACCTTCGACTACGACATCCGCTCCGGCCTCTCCGCGACGGATTTTCTCAATCCGGCCTGCGTGACGGTCCCGGTCACCGACCGCACCATCATCCTCGAAGTGAAGTGGGACAATTTCCTGCCTTCCATCGTCCGGGACGCGGTGCAGACGCCGGGCAGGCGGGTGACTGCATTTTCAAAATACGCACAGTGCCGCATCTACGGCTGAACAAATGATAAAGGAGTAAAAACATGTCTTTCGGCGATATCTTCACATCCAGCTTTCTCGAAAATGTCACCTCCGTCTCCCTCCTCGACATGGTCCTCGCGATGGTGCTCGCGTTCGGTCTCGGGGTATTCATTTTCATGATCTACAAAAAGACCTACCAGGGCGTCATGTACTCGTCCTCCTTCGGAGTCACCCTCATCGCGCTGACGATGATCACGACGCTGGTCATCCTCGCGGTGACCTCCAACGTCGTCCTCTCGCTCGGCATGGTCGGCGCACTCTCGATCGTGCGCTTCCGCACCGCGATCAAGGAGCCGCTCGACATCGCCTTCCTCTTCTGGGCGATCGCGGCCGGCATCGTGCTGGCAGCCGGCCTCATCCCGCTCGCGGTCTTCGGCAGCGTGATCATCGGCGTGATCCTGGTCCTCTTCGTGAACCGGCAGGACAGTGTCAACCCCTACATCGTCGTGCTGCGCCTTGACGGCAACGAAGCGGAGAAAGCTGCCATGGAGCATCTCACCGCAAACACGAAGCGCTGCGTGACCAAGAGCAAGACCGTCCGCAAAGGCTCGGTCGAGCTGAACCTCGAAGTGCGCCTCAAGGACGAGAGCACCGACTTTGTGAACGCGCTCGCGGACATTCCCGGCGTTACTGACGCCGTCCTCGTGAGCTACAACGGGGATTACATGGGTTAAGGAGGCCGGCCGGTGTCAACGCACAAACACATTGACCTCATCTGCGCTGTCATCCTCGCCGCCACGCTCCTCATCACGGTCCTCTTCATGAACGGGGAGGCCCTCGGGATCGAGGCGATCGTGGACGAGGACGCCGAGGCCTGGTCCGGGTCCGTGTATTTTACCGCCAACGATGAAAATGCAGACCTCTACGAAAGCGCCGTCCGGATCACCCTCACCGGCAGCAGCGCGTCCGTCGCCGGAAACGGCGCCTACGCGTACGGCAGCGGCGTGGTCATCAAAAATGCCGGGACCTACATCGTCTCCGGCACGCTCACGGACGGCAGCGTCACGGTGGACGCCTACCGGTCCTCAAAGGTATTCATTTTGCTGGACGGGGCGGACGTCGCCTGCTCCAATGCTCCCGCTTTCTATGTGAAGCAGGCGGACAAGGTCTTCCTGACACTGGCGGAAGGCTCGGAAAATTTCCTTGCAAGCGGCGATGAGTACGCAAAGGAGGCGCTCGCGGACGGCGCGGACGGCACGGTCTTCGCCCACGACGATCTCACGATCAACGGAAGCGGCGCGCTCACCGTCACCGCGGACTGTAAGCACGGGATCTCCGTCAACGACGACCTCGTCATCACGGGCGGTGTGATCGCGGTGACCGCCCCGGAGGACGGGATCCGGGCCAACGACAGCCTCCGCATCAGACAGGCGGACATCTCCGTCACCGCCGGCGACGACGGCCTCGTCGCGAACGCGGCGGGCACCTATCTCTATGTTGAGTCCGGGACATTCAACATCACAGCGAAGGACGACGCGGTCCGCTCGGCCGGGGACATCACGATCGACGGCGGCAGCTTCACCCTGAAGGCCGGGAACTACGGGATCCACTCGGATACCGCGGTTTATCAGAACGGCGGAACGATCGAGGCCTCATGCTTCAAGAAGATAGAGGCGCCATATACAGGGACGGTTCCTGGGGGACGGTTCTAAGAAAAAAGCGGGCTGCGTCATTGCAGCCCGCTTTTCTCAGGAACCGTCCCCGGGAACCGTCCCCGATGTATTTACCTCTCCGTATAGAACATCACCAGCGCCATCGCCGTGATCGCCGCGGTCTCGACCCTGAGGATCCGGCGGCCCAGCGTGACGATCTCCGCCCCGGCCTCCTTCGCCGCCTCGACCTCGTCAAGCCCGAAGCCTCCCTCCGGGCCGATGAAGATCGTGACCGCCTCGCCGGGTTTGAGCGACCCGAGGATCTCCCGGGTCTTTTCGATCCCCTCCGCACACTCGTAAGGCAGAAGAATCCTGCCGGCTGCCGCGGCCTCCTTGAGGGCGGTCTTCAGGGGGACAACGTCCCCGACCTCCGGGATGATCCCGCGCTTTGACTGCTTGGCGGCCGCCTCCGCGATCGCCTGCCAGCGCGCGACCTTGCTTTTCGCTTTCTTCTCATCCAGCTTCACAACGGAGCGCTTCATCGCGACCGGCACGATCCGCGCGGCCCCGAGCTCCACCGCTTTCTGGACGATCAGCTCCATTTTCTCAAATTTCGGAAGACCGACGCAGAGGGTGACGGCGACCGGGAGTTCATTTTCCGAGACGCCGACCTTAAGCACCTCCAGCCGGACTTCGTCCATATCCAGCGAGCCGACGCGGCAGGCGTAGACATTTCCCTGCTCGTCCGCGGCCTCGACCTCCTCGCCGGGCTGCATCCGGAGGACGTCCCGCATGTGGTGGGCGTCCGCCCCCTCGATGCTCACGAATCCCCCCGAAACCTGTCCGCTGTTTATAAAGAATCTGTACATATCATTTCCTCGCTGTGATGCTCTCCCACTCGCCCATGGGGGTCTCCTCAATGATCGTGAGGCCTGCCTGCGCCATCGCGTCCCGCACCAGCTGCGCGTGGGTCTTGAGGATTCCTGACGTTATGTAAACTCCTCCTTTCTTGAGGAGCGGCGGCACCGCCGGCGTGATCCCGGCCAGGATCTCCGCGATGATGTTCGCCGTCACGATCTCGTAGCCCTCTCCGCCGGAAGCCCTGAGTGCTTTTTCCTGCACGGCGGCGTCATCCGCGATATTTCCGAGCACAAACTGAAAATCCTCCGCGGCCACGCCGTTCTTCTCGAGATTCTCCGCGAGCGCCGCCGGCACATTCGGGTCGAGGTCGGTCGCAAACACCTTCTCCGCCCCGTCCTTCATCGCGATGAGCCCCAGGATGCCGCTCCCGGTGCCGATGTCGAGCAGCCTGTCGCCCTTCTTTATGTATTTGCGCAGGGCCTTGATCGCGAGCTGCGTCGACTCGTGCTGGCCGGTCCCGAAGGCTGTCCCCGGGTCCAGGAGGAGCGTCATATCGGTGCCCGGGATGGTTTCATTTTCCTCCCAGGAGGGCACGATCGCGACCCCCTCGACGGAAAATGCATGAAAATGCTCCTTCCAGTTATTCACCCAGTCCTCCTCGCCGGTCGTCTCGGACGTGATCGTTCCGGGTCCGACGTCCATGTAGCTGCGGATCTCCTCGATCCCCGCACGGACCCGCGAGAGGATCTCCTCGACCGTCCCTTCCGGCTCCGGCAGATCGACCGGGCCCGTCCCGGGGTCATAGTGCTCCGGCAGCAGGGAGTCCCCACTCCCGGGCTTTTTGATGTAAAATGAAACCTTCGCCAGATGATCGTCCTCCGGCATCTCCGGCACCACGTCTCCGAAATAGCCGCCGTTCTCGTCCGCACCGACCGGCACCTTGTCCTCGATCTCCACACCGATGATCCCCAGCGTGTTCAGCATATAGGCGATATCGTCCTCCGCCGCGCTGGTCGTCTCGATCGTATACCTGATCCACTCCATACTTTGCTCCTCATATAAAAGAGAAAACCGGACGCGATCATCCGGTTTTCGTATTGTTCTATAGCCTTATACTTCGCCCATCGTCTCCGCGTACTTCTTCAGCGCCGCCTTCTGCTCGCGGCTCAGGCGCGTCGGGGTCTGCACGACCAGCGTGACATAGTGGTCGCCGCGGCGGCCCGCGTTCCTCACGGAGGGAACGCCCTTGCCCTTCAGGCGGATGCGGGTGTCGGTCTGCGTGCCCGCCTTGACTTCGTACTCGACGTCGCCGTCGATCGTCTTGATCCGCACCTTGCCGCCGAGGGCAGCCTTGGTGAAGGAGATCGCCGCGGTCGAGTAGAGGTCGACGTCATTTCTCTGGAAGATCGGGTGACGGGAGACGCGCACCTCGACCAGAAGGTCGCCTCTCGGCCCGCCGTTCGTCCCGGGCTCGCCCTTGTCGCGCACGCGCACGGACATGCCGTTGTCGATGCCCGCGGGGATCTGGACCTTGATCTTCTGCCGGCGGGAAATATACCCCGCTCCGCGGCACTCCGGACACTTCTCGCGGATGATCTTGCCCTGGCCTCGGCAGTCCGGGCAGGCCGTCTCGGTCTGCATCATGCCGAAAATGCTCTGCTGGCGCTCCAGGATCCGCCCGCTGCCGTGGCAGCGGCTGCAGGTCTCCGGATTGGTGCCCGGCTTCGCGCCGGTCCCCTTACAGGTCGGGCAAGGCTCGCGGAGGTTGAGGTCCAGCTCCTTCTCGCAGCCGAAGACCGCCTCCTCGAAGCTGATGCTGATGGAAGTGCGAACGTTCGCGCCGCGCATCGGCCCGTTCTGGGCCGCGGAGCTCCTCGAGCGGCCGCCGAAGCCGCCGAAGCCTGATCCGCCGAAGAAGCTGTTCAGGATATCGTCAAAATCCATGCCGGAGGCATCAAAACCGCTGAATCCGCCGTAGCCGCCCGCGCCGCCGCTGAAGGCCGCGTGGCCGAACTGATCGTACTGGCGGCGTTTTTCCGGATCGGAGAGGATGGAATAGGCCTCGGAGGCTTCCTTGAATTTCTCAGCCGCCGAATCATCTCCCGGATTGACGTCCGGATGATATTTCTTCGCAAGCTTCCGGTAAGCCTTTTTCAGGGTTTCGTCGTCTGCATTTTTGTCGACGCCGAGCACCTCATAGTAATCTCTCTTCTCTGCCATATTCTAAAATCCTCTGATCAATATTGTTTTTATTTACCGCACAACAGCAAGCGCAGCGTTTTTCCGCGTGCGCTTGCTGCCTCAATAGCTTATACTGCCTTTACATTATACCTCGGTGTAATCCGCGTCGACGACGTCGTCACCGGCGTTTCCGCCCGCATTGCCGCCGTACTGCGGTCCCGGCTGCGGGCCGCCCTGCGGTCCCTGCTGAGCCTGGGTCTGCTCATACATCTTTGCGAAGAGCTTCTGGGCGCTGTTCATCAGCTTCTCCTTGGCGCTCTTCAGTTCGGCGACATCCGCATCGGAAAGGTTGGAATTGTTGCGATGCTTCTCGACGAGGGCTTTGAGAGCGGTCAGGTCGGACTCGACGGCCGCCTTGTCGCTGCTGTCAAGCTTGTCGCCGGCATCCTTAAGGGCGTTCTCGACCTGGAAGACCATGGAATCAGCCTCGTTCTTCGCGTCGACGCCTTCCTTGCGCTTCTTGTCCTGGGCTTCGAATGCAGCCGCCTCACGGACAGCCTTGTCGATGTCCGCGTCGGACATGTTGGAGCCGCCGGTGATCGTGATGTGCTGCTCCTTGCCGGT
>DFFD01000175.1:0-393 GCA_002369495.1 Lachnospiraceae bacterium UBA3785 | reverse complement strand
TGCCGAGGTCCTTGGCGGAGACATTTACGATACCGTTCGCATCGATGTCGAATGTGACCTCGATCTGCGGAACGCCGCGGCGTGCAGGCGGGATGCCGTCCAGACGGAACTGGCCGAGGGACTTGTTGTCCGCCGCGAACTGTCTCTCACCCTGGAGGACGTTGATGTCGACAGCCGTCTGGCCATCAGCCGCGGTGGAGAAGACCTGACTCTTCTTGGTCGGGATGGTCGTATTTCTCTCGATCAGGCGGGTAGCGATGCCGCCCTCTGTCTCGATCGACAGCGAAAGCGGGGTGACGTCCAGAAGAAGGATGTCGCCTGCGCCCTTGTCGCCGGCGAGCTTGCCGCCCTGGATCGAAGCGCCGACAGCGACGCACTCATCCGGGTTCAGGG
>DFFD01000039.1:14220-14408 GCA_002369495.1 Lachnospiraceae bacterium UBA3785 | reverse complement strand
GCCCTGGCCATCGCACCGTTCTTATCGTCCGGCGTCTTCAGGTACTGTTCCTTGTAGCTGTTCCACAGGAAGATCGAGTAGTCCATCGTGACGCCGAGCTGCAGGACGGCGGCCAGGGCCTTGGTGATGTAGGAGACCTCCCCGAAGAAAATGTTCGTCCCGAGATTGTACACAATGCACATCCCGAT
>DFFD01000039.1:0-14090 GCA_002369495.1 Lachnospiraceae bacterium UBA3785 | reverse complement strand
AGCGCGACCGCGATCAGCACGTAGATCGGCTCCTCGCGGTTGCAGAGGTCCCTCGTGTCCGTGACGATACCGGAGATGCCGGCCAGGTAACACTGCCCGCCCGCGATCTTCCGGATATCCGTGATTGCCTGCATAGTCGCGTCGTCCGACGTACCCGTGTCGTAGGTGACCGCCATCAGCGTCGCGTCCCCGTTGATAAATGCATCCCGCACCTCCTCCGGCAGGATCTCCACCGGGACCGAGAGCGGCATGACCGTGTCATACCAGATTACATTTTTTACATGGTCGACGCCCTCGATTTTCTCCTTCAGGGCGGCCACGTCTTTCATATCCATTCCTTCCGTGACCACCATCGAGATGGCGCCGGTCCCGAACTCGTCGAGCAGGATATCCTGCCCTCTCATCGTCTCGATCTCATCCGGCAGGTAAGTGAGAACATCGTAGTTTACGCGTGTGTTCAGATATCCGAGTGCCGCCGGAATGAGAAGCAGGATCGACAGGATGAGGATCGGGATCCTCATTTTTACAACAGTCTTTCCGAAACGCTCCATATTTACACCAGCTTTCTAATTAGTTTCCGTACGACCTAAAGTATAAAAAAAAGGGCCTGACCGCTCCACAGTCAAACCCTTTTCCCTGTTAAATTCAATTTGACAGATCAGAAGAAATGTCTATCGTCCGGCGACACCTTGCCGTTCATCTCGTTCAGCGTATCCCACAACGAGTGCGAAGCCAGGTAGTCGTAGGCTTTCGCCATCTCGTCCGGTCCGATCGGCATTCCCTTCCGGATCCAGGCGATCATCACGAAGCTCATCGACTGGGCGTAGTAGGCCGCGACCTGCTTCGGTTCAAGCCAGACGTGCTGCGGGTGGTAGGTGTCGTCGCCCGGGAGCATTTCCGTGAGAAGCTCGTCAAAATTCCGGACGACGATCTCCGAAAATGAATTCTGCCCCTCGGTATCCACCACCCGCATGTAGAACTTCTTCTCCTTCTGCATGTTCGTGAACATGAGCAGCAGAGCTTCCCGGTACATGTCGTTCGCCAGCAGGAGCTTCACCGGGGAGATGATATCCTTCTTCACGATCCACTCCAGAAGGTCGTACTTGTCCTGGAAATGGTTGTAAAATGTAACCCGGATCACCCCCGCACCGTCTGTGATCTGTTTGATTGTGATCTTCTCGAAGGGCATCTTCACGGCCAGCGCCTTCAGGCTGTCCGCCAGTGCCTGTTCGATATTTCTCTTATCTTCCATATATTCCAAACTGTGCCTGTCCGGCCACGCCGTGTCAGCTGTTCCTTCGCGTTTTTATGAGCGGAACCCTCGCATGTCCGGGTTGTTCACCCAGTAGTCGTCCCCCGAAAAGCCCTGCGGTCCCTCGTCCTCCGGGATTGTCTCCCCCATGAGCTTCATGATCTCCATCACTTCCTCCTGCGGGATCTGCATCTGGTTCGCGATCTCGTCCACCGTCGGCTTGCCGCCGAAGCTCTCCGTCAGGTACTCAATGGCACGATTCAGGGCCTCGGCGCGCCTGAAAAGCTGATCGTCCCTCTTCCTCAGGGCCGCCTCCTCATCGAGCGCCGCCCGGATCTGCATCCGGATTGCCTCCTCCACGGTCTCCTCGAGCGGCAGGCGGTCAAATTCATCGCCCTCCTCCGCTCTCGCGATCGCCTCGATCCCGGTCACGAGCCCGAGGTAGGCTTCCTGCGTCAGGTCTTCCGCGGAGACGGAACCGTCGTTCATCTCCATCGCGATCGCCGCGGCCCGCGGCATGAACTCCTCGATGAGATCGGCTTTTACTCTGTCGTTCATCTCTTACCTCTTAAAAATGAAAACCGGGGCTTTTAAACCCCGGTCCGATGTACTTTATCAGGCCTCGTTCGGAAGATCCGATGTGCAGTGGCCGCACTTCGTGGCTTCGATCGGGACTTCCATCTTGCAGAACGGGCAGACCTTCGTGGTCGGGGCTGCCGGCTCTTCCTTCGGCTTGATCTTCTCCTCAAGCGCGTTGAAGGACTTGACGACAAGGAAAATGCAGAACGCGATGATCACGAAGTTGATGATCGCGGTGATGAACACGCCGTAGTTGAGCGTCGCCGCGCCGGCTTCCTGCGCTGCTGCCAGAGTCGTGTACTTGGAACCGTCCAGAGAAATGAACCAGTTCGTGAAATCAAGTCCGCCCGCCACAAGCGAGATGAGCGGCATCAGGATGTCGTTGACAAGCGATGTCACGATCGTGCCGAACGCGCCGCCGATGACGACGCCGACTGCCATGTCGAGGACGTTGCCGCGAAGCAGAAACTTCTGGAACTCACCGATAAAGCCTTTTGCTTTTCCTGCTGTATCACCCATAATTGTTACCTCCCTCATATAAAAAAGCTGTAGCATTTAGGCACATTGCCCGAATACAGAAACTATTCTACTATATTCCTCATCATTTTACAACTGAAATCAGCAGATTTCTTCGCTGCACATGTAAACCTCTCCGTTTTCGACGTCCTTCCAGAGGAATTTTCCGTTCTCAAGGACCATATAGCTGTGGCAGCTCCCGCCCTTCGGGATCCCCACGGAGCCCGGATTCATGAAGATGAAATCCTCGTGCTTCTCACACACCGGCACGTGCGTGTGCCCGCAAAGGAGGATGTCCCCGGGCCTGTGCGGCAGCGGGTTTTTGTCATTGAAATGATGCCCGTGGCTCGCCAGGATCGTGAGCCCGTCGGCGAAAATGGCCGCATAGTCCGCCATGATCGGGAACGCCAGCACCATCTGATCCACCTCCGTGTCGCAGTTGCCGCGGATGGCGAGCACTTCATTTTTCAGGCTGTTCAGCATCGCGATGACCTCCTTCGGCGCATAATCGCGCGGGAGATCGTTGCGCGGACCGTGGTAGAGCAGGTCCCCGAGGAGCAGGATCCGGTCAGGCCTCTCCTCCGCGATGCGGTCCGTAAGAAGACTTGTGAAGTATGCCGACCCGTGCAGGTCGGAGGCGATCAGAATCTTTGTCATGGAAACCTCCTTTTATCTGCTGTGGATCTCGTCATAGAGACGCAGGATCTCCGCATCCGGCTCGGGCGTCATGAGACTCACGGCCACGTTGGCGATGAGGCCGAGGATGAACGCCGGCAGGAGCTCATAGATTCCGAAGACGCCGCCCATGGGAGCAATCAGGAACTTCCACGCGAAGATCATCACGCCGCCGACGATGAGGCCTGCGAGAGCTCCCTGGCGGTTGGAACGCTTCCAGTAGAGTGCGAGGAGCACCGTCGGGCCGAAGCAGGCGCCGAAGCCCGCCCACGCGAAGGAGACGACGCGGAAGACTGAGCTGTCCGGATTCCATGCGAGGACCAGGGCGATCAGCGCGATCCCGAAGACCGTGCCGCGGGCCGCGTGCATGGAAGCCTTGCGGGAGAGACGGATCTTAAAGAACTCCTGGACAAGGTCCTGGGAGACCGCGGACGCCGCCGTCAGCAGCTGGGAGTCCGCCGTCGACATGGTCGCCGCGAGGATGCCCGCGAGGATAACGCCGGCGACGATCGCGAAAAGTGCACCGTTTTTGCTCATGAGATCAGCCATCTTGATGATGACGGTCTCGGCGTCAGAGCTCGTGGTGAGGAACGGAATTGCGCCGACCTTGGAGACGCTGTACCCGATGATGCCGATGAAGACGGCGATGCCCATCGAGAGAACGACCCAGACCGAAGCGATGCGGCGGGAAGTCGCAAGCTCTTTCTCATCGCGGATCGCCATGAAGCGGAGCAGGATGTGGGGCATGCCGAAGTAGCCGAGACCCCACGCGAGCGTGCTCACGATGCTTAAGAAGCCGTAGGTGCCTGCCTCGCCGGTCGCCGCGTTGTAGCCCTGCGTGAGGCTGAGATACCCCGGGAGCTCCTTCGCGTTCGCGATGACCGCGTCCATGCCGCCCGCCGTCTTAATGCCGAAGAAGACGATGACGATAAGCGCGATGGACATGAAGATGCTCTGGACAAGGTCCGTCGTCGAAACTGCAAGGAAGCCGCCCATGACCGTGTAGGAAATAATGACGATCGCCCCGAAGATCATCGCGGTGTGGTACGGAACGCCGAACAGGCTGTTGAAGAGCGTTCCGACCGCCTTGAAGCCGGACGCGGTGTAAGGCACGAAGAAAATGATGATGATGAGCGCCGCGATGCAGGAGAGCAGGTGCCTCTTATCGCCGTAGCGGCGCGAGAAGAAGTCCGGGATCGTGATCGCGTTGAGACGCGCCGTGTAGCGGCGCAGGAGCTTCGCGACGAACAGGAAATTGAGATACGTACCGACCGCGAGGCCGATCGCGGTCCAGCCGACCTCGGCGATGCCCGCGAAATATGCGAGCCCCGGCAGGCCCATCAGCAGGTAGGAGCTCATGTCGGAGGCCTCCGCGCTCATGGCGGTGACCAGCGGGCCCAGCTTGCGGCCGCCGATGTAGAATTCATCGGAGCTGCCGGAGCCGCCCCTGCGGCTGAAATAGAAGCCGATCATCAGCATGGCTGCGAGATACAGGATAATCGTTACGACAATCAGAACTTGTGCGGCACTCATAATAACCCCCTCAAAGTACAAAAGATAGGAGGAATTATATCACACAAAATGCAAGAATAAAATGCAGAACGTTGTATAGAATGCATTCTATACATTATTCAGGTTTTTGCCGGCAGGTTCCTTTATTTTAAAGGATTCTTAACAGGAATGAAGCCCTGAATAAAGACAGGCGTCATCCTGTCCGTATAGGCGACGAGGGAATATTCCCCCTCCGCGAGGCACCAGTCGTAGAGGAGCGCGCGCTCCCAGCAGGCGTAGGCGCGGGTCATTTCATTTTCCGAAAAATCCCCTCTGAGTTCTCCCGCCGCGCGGCCTTCGCGGATGATCTTGCGGAGGAACCTGTAGTAGAAGCGGTCCTTGTCGAGCAGCTGCCGCGTCCCGGAGGCCGTGAGCTGGGTCGAGAGCAGGCGGGTCAGGAGCTCCCGCGAGATCCCGTTCTCGATCATGTCGAAGAGCTCATGGTTCAGGTACATGAGCTTCTCCGAGGCGGAAAGTCCCGGGTCCATCGTCTTCTCCAGTTCTTCATATTTCTCGTCGAAGACGTAGGCCAGGGTCCCTAAGAGCGCGTCCTTGCCCTCGAAGTAGTGGTAAAATGAACCCCTCGAGGTCTGCGACTCAAAAATGATATCCTCGATCGTCGTCCCCTCGTAGCCGTTCTCGTAAAAGAGCTTCCAGGCGGCCTGGATGATGCGGCCTCTCGTATTTCTGGTATTTTTTCTGGGCATGCGGCGCCTCCTCGGTCATTACTGATCGTATCATAGCATTTTTTTTGAATTTCGTGAAGTTTTTTCGCAATTTAACGTGCTAAAGCTGCCGAGGTGTGCTATACTGCTCTTTGTTTTAAAATCTGTTTCAACCGAAGGAGATACAGTACCATGGAAAAAATGGATATGATATTCTACCGGAAGCTTCCCACCCCCAAGGAGATCAAGGAGGAATTTCCGGTTTCGGAGGAGGTCGAAGCCCTGAAGGAACGCCGCGACGAGGTCATTAAGGCAATCTTCGAGGGGCGGGATCCCCGCATGCTGCTTGTGATCGGTCCCTGCTCGGCGGACCACGAAGACCCGGTCATCGACTACATCTCGCGGCTCCGCCGCGTCCAGGATAAGGTGCAGGACAGGATCGTCATCGTGCCCCGCATCTACACCAACAAGCCCCGCACCGTCGGGACCGGCTACAAGGGCATGCTGCACCAGCCGGACCCGGACAAGCCCGCGGACATGCTGGAGGGGATCATCGCGATCCGCCGCCTCCACGCGCGCGCGGCCAACGAGACCGGCTTCACCTGCGCGGACGAGATGCTCTACCCGGAGAATCACCGCTATCTCTCCGACCTCCTCTCCTACGTCGCGGTCGGCGCCAGGTCCTCCGAGGACCAGCAGCACCGCCTCACCGCCTCCGGCGTCGGCATCCCGGCCGGCATGAAGAATCCGACCGGCGGCGACCTTACGGTGATGATGAACTCGATCGCCGCGGCCCAGTCGAGCCATATGTTCCTCTACCGAGGCTGGGAGGTCAAGAGCCCGGGAAATCCGCTCGCGCACGCGATCATGCGCGGATACGTGGACAAATACGGCCGCAATCACCCGAACTACCACTACGAGGAGCTTCACCTGGTCGCCGGAATGTTCGCGGAGAAAGGCCTTAAGAACCCCTCGGTCATCGTGGACACCAACCACTCGAACTCCGGCAAGCAGTATCTCGAGCAGATCCGGATCGCGAAGGACGTGTGCTACAGCCGCCGGCAGTCCGGCGACATAAAGCGCCTCGTCAAGGGCTTCATGATCGAATCCTACATCGAGGACGGCAGGCAGGGCGAGCACGATCACATTTACGGCAAGTCGATCACCGATCCCTGCCTCGGCTGGGAGAAGACGGAGAAGCTGATCATGGACCTCGCGGAGCAGTGGGTGTGAGCTGTCAACAACTTCCTTTATTTTTTGTGACAATGAACAATTCCCTTTTCCGTCTGCATCAAATATAATGGAAGGAGAGCGGCCAGACCGCGCATAATTCGTCAAATTCTATCGAAGAGAGGATGTTACACATGAGAAAAACCAAGATCATCTGCACCATCGGCCCCGCCTCCGACTCCGAAGAAATGCTCATCGCCCTCGCGAAAGCCGGCATGAACGTCGCCCGCCTGAACTTCTCCCACGGCACACATGAGGAACACCTCGAACGCATCCGCCGCATCAAGAAGATCCGCAGCGAGCTGAATCTCCCGATCGCGATCCTTCTCGACACCAAGGGTCCCGAGTACCGTATCGGTATCTTTGAGAACGGCAAAGTCGATCTGGCCCCCGGCAGCACCTTCACCTTCACGACCCGCGACATCATCGGAAATGACGAGATGGTCTCCGTCAGCTACAAAAATCTCGCCGTCGAGCTCAATCCCGGCGACAAGATCCTCCTCAACAACGGCCTCCTCGTCTTCGAGGTCAAATCCACGACCGACACCGAGATCGTCACCGAGGTCATCGAGGGCGGCGAGCTCTCGAACCGCAAGTCCATGAGCTTCCCGGGCCGCGTCTTCAAGCAGATCTACCTGTCCGAGCAGGACAAGAGCGACATCCGCTTCGGCATTGACAACGACATCGATTTCATCGCCTGCTCGTTCGTCTCCGTCCGCCAGGACCTCATCGACGTCCGTCAGTTCGTCAATGAGTGCGGCGGCAGGCGCGTCGAGCTCATCGCCAAGATCGAAAACCAGTCCGGCTACGACAACATCGAGGAGATCTGCAAGGAATGCGAAGGCATCATGGTCGCCCGCGGCGACATGGGCGTCGAAGTCCCGTTCGACCGTCTCCCGGCGATGCAGAAGGACCTGATCTCCCGCTGCCGCCTCCTCGGCAAGCGCGTCATCACCGCCACCGAGATGCTGGAATCCATGATCCACAGCCCGCGCCCGACCCGTGCCGAGACCTCCGACGTCGCGAACGCGGTCTATGACGGCACCAGCGCGGTCATGCTCTCCGGCGAGACCGCAGCCGGCCAGTATCCGGTCCTCGCGGTCAAGGCCATGTCCCGCATCGCGGAGACCGCCGAGAACAGCATCGATTATGTCGGCCGCTTCCGCCAGGATGAATTTGTCATCCAGAACGAGACAGACGCACTCTCCCACTCGACCTGCGGCATGGCGATCGACCTCCATGCGAAGGCGATCGTGGCCTGCACGCTCTCCGGCCTCACCGCCCGGATGGTCTCCCGCTTCCGCGCTCCGATCGACATCATCGGCCTCACCACCGACGAAAAGACCTGGCGGCAGCTTGCCCTCTCCTGGGGCGTCATCCCGGAGATGTGTGAACTCTACCCGTCCACCGAGGTCCTCTTCTTCAGCGCGAAGAAGATCGCCGCCGCCTCCCTGAACCTCAATAAGGGCGACACGGTTGTCATCACGGGCGGCATCACGAACGGCCAGTCCGGCAACACGAACCTCTTAAAGATCGAGCACGTATAATCGTCCTTTGCACCTTGCCTGAACGCGCATCACAAAGGGACGGACCCCCGAATGCGGCGGTCCGTCCCTTTTGCTATGCCGAACTGTTCTTTCTTCTCCTCACTCCCTGTTCTTCAGCACCTGCTCCATACTCACCTGGTCAAGCTTCCGGTTCAGGAAAAACGTGATGACAAGATAAAGCCCGATGATTGCCCCATACATCACGATGTAGACCGTAAACGGCATCGAAAGATCCATCGCGCAGCTCACATTTGAAATGAAATACGGATACAATCCATCAATCATCACCTTGGCGAGCGGCAGCACGACAAGTGTCCCGGCCGCCACGATATAAAAGTTCCCGTTAAGGTACAGCTTTCGATATTCTCCAGCACCGTGAGGTTCGGCATCAGATTGTAGAACTGGAAAATGAATCCCAGGTTCTCTCTCCGGTACTCCGATAGCTTTGCCGGGGTGAGACCGACGACTTCCTGTCCGTCCACAAAGATGGAACCGGAGTCCGCTGTGTCAAGCCCGCCGATGCAGTTCAGGAGGGTGGATTTTCCGGAGCCGCTCGGGCCTTCGATGACGCACATTGTTCCTTTTTTTACCGAGGCTGAGATGCCTTTCAGGACAAGAACGCTCTCCTCCCCGCTCTTATAGCTTTTTTTAAGTTCCCTGATGTCAAGATACATGGATTTTTCCGCCTTGATTAGTGTATTCTAACTCTATTGATTGTAACGCTTTTTACAGGCTTGTCAAGCAAAAAGCCGTCTCCTCTTCCGCAGTTTTTATAAAAACTGTTTTCTATTCATAGATTGTTCATATCTCATTGCTAAAATAAACAATGTCTTTTTACGCAGTTTCCATTCATCAAAACAGGGAATCAGTATGGATAAAGAACCTGCCAACAACCTGAACAACAGTCCGGAAACGGAGAGCGACTACGCCTTCCTGCGCGAGACTGTGAAACAGCGGCCTCTCAGCACCCGCGACATCGTCTGCCGCGTGCTGGCCATCGCCGCTGCGGCCGTCCTCTTCGGCGGCGTCTCCGGCCTTGTCTTCAACGCGGTCACCAGGGAGCGTCCTGCGGAAACGCAGTCTGTCTCGATCCCCCGCGACGAAACGGACGATACCTCCTCCGATCTCTCCGCTGAGGAGAGTACCGATACGTCATCGGAGGCTGCCCCGGAGCCCACTGAGACGCCTCTTCCGACGCCTCCGCTCACTCCGGAGGAGAAAAATGCCGAAGCCCTCGCCGCCGACAAACAGTTCTACACGGCCATGCGCTCCGCTGCGGACAAGGTGCGGCACTCCGTCGTCACCGTGACGGGACTTGCCAGCACCGAAGACTGGTTCCGCCAGGAAACGATCGTGAGCCGGACAGTCAGCGGCGTGATCGTCGCCGACAACGGCCAGAGTCTGCTGATCCTCGCCGAGAGGCGCGTACTGGACGGGGCTGAGAGCATTTCCGTCGCATTTTCGGACGGCACGATTGCCGACGCCGCTCCCGTGAAGTCGGATCCCGCGATCGGGCTCACCATCCTGAGCGTCGCCAGGGAGAGCCTGCCCGACGCGCTGGCCGCGTCCGCGGTCCCGGCTGAGCTTGGCAACTCCTTCTCTCTGCTTCTCGGGGACGCCGTCATCGCGGTCGGCAGTCCGATCGGCACGACCGGTTCCTTCGCCGCAGGCCATATCACGTCACTCTCCTCCCCGGTTTCGCTCGTCGACGGAGCCATTTCCCTCATCACGACCGATATCACGGGAGCTTCCACCGGAAGCGGCATTCTTCTGGACACGGACGGGGAAGTGGTGGGTTTCATTTCCCAGCAGTACGCGCCGGGCGGAACCGAGATCGTCACGGCGATCCCGATCTCCCTCGTGAAAACGACGATCGAGCTCCTCTCAAACGGCAGCCCGATCCCCTACCTCGGCATCGAGGGCCAGGATATCAGCCGCGCGGTCGCCGAGAAAACAGGCCTGCCTGTCGGCGTCTATGTGACAAATGTCCTTCCCGACTCGCCCGCCTTCGCCGCCGGCGTACAGCCCGGCGACATCATCAGCTTCATCGATGAGAAAAATGTCCTCTCCCTGAGGGTCCTGCACGAGCGCCTGATGATCCTCAGTCCGAACCAGGAGACCTCCCTGACCGTCCTCCGAAACGGGGCGGACGGCTACGTCGAGATCCCGCTCACGGTGCGGATCGGCGAGCTTTCCTGAAGCTGTACGAAAACCTGTACTTGACAAGGCTCCCTTAAGCGTTGATACTTAAAGGAGCCACTAATTTTATAACAACAGAAAAGGAAGATCATGCGATATATCAGTGAACTTCGGGACGGCAGCCGCATCCAGGATGTCTATCTCGTCAAACATAAGCAGTCCGCCGTCACCAAGAACGGCCGCAACTATGAAAATGTCATTCTCCAGGACAAGACCGGCCAGCTCGACGCGAAGATCTGGGACCCGAACTCCGACGCGATCGCGGAGTTTGACGTCCTCGACTACGTCTACGTCGCGGGCAGCGTCAGCATGTTCAACGGCGCCCTGCAGGCGTCCTTAAAGCAGGTCCGCAAGGCGGACCCCGGCGAGTACATCCCCGCCGACTACCTGCCGATGACCAAAAAGAACCGCAAGGTGATGTTCAACGAGCTGCAGAAGCTCATCGCCTCCGTGGAGAATCCCTGGCTTTCCGCCCTCTTAAAGAGCTTTTTCGTGAATGACCGGGACTTCATCATCGCTTTCGCCGGCCACTCCGCCGCGAAGACGGTTCACCACAGCTTCGTCGGCGGCCTGCTCGAGCACACGCTCTCGGTCACGAAGCTCTGCGACTACCTGGCTTCCGTCTACCCGGCGATCAACCGCGACCTGCTCATCACCGCCGCGATGCTCCACGACATCGGCAAGGTGTACGAGCTGTCGGATTTTCCGGTAAATGAATACACCGACGACGGCCAGCTCCTGGGCCACATCATGATCGGCGCCGAGATGGTCCACGACCACGCGAGCCGTATCCCGGATTTCCCGCAGAAGCTCGAGACCGAGGTCAAGCACTGCATTCTGGCCCACCACGGCGAGTACGAGTACGGGTCCCCGAAAAAGCCCGCGATCATCGAAGCCCTCGCGCTGAACCTCGCGGACAACACCGACGCCAAGCTCGAGACGATGTCCGAGGTGCTGGAATCCGCCGCTCCGGACACGGAATGGCTCGGCTTCAACCGTTTCTTTGACTCCAATCTCCGCAGGACCGGGGAATAAACATGAATAAAAATGAACTGATCAAAGTCCGCATTGAGGACATGACGCACGACGGTGAAGGCATCGGACACTCCGGTGGCTTCACCCTTTTTGTGAAGGACGCTGTCATCGGGGACACCGTGCTCGCCCGCGTGACCCGTCCGAAGAAGACCTACGCCTACGCCCGCGTGGAGCAGGTGCTCGAGCCCTCCCCAGACCGGGTCGCGCCGGCCTGCCCGAAGGCGAGGAGCTGCGGCGGCTGCCGCCTGCAGGAGCTCTCCTATGAGCAGCAGCTCGCCTTCAAGACGAACGTGGTGAAAGGGAACCTCGAGCGCATCGGGGGCTTTTCGGATGTCCCGATGGAACCCATCATCGGCATGGAGAATCCCTTCCGCTACCGCAACAAGGCCCAGTACCCGGCAGGCAGCTCGAAAAAAGAGCCCGGAAAGCTCACAACCGGCTTCTACGCCGGCCGGACCCACGACATCATCGACATCCGCGACTGCCTTCTTGCGCCGCAGCGCAACGCGGACATTTTAAGAACGGTCCTCTCCTTCTGCGAGAAGAACCGCATCCCGGCTTACGACGAGGCCTCCGGCACCGGCCTTCTCCGCCATATCCTCATCCGCGAGGGCTTTCATAGCGGCGATGTCCTCATCTGCCTCATCATAAACGGCCGGAAGTTCCCGAAGGCCGGACAGCTCGCGGACGAGCTCCTCGCGCTCTCCCCCTTTGCGGACGGGGCGGTCATAAAGAGCATCTGTCTCAACGTCAACGAGAAGCGCACGAACGTCATCCTCGGAAATGAAGTGCTGCCGGTCTTCGGACCGCCTTTCATTTTCGATACGCTCGGAGGCTTCTCTTTCCGCATCTCGCCGCTCTCCTTCTACCAGGTGAACCCGGTGCAGACCGTGAAGCTCTATAACACTGCGGTGGAATTTGCCGGCCTGACCGGCTCCGAGACCGTCTTCGACCTCTACTGCGGGATCGGGACAATCTCCCATTTCCTTGCCCGGAAGGCGAAGGAGGTCTACGGGGTCGAGATCGTCCCCGAGGCGATCCTCGACGCGAAGGAAAATGCCGCCCGCAACGGCCTTACCAACACGCACTTCTTCACCGCGGCCGCGGAGGACGTGGCGAAGCGGGGTTATTTTGATGAACATACACCTCTCATGCACCCGGACGTCATCGTCGTCGACCCACCCCGGAAGGGCTGCGACGCCTCTCTCCTCCACACGATCCGCGCTCTTTCGCCGGAGCGCGTGGTCTACGTGAGCTGCGATCCGGCGACGCTCGCCCGCGACCTTAAGATCCTCTGCGGAGAGGGCGATGGGGCTCGCTATGAGCTCAGGCGGGTGCGGCCGTGCGACATGTTTCCGGAGACGGTGCACGTCGAGACGGTATGCTTATTGTCCAAACTTTCTGAGGCGAAGAATCATATCAGCGTGAAGGTCGATATGGATGAGATGGATGTGACGGCAGCGGAGAGCAAGGCTACATACGAAGAGGTCCAGGAGTGGGTGCAGGAGAAGTATGGATTCCATGTTTCGCACCTGAATATTGCGCAGGTAAAGAGGAAGCACGGGATCATTGAAAGGGAGAATTATAACAAACCGAAGTCTGATGACCGCAGACAACCGGGATGCCCAACTGAGAAAGAACAGGCTATCGAAGAAGCAATGAAGCTTTTTCACATGATTCCGGCGGAATAGGATTCAATAGAAATATTAAATGTAATGGGAATGCCGAATTAAAGGTGTTCCCATTTTCACTATTTTGCTTCTTTATGGCCGACATTTTTGCTTTCCCGATTGTATTAGTAGTGAAAGGAGGGCAAGGCGATATGTCAAAATCTTTGTTGCGTACGGACAAAGAGCTTGGATTCCAGATTTTCTTCATTTCCTGTGATATCAGTCTCATATCTTAAACCACGTCCCTTCTTCGCATATAACGAAAAGCAAACAACAACATAATTGTGAAGATCACTACAGATCCGGACAGCCCCTTGACTTCAAACCAGATGCACGGGGCATTAAAACCGCCCTCTGTAAACCATACTGGCTGGGCCATCCAGATGCATACCGGCTGCAGCAGTGAATACAGATATGCCGTCCACATCTTTAAATCTCCGAAGAGCGATGTTGCAAATAATCCGACTGCAGGAATCAGCAGCGTGAGAAGCCCGGCTGCATAGTGATTGCTGGTCAGGATTCCAATAAAGGATGCAAACAGTACCGCTGTAACGACAAGAGCGATGCTTAATCCTATCGTTGCGGCCAGATAGTTTTTTACAGTAAAATCTGCCACGGTGATAAACGGCTTTGTGAGTACCAGATCATAAACGGTATTAAACTGACTCGCGACATTTGCTTCCCATATCCCCGAATAGTCCCAGTGTAGAAAGTAAATACAAAGAGAAAGGAAACTCATTGCAGAATAAACACCGATAGATGCTGTCAGGGATGTGAAAAACTTGCAAATAGCAAGTCTTCTGCCAACTTTGGTGCTGGCAAAATACAGATCTGTCTTCGCTGTCTTTTCATAGCCATACAAATAGACTGTAACCATCATTGCCAGCAGACACATTTCTGCATTGAGCGCCCGAAGCAGTGCCCCAAATAGATTTCCATGGCTTTTCGATGTTATGGGACCGGCATACAGATCCATGTCAGCCTGTGTCCTGGCCAGATGGGCTACAAGGGTTTGCACTCCATAGTACTTTTGTTCCAAGATCATAACGGCACTTTGCGATGAGGAAACAAGGTCGGCATAGTAGGATGCCAGGTTTGTATCAACATCGTAGTTCTTATATAACGGACTTATTTCTGTTTTTGATGAGGTCCTGGATACGCTGCCGGGTAT
>DFFD01000158.1 GCA_002369495.1 Lachnospiraceae bacterium UBA3785 | reverse complement strand
TCCCGTTCAGGAGGTTGTAGGAGGTCATGAGCGCCTGCGGCTGGGATTCGCGGACCGCGATGCCGAAGCCGCGGAGGTAGATCTCGCGCATCGCGCGCTCGCTCACCCGGCTGTTGTTGTTGTAGCGGTTCAGCTCCTGGTTGTTCGCCGCGTAGTGCTTGATCGTCGTACCGCGCTTTTTGTGCTTCTGCACGCCGTTCGTGATCGCCGCCGCAAATGCGCCCGAAATGAGCGGATCCTCCGAGAAATACTCAAAGTTTCTGCCGCAGAGGATCGTGCGGTGGATATTGAGCGCCGGCGCGAGCCAGAGGTGCACGCCGAAGAGCTCCATCTCGCTGCCGACGATGTCGCCGCAGGCCTCCGCCAGTGCGGTGTTCATGCTCTGCGCGATCGCGGTACCGATCGGGATCGCCGTCGCGTACTGTTCGCGGATCTTAACGCCCTTCCTGGGCTTGCTCATGAACTTCATGGCCGCGACAACCGGCTGCGGCAGGAAATCAAGGAACGTCTCCGGGAGCGGGAGCCCGATCGAGTGAGCGCCCTTCTCATCCCGGAAATACTGTCTCGAGAGGCGAAGGCCGGCAGGGCCGTCCGCCATGACCAGCGTCGGGATATGCCGTTTTCCGAGCTTCGAGGTCTCGCCCGCCGCTCCGGCGACCGTCGTGGAGGCGCTTCCGATGACCGAGGCGAGCCCGCCCTTCGGGTCGAACGCGCCGATATTGATGAGCGCGAGCTCCTCGTCCGTGAGCTTTTCCGTGATCGGCTCGATCTCATCGACCGTGCCGTACTGCACTTCCCTGCCCGCGATCGCGGCGGCATCCAGCTCAAGCACCGGGACATCCTCCGGGATCTCATAAGAGACCTTCTCCGGCTTCCAGTCCTCAAAGCCGGGGTTGCCGAGGACATTTTTCGCCTTGATCGTGCAGATCTCCTCACCGACCTTCACGACGCCTGCGATCTTCGTGTCGACGCTCGACGTGCCGACGCGGAGGACGTAGCTGCCGGGCTCGAGGATCCATTTTTCATTTTCCGCATCATAGGAAGCGATGTCGCTCATGGAAAATGAAAGGCTGACGCACGCCTCTGCCCCCGCCGCGATCTCCTCCGTCTTCGCGAAGGCCGCGAGGGTCTGGAAGGGCTGGTCAAGACGGCCGTCCGGGACGGACACGTAGAGCTGGACCGCCTCCTTGCCGGCGCGGCTGCCGGTGTTTTCGACTTTCGCCGTCACCGTGACGCGCTCGCCGTCGATCGCGGCCTCGCCGGGCTCCACGGCAAATGTCGTGTAAGAGAGGCCGAACCCGAACGGGAAAAGGGCCTTCTTGCCGACCGTATCAAAGTAACGGTAGCCGACGTAGATGCCTTCCCGGTAGTATGTGTCGTTCTTGTCGCCGAAATCGCCGGCCTTGCAGTAGTCGTCCGCCGCGGACCAGGTCGTGGTGAGCTTGCCGGAGGGGTTTGATTTTCCGAGCAGGATGTCCGCGAAGATGCGGCCTGTCATGACGCCGAGCTGGGAGAGTATCAGGATATTTTCCACGGAGAGGACCGGCGCAAGATCCACCGGGCCGCCGACGTTCAGGACGAGCATGAACTTCGCGTATTTCTCCTTCGCGGCCAGGATGTCACGGACTTCGGTGTCCGTGAGGCGGACGTCGCCCTTGACGTCCTTGCGGTCATTTCCTTCGCCCGAAATGCGGGAGACCACATAGACGGCCGCCTCGCCGTCGCCGGTCAGCGGCAGCTGGTATTCCGGCTCGGGCATGACTGCGCCCATGCCGGCGACCACGGTCGGCACCTTGCGGCGCTTAGCCTCCGCCTTGACGTCCTTGATGAACTGTTTTTTCGCATCCGCGATGACCGCGTCGAAGCCCTCCAGCCACTCGTCGGTCGTGACTGTGAAGCCGGCTTCGCGGAGCCCGTCCTCGATCGTCACGAAGAAGCGGGAGTTGACCTCGCCGGATCCGGTGCCGCCCTTGATCGTGCGGCGCGCGCCGCTGCCGTAGAGCGCAATTCTGCCCGGCGCATCGAGCGGGAAGTCCCCGTTCGACTTAAGGAGCACCGTGCACTCCGCCCCGAAGCCGCGCAGGATGTCGTTGTGCTTCTGTTCATAGTCGTTTAGCTGCATCATATTTCTCCTTTCATCTCAAAAAGAGGGCGCAGTACGCCCTCCTTCATTTCTTCAGTCCAGAATTTCGGCAAATGTCGCCTTCAGCGCCGGATAAATCTTACGGAACTTCGCGTAGCGTTCCTCGTAGGCGGCTGTGAGTGCCGGATCCGGCATGACCGTATCTTTCACGTGCACGAGCTTCTTCACCGCGGTCTCCACATCCGGGTAGACCCCGCAGCCGACCATCGCCAGGACCGCGCCGCCGTAGCCAGGGCCCTGCTCCGTGACCGGCAGGTCCAGCGGGATCCCGAGGACGTTGGCGAAGATCGTTCTCCAGAGCGGGGATTTCGAGCCGCCGCCGCAGAGCATCGAGCGGCTGACATTGACGCCGATGTTCTTCGCGGCCTCGAAGGAATCGCGGATCGCAAATGCAACCCCCTCCAGCATCGCCTGCGTCATCTCCGCCCTTCCGGTGTCCATCGTCATGCCGATGAAGGTGCCGCGGGCGTTCGTGTCGTTGATCGGGCTCCGCTCGCCCATGAGATACGGCAGGAAATACACATGGTTCTTCCCGAGCATCTCCGGCGTGATCGCCGCCTGGTTCCCGGCGTAATCCTTATCCTGAAGGATCTCGTCCTGCCACCACTTGTTGCAGGAGGCCGCCGAGAGCATGCAGCCCATGAGGTGCCAGCCGCCGTCCGCGTGCGCGAACGCGTGCAGGCTGTTGTTCGCATCCACCCCGAACCTGCCCGAGCTGATGAAGACCGTGCCCGAGGTTCCGAGGGAAATATTGCACCTCCCGCCGTTCTCATCCTCGCCGACCGTGCCGGTGCCGATCGCTGCCGCCGCGTTGTCGCCGGCGCCTGCTGTCACGCGGACGCTCTCCGGAAGATGAAGGGCTTCGGCCGCTTCCTTCGTGAGGTTTCCGACGACCTCCCAGCTCTCAAAGAGCTTCGCGAGCTGCTCTTCCTTAATCCCGCAGATCTCGCACATGGCCTTGCTCCAGCACTTGTGCTCGACGTCGAGGAGCAGCATGCCGGAGGCATCCGAGTAGTCGGTCGCGTGCACGCCGGTCATCTTGTAGACGAGGTAGTCCTTCGGGAGCATGATTTTCGCGATCCTGGCGAAGAGTTCGGGCTCATTTTTCTTCATCCAGAGCAGCTTCGGCGCGGTGAAGCCCGCGAAGGCAATGTTGCCGGTGTACGCGGAAAGCTTCTCGCGGCCGATCTCGTTGTTCAGGTAATCGACCTCCGCGAAGGTGCGGCCGTCGTTCCAGAGGATCGCCGGGCGGATCACGCGGTCGTCCGCATCGAGCGCGACGAGGCCGTGCATCTGTCCGCCGAGGCCGATGCCGAGGATCTCCTCCTTATTGACGTCCTTCACGAGTTCCGGGATGCCGTCGCAAACCGCGGACCACCAGTCCTCCGGCTTCTGTTCGCTCCAGCCCGGGTGCGGGAAGATGAGCGGGTACTCGCGGGTCACTTCATTTTTCACGGCTCCTTCCGTGTCCACAAGGAGAAGCTTGACGGCAGAGGTTCCGAGGTCGATTCCGATTGTATACATATTTGACTCCTTTCTCGTAAGGTGAATCATTTTCTGCCCTGATTATATAAAAAATGCAGCCCTCCGTCCTTGACCGGACAGGCG
>DFFD01000132.1 GCA_002369495.1 Lachnospiraceae bacterium UBA3785 | reverse complement strand
CTTGTATTTTCCGTGAGCCAGGCGCTTCTGCCCGCGAAGAACGGCTCGCTCTTCGTTTCTCCGTTCATCGGCTGGAAGGAAGCGAACGGAGAAGACTGCAGGCAGTACATCGCGGATATCGTGCAGATCTACAAGAACTACGGCTTCTACGGGAAGACCCAGATCATCTGCGCGGCGATCCGGACCGGCAAGCAGATGGCGGACTGCGCGCTGGCGGGAGCCGACATCGTGACGGCAGGACTTTCGGTCTACCAGGATTCGATGGTGCATCCGTACACCCGCCAGGGCATGGACACCTTCCGCGACGCCTGGGATCACACGGCAAAGTGAGGAGGACGAGATGAAAATTGCATTTGTGGGGCTCGGCATCATGGGCGAGTCCATGTGTGAAAACATTATTAAAAAGCACGACGATACGGTCTACGTCTTCGACGTTGTGCCGGAGAAGACCGAAAAGCTGGCAAAACTGGGCGGCTGCCCGTGCGGGAGCGCGCTGGAGGCGGCGGAGAAGGCGGATGTGTTCATTTCCATGGTGCCGCGCTCGGAGCACTCGCGGGCAGTCTACACCGGGATCCTGCCGGCGCTCAAGGCAGGCAAGACCTGCATCGACATGAGCACGATCGATCCGGCGGTCTCGGTGGAGATCTCGGAGATGGTCAAAGCCACGGGGGCTGAGTTCATCGACGCGCCGGTCGTGAAGAGCAAGCCGGCCGCGATCGCGGGCAAGCTCGGGATCTATGTCGGCGGCTCTGAGGAGGCTTATGAGAAAATGCGCCCGATCCTCCTCTACATGGGCGAAAATGTGCTCCGCCTCGGCGGCAACGGCAAGGGCCTTGTCATGAAGATCTGCCACAACGCGCTGGTCGCGCAGATCCAGAACGGGGTCAACGAGACCTCCTCGCTCGCGCGGCTGAACGGGATCGACATCCTGACCTACGCGAAGGCAATTTCCATGGGCGGCGCGGGCAACTGGTACCTCGACTCCAAGAAGGATGCGCTCGCGAGGGAGGATTACAGCACGGCATTTTCCATTGAAAATGAACACAAGGACGTCCACATCTGCGAAAAGCTCGCGGAGGAGTGCGGATTTGAGATGCCGGGCCTCAGGAACACCGTGCGGGTCTACGACAAGGCGCTCGAGATGGGTCTCGGGAAGGAAGATTTCTGCGCGACCGTGAAGGTGGTGCGCGGGGAATGAACACGAAGAAATTTGAAGTAATTTACCTGCCGGTCGGCGTTCCGACCTTTCACCTTCCGAGCGCGGAAAATGAATTCAAAAAATCCGCGGAGCTCCTCACCGGACTTTGCGAAAACACCCGCGTGTCGGAGAAAATGCTCCTCTCGACGGACCTCCTCAATGCGTTCATGGATACGGCTGATCCGGATCTTATCGTGCTCCAGAACGTGACCTTCGCGAACGCGGCCTACGCTTCCGAGGTGCTGCACCGTTTTCCGGAGGTCCCGATCGTCCTCTGGGCGCTGAGGGAGCCTGTGATCGACGGCGGACGGCTGCGCCTCAACTCGCTGACGGGCGCCTACTCGGCGGCGAACACGATCCGGCAGTTTAAGAAGGAGCCGCTCACGTTCATCTTCGGGGCTCCCGAAGAGGAACAGGTTCGGGTGAAGCTTGCGGCGGCGGTCGCGGCGGCGGAGCTTAAACTTAAGCTTAAATCGCTGAACCTCGCCGCAATCGGACATACGCCGCAGGGCTTCGGCTTCGGGCGTGCAATGGACGCGGAGATGCTGAAGGTCTTCGGCGTGCGGCTCATGTCCATCGAGGCGCGCGAGCTCATCGAGCGGGCGAAAGCTTACTCCGATGAGGACTGTGCGGCGTATCTTGCGGACGCGGAAGCGCGGACGGTCGGCCTTGAGAAGACTCCGGAGAAGAACAGGAAGGATTTCGCGAGGCTCTACAGAGCCTACGATGAGTTTGTGAAGGAGAACGGGATCGGCGCGCTGGCCTCCCGCTGCTGGCCGGATTTCTTTACGTCCTTCGGGACGCCGGTCTGCACCGTCCTGGGCGTCCTGGGCGACCTCGGCGTCGCGGCGGCCTGCGAGGCGGACGCGTACGGGGCGCTCTCGATGTACATGGGGATGCAGCTTACGGGGCAGCCGGCATTTTTCGGCGATCCGGTCTCTCTCGATGAAAATGAAAACACGATCACCTTCTGGCACTGCGGCACAGCCGCCTGCTCGCTTGCGCGGACGGACACGGGAGCCGTGATCGGGGAGCACTGCAACCGCCATATCGGCCCGACGCTCGAGTTCGGGTGCAAGGCGGCGCCGCGGGTCACGATTTTCCGGGTCGGGAAATCCCCGGAGGGAGAATTCCGTTTCCTCATCGCCTCCGGCGAAGCGCTCGATAAGCCGAAGCAGTTCCTCGGGACCTCCATGACGGTCAGGACCGATGTGAGTGCGGAGGAGATCGTAAAAAAGACCGTCGAAGCCGGCTTTGAGCCGCACTACGCGGTGATCTACGGGGACGCCGCGGACAGCCTCGAGATACTGGGGCACATGCTGAATCTCACAGTCGTTCGTTTTTAAGGAGATTGCGAAATGAATAAGACCGGCATGAACATGGGACAGGTGCGGCAGCAGAACCGTTCTCTCATCCTGAAGCACATCAACAACAAGGGGCCGTCCTCGAGAAAGGCGATTTCCGCCGCCTCCGGGCTCACACAGGCGAGCGTGACGCAGATCACGACTGCTCTCATTGAGGAGGGGATCCTGAAAGAGATCGGGATCATGCCCGAAAAGCCCACCGGACCCGGGCGCAGAGAGGTTCTTCTCGACATAGACGCCGGCCGGTTCCTGACCTTCGCGGTCAACGCGGAGCCGGACAGGACCACGATTGCAGTCTGCGATTTCATGGGAAATATCGTGGAGGGAAGCGATAAGCGCCTCCTCATCCGGCAGATCGATACCGACGGGGAGGCAGAGCCGGAAATTTTTCTGGAGCGCATCTGCGGGATCTGCGAGGAGCTCGCCGGGGAGCTTGCGGAGCCGGCCCGAGACAGGATCGAGTGCCTGGCGTTTGCCGTGACGGGGTTTGTGGACAGGGAGAACGGCATTTCCCGCCATGCGTACGGCATCTGGGACAGAGAGGTTGACATAAGGAAAATCGCTGGGGAGCGGCTCGGTCTCCGCGTCCTTGTTGAGAACAACGTCGACGCCTTTGCGACGGCGGAGCTGGTGTTCGGATCGGGGAGGGTCCACGACGACCTCCTGATCATCAAATGGGGCCCCGGCGTCGGCAGCTCCGTGATCATCGACGGAGGCGTCTATCACGGGCGGCACGGAAAAACCGCGGAGCTCGGTCACGTAATCGTGAAACCCAGGGGAAAGAAGTGCGTGTGCGGCCGGAGAGGCTGCCTTGAGACCCTGGTCTCGGAGAAAGCGCTGCGGGAAGCGGCGGACCAGGATACCCTCGGCAAGGGTATAGACCAGTTTGCCCGGAGCATCGTCAATTCGAGCACGATTCTCGCTCCGAACCGAATCGTCATGTTCGGAAAGCTGGCGGACAACGAAGCCCTCCGGACAATGCTGATCGACGCCTGCAAGGCCTATGATCCCGCTTACGACGAGAAGAGGATCCTGCACACCAGCCTTGCGGACCGGGACGATTACATCGGTCCGGCGGCAATGTTCACGATGGACAAGATCCTCTTCTGAAAAAGGTTTACATAAGTTTAAAAGACATATTTCCGGAGTCTCTCCATGGCTTCCTGCACCCGCGAGAGCGGGAGCGCGAGATTGATGCGGAGGTGTGAGGGCCCGTGGAACATCGCGCCGTCCTGGACAGCGACGCCGACGCGCCAGCACATTTCCTCAAGCTCGCGGAGCGTTTTTCCGTGGGAGAGGAGCCATTTTTCGCAGTCGGCAAAGAGCATGTAGGTCCCTTCGGGGACCCGGACGCTCACTCCCTCGAAGTTCGAGCGGATGAAGCCGGCTGCGTATTTTACGTTTTGGGTGAGAACGTCGCAGAGTTCGTCGACCCAGACGTACCCTTCCTTCGAGTAAGCGCCGATGAGCGCGTGCATGGAGAGCACATTGATGGCGTTGTAGTGGCAGAGCGAAGATTCCTTTGCGATGCGGTCGCGAAGAAGCGGATCGAAGATGATGTGGTAGCTCCCGATGAGGCCGGCGAGATTGAAGGTCTTCGAAGGCGCGTAGAGGGAGACGGTGTGCATTTTCGCGTATTCGCTCACGCTGTGGGACGGGATGTGCCGGTGCCCGGAGAGGATGATGTCGGACCAGATCTCGTCGCTGATGACGGTCACATGGTATTTTTCGAAAATGCGGAAGGCCTCCTCAAGCTCCCAGCGCTCCCAGACGCGGCCGCAGGGGTTGTGCGGGGAGCAGAAAACGGCCGCGTGGATGTGATTGTCGCGGATCTTTTTCTCCATATCCTCGAAGTCCATGCGCCAGACGCCCTCATCGATCCTAAGGGGGCTCAGGACGATGTGATAGCCGTTGTTTTCGAGCGCTCCCGTAAAGCCGATGTAGGTCGGGGAGTGGAGAAGCACGTTGTCTCCCCGGGAGCAGAGGACGTTTAATGCGCTCACGACACCGCCCAGGACTCCGTTCTCGTAGCCGATGGCCTCCCGGGTGAGGCCGGAGACGCCGTTCCGGCGGCGGTGCCAGCGGATGATGGCGTCATAGTAGTCGTCGGAGGTCTCAAAATACCCGAACGCCGGGTGCTCCGTTCTCCTTATAATCGCCTCCTGGATCGCGGGGAGAGTCGGAAAATTCATATCCGCAACCCACATGGGGATCACATCAAAGCCGGGATCCGGCGCGGAGGGTGCAAAGCCGTTCATTTTCCCGACAGCGTCGACGGCGAGCGCGTCGCGGCCGCGGCGGTCCATAATGCTGGTGAAATCGTATCTCATAGAAGCTCCTTTTGCCCCGGCCTGCAGCGGCCGGGTTTTTATGGTATGAGTATAGCAGGTTTTCGGGGGGAGCGCCAGAGGCGGTGGATGGTTGAGTGATCTGACTGCGAAGGAGTGAATCCGGCAGCGTCTCATAAAAAAACAGCGAGCTGGTTCCTGAAAAGAAGAACCGCTCGCTGTTTTTAAGTATTACGCCGATGCGCAATGGGTATCACGGGTCAGTTCCAGTGATATTCCCTGCCGTCATTGCCGACCGCCCGGTTGCTGTAAACGGTTGTCTGTCCTTCATACAGCTCCGTGGACTGTCCGTTTGTATTGCAGTGATAGCGGACAACGTTCGAGCCTGTGTAATCCCGGAACCAGTGGTTTCCCTCTTCGTCAATCAACTCGTTGGGCAGTCTGTCGGCAAACGCCGGATCCTGCTGTACTTTGATTTCCTCATCCGCGTCCTTATTGCCGGAGCCGAAGATATTGCCGAAGTAATGAAAAAGCACTAAGGCGCCGATGCCCAGGATCGCAATCGCGATCATCCCCTTGAATATATGCACGCCAAGCAACGCGCACACCGCCCAGATGACGATCTGAACCGGGATAACGAGCAGCTTTGTCTTGCCCTCAGATTTGATCAGGCCGACGATGGTGCAGATCAGCGTGACCGGCACGCAGAAAATCAAAGACACCATCCCGGTGTCCGAGTCGCCGCTCAGGATCCCATAAAGAACCGCGCAGAAAAAGGTAACAACCATACTTCCGATGTGCATACATGACCTCCTTGTATCTCTTTTATCTCTTTATTTTGCAGGTATTTTTCAAACGGTGTAATCCCGTATACGGTCGGGAAGATCCTTCACAAATCCTGCAGTCAGAAAATACCATGATAATTCCTGCGCTGCAACCATGTCGATTTTAACAAAGCGCGGATAACGGCAAAAACCAACGATCAGCGCGCGGCCCGCAGCGGGATGACATCCTGTTCTCTGCGCCGCATGAGCTGCCTGTATCTCAGCCATGCAAAGATGCTCTGCAGCAGCTTCGGAGAATATGTATTCGTAAAATCCATTATAGCTCCCGGATCCTTTCTTTTACCCGGCCCAGCCATCCGGCCTCATAGGGGTAGTGTATGCGCAGGCCGGCCGCGACCCGAAGATACAGCTCCCGTGCCCGGCGGAGGTTTTCCTGTGATTTCCACGACGAGGTTTCGGCCTGCCGTGCCTGTGTGAGAAGGGTGTCTGCCATCTGTTCCATGCAGTGGAGCGTATCCTCATGCTCCGGGCCGCGGTACAGGATAAAACCACGCAGGTTTTCTTCCAGAAATCCGGCCGCTTTTTCAAGATTACCCAGCGCTTTCTCGAATTCGATATCGGTCTCCCGCAGATCGAGCAGCTTCGGTCCTTCTGTTCCGCATCGGGAAAAATACAGATCCATCTCTTTATGCATCCGCTGCCGGTAGACCTGGGCTTCCCCCAGGCGGCCAAGCTTCAGACTGAAAGACGCCCGGCGGCGGGAATGGTAGGCCTCGGTCAGCAGAAGGCGATCGGAGCGGGCTTCTGCAGGAGCCTGCCGGTAAATCGTCTCTGCCTCCTCCAGCAACGCCTGTACCCGGTCTGTCTCACCGCGAAACAGCGGACCACGGGTGCACTTGCCGCAGGCCTCCATCCGCTTCCACCAGTAATCATTGCTCCGAGGCCGGCACTGACGAAAGTTTTGAAGACTCCGTTCGTACCATGTCTCCGCCGTATCAAAACGGAGCGAGTTGTGATATACCGCGCCGACGCGCAGCGCTAACCATCCTGTCTCCTGAGACGGTTCGCCGCTGGACTTCATTACATTGTCAAACAGGTTCAGGTATCCCCGTTCCGCCCCCTCGAAATCCTCCATCACCCACAGAAACGTGAGGAGCTTATCCAATGCGGGCGCCATCCACGCGGGACATTCCGGGAAAGCCTCCAGAATGCTTTGAACAGCCGGCAGCCGCAGAAGCATTTCCTCTCGCGGTTCGTTCCAGGCGTTTCCCACATCGGCCGCCACTTTTTCCAGAAAGTGCCGGCAGTTTTTCATGTTCGGCCGGAGGACGCGCCGGACTTCATCCCGGATCAGGGGGTGCAGCGAGATCCGCTGCCTGTCTTCCGGAGCTGAACTCAACTGCACCAGCGAGCGAGCAGCCAGGCGATCGGAAAGACCTGGTTCGACACCACAGACCCGCTCCGCCCAGGTTCGAAGCACACCCTCAGGCGGAAGAACGGAGAGGACCATAAGAAGCAGCCTGGCGCCAGGTTCGAGACGCTGCGGCAGAAAGGATATTTCACCCCTTGTGCCCACATCCGGCACGGCACCGTCTGAGTTCAGCCAGAGCTTCATGGACAAAGTATGCCCATGGAGTTTTTTGCTGATAATCGAATACCGGAGCTGATCCTCTGCAGAAAGGTCTGGTCTCAGGCGCTCTGCCATAGCCATAAGCTCTGCCTCGGACATCTCTCGCAGGAGAAGCTGGCGAGGCTGCAGTTCCGATGGAAGACTGTGAAAGGCCTGCTCTGTCAGACGGCTCGAAATCAGGATGTCCGCCGGTAATTCCAACAGGGCCGCCAGCTCCCGAAGCCGTATTTCCTGCAGATCGTCTATCAAAATCAGGAGCCGCTTCGATTGAGCGAGCTGATGAAGGATTGCCAGTTTATGGCGAAAATAGCCTGCGTAAGACCGGTATCGGCGTGCAGACCAGCGCATGCCGGAGATTGTCAGGATCGCATCGTCGGTTACAGCCTGTCGGATCCCTTTTGCTGCCGGCAGGAACAATATTTTATCATAGGACGCAGGCGGAGTATCCTTTGTGTTGTGATAAGAACCGGATTCCGACCGGAGGGCGTACTCTGCCATCAGAGCAGTTTTTCCGATGCCTCCCATCCCGGAGATCAAAAGGATCCGGGATCCATGACACAGGCTGTCCCGGATCGTTTCCAGCTGCTGTTTTCTTCCTGTGAAGGGCTGAACGGGAAAGGGGGGTGTCGTCACCTCACCGCCTTCCATAAGCCGACATTCTTCCTGTCGCTGTTCAATGCTCGCTCGCGCCAGGGCACGGGCAAGATCATCATGGTAACCTGCCGGAGTATCGGCATACTCCTCACGCAGTCGGTCCATTGTCAGTTCATAAGACAACTGCAGCTGATAGATCGAATCCGTTTTTCGCTTGTTTCCGGAATACGTGCATTTCGATTCAGTCATCCTTTCCTCCTGTGATATGTTTGAAACGGAAGGGATTGACCGCCGCACAGCCGGCGCCTGCCAATGCATCGTCCAAAATGCCCGCCGTCTGCCGCAACCATTCCATGCACCAGACGGGGCCGCGGCCGGTGCACTCCTTTTCATATTCTTCCAGGATGCCGAGGATCATCCGGTCGGTCGCAGCGCCGCCGGGCTGGCGAAAGGCTTTCTTAAGCGGTGCGTAACCAAGCGCCGTGAGCCACCCATTCATGCGTTCCCGGCTGATAAAAGGCGCCCCTAAGATCAACAGGTGGCGGATCATTGTGCTGCGTGAGATCTCACCGATGAGCTTCATCTCCCGGCTGAACTGATATTCATATCCTCGCGTGTCCAGGTGAGACATGGGCTCACGCATACTCCTGCGGGACGAGCTTCCTAAATAGCGGCAGGCGTGAATGCAGTATATGTAGCGCAGGTTTTCGTCCGGCGCTGTCCCGGGCGCACACATGGCAAGAAGGTCTTCCGGCCGCTGTTTATCCAGGAATTCCTGCTTCAGCTTTTCCAGGATGCGAATACGTTCCAGATACACCTTATCTTTTATGTCCTTCTGTTCAAAGCATCGGTCTGAACGATTGAACCACCTGGTCATAAGAAAAAGCCGCTCCTGCGCATCCAGGCCGAGTGCCTGTCCAAAGGCCCGGCAAACAGCGCGGTTCTTCGGATAGTGCCGCCCTGTGCGCCAATAGCGGATCTTCAGACCGGCAGAAGAGGATTCAGGCATGGCTTTTCCGGCAACGCCTGCCATCCGCTGAGATAACAGAAGATCGCCCTCCTCGCGGCTCTTCGCGCCGCTCTTTCTTAAGAACCTGTGATAGCAGTCTTCAAGCCAGAGTTCCTCTTCACGTTTTTCAACGCTGAGACTCATGGCAATCACCTGTTCGGCCAGGATCTGAAGACGCTGTCTGTTCACCTGAAACTCTTCCATTTTACACCTTGACATTGGGGTCAGCCCTTCGCTCTTATGTTTTTGATATTGTAGAAGAGAATCCCGCAGATGACGATCGCCGCGCCGACGAGGGAAACCGGGCCGAGCATCTCGTGATAGAAGACCGCCACGAGGATCGGGTTCAGGATCGGCTCGAGCGCGTTGATGATCGAGGCCGTGACCGGGTCGGTGTATTTGATACCCGTCGTGAAGAAGACGTAGGCGA
>DFFD01000197.1 GCA_002369495.1 Lachnospiraceae bacterium UBA3785 | reverse complement strand
GAAGTATTAAACGTACTAAGATCCAGCTTCGTTAATCCGCTGCAGCCGGAAAACATGGAATCTGTAGATGTTACCTTCAATGTATCAAACATACTAAGATCCAAATCTGTTAACCCGCTACAGTTAGAGAACATGGATTTCATAGATGTAACATTGGATGTGTCAAACGAGCTTAGGTTCAGGTTTTTTAGCCCACTACAGCCGGAAAACATGTAGTCCATTGTTGTCATATTAGACGTTTTAACATCATTTAGCCCCAGTGTTACCAGGTTTTCGCACCCATAAAACATATTTTCCATAGTTGAAACACTTGAAAAGTCCCATCCCCTCATCTCAAGTGCGGCTAATTGCCTACATCCAGAAAACATTCCGCTCATATTCGTCACATTTGATGTATCAAGCCCACTCATGTCAAGGGTAGCCAAATGAATACAATCATCGAACATATGACTCATATCTGTCACGCTTGATATATTAAGTGCATCTAGCTTCAGCGTGGTCAGCTGACTGCACCATGCGAACATATACCTCATATTTTTGACACTTGACATATCCGCTCCACTCAAATCAACACTAATCAGATTGTAACTATCGTAGAACAACGACGATATATTCTCAACACTTGATAGATTGGCATTACTCAGGTCAATGTGGGCTAAGCAATTTTCTCTGAAGACTGATTTTATATTCGTAACATTTGAAAGGTTAATTCCCTTCATATTTAGCGTGCGCAGACTAACACAGTGCTCCAGCATATTCTCCATATTTGTAACGCTTGACAAATCACAGTTACACATGTTAAGTTCTGTCAACTCTCTGCAGTTTGAGAACATATGCGCAACATTTGTTACATTTGAAAAATTCCATTGACTCAAGTCAAGCGTTTCAACGCTACAACTCGCAAACATATAACTCATATCTACAGCATGTGATGTATCAAACCCCTTCAAATCTATTTTCTCGTAGCCCCCAGCAAAGAGACGGCTTGAATCTTCCGGGAGATACACTTTCCCTTTGTCTGCGACACGTATTGATTTTGAAACTGCTAATCCGCTCTTTTCCCTCCAATCATTCCATAAGGTTCCTCCATCAGAGTAAAAGACAATTTCAAAATTATCATGATTGTAAATAGCCGTCACACCATCTCCAACAACTGTTCCTTTTCTTGTCACTTTAAAAATGATTTCCCTGGCTTCGTAAGTAGTCAAAAGCGAGCCCTCTCCGAGAGGCTTAAAATCCTTATTCGGGACCATCATGATTTTAAAAGAATTTTCAAGTTCTGGTAAAGTGATAGGAATCGTAAGCTTTTCGCCTGCTATTATTGCGAGATTTTCCGCTATGATTTCTCCATCCATATCTATCACAGATACAGTACCATCTGCGTTTGAGAAAAGTTCCAGCTTATACTTCGAAGTTGTCGCTAATGTATCAGAAATAACCCTATATTCCGGCTCGACATAAGTGAGCGGAGCTGTGAGCCGTTTCGAATAATCAATCGTTGCCGAATTAATTCCAACCTTATCTTCTTCATTTTCACGCACGGCTCTGATACTGCAGAAGTATTTTCCGGATACTGTCGGTGTAAAGACCGCTGTCCCTTCGCCCCCCTCCTCTTCAAAAGTCTTTGTTTCAAGTTCATCGCCAGTTTCAGCATTATACAGAGAAAGAATAACTTGGTCCGCACCATTATAGCCAATCAGCATTCTGTACCTGATAATAATATCCGCGCCGTTCACATTAACGGACACGAGCGACGGTTTTTCAATACTTTCCCAACACGTAGATCCGATGGTCTCGGTAATCTTAATCTCGTATACGCGGGCGCCGCGACCTCTGTAAGGATCTTCCGGAGAAATAAACTTATAAGTTCCCTTCGCAAGTCCCTTATATGTAAGCTCCGTCTTTCCTGTTCCGGCAACAACGCTAATCCCCTGCTTATTGGTCTTCTTATTGCCTTTCTCATCCACGAGAGCCACCGCCGACTCGTTAGATTCACCGGTCGAACTGGTCACAATCTTAACATCTGCCTCGCCGGATATGGTAAAGATAAAGCCACCGGTACCAGCTTTGCCAACTTCAGTTGAACTGACTCCATACTGTGAAGACCATCTTTTGATGACCGATCCGTATGTCTTGATAAACCTATCAAACTCCGCTCCCTCTACAATGCGCTCCTTATCAGAATCTGAACTCAACATATTGACATTGAACGTATATGTAGTTGTAGTTCCTGCGGCATGAACAGACTTTGGAAGCACCCACATAATTAAAAAAGCAAAACCTATAGCACATACTACCGTGATATTTCTTATTAATGCTTTCACCAAAAAATCCTCCACTCTCTTTTACTACATGATTAACAATTTAATCCGTTATCAGGCCTACAATAATTCTTACGACAACTTCCTTTATTACTTTTATCGCCTATCATTTCTGGTTTACTTCTTCGCTGCAACACACCCCTTATTTTTACACTCACAAACCGCATTCGCAAACAGCTGCGGATCCCTCTTTTGCAGTCTTCTCAACCGTAACACCTCGTTATAAAGTAACCTCGAATATTCGTAACCATCCGTTGCAACTCTTTTGAAGTCCTGTTTTCTCACAAGGTAGTCATCTGCATTTTTATATAACCCATGTATATATTGATTTCTGTCCTTAATCCATTTTTGCAAGGTACCTTTGGGTGTTAAAAAGTTATCGGGTAGTTTAGACTTTTCAAATATCATTGGATTTTTATTTCTGCAAACCCTTAAGCATTCGATCCTGTCCGAAATATTGACACCGACTCTTATCCTTGCATCAATGTTTTTATGACACGGATACCCCAGTACTCCAAGCATGACTTCCAATCTGCTTTCTATTGCCGCGTACTCAAGAAAAATTGCTTCCAAGTAAAATCCATTATTCATTGCAAGTCCCGCTCTTTTAAAAAAATCCCGGTGCATTGCTACCTGTTTTTTCTTTAACGTTATTTCTTTAGGGCTATCGCTCATTACAGCAACCTCCATAAACAAATTTCTTCTACGCAAAACAGCGGGACCCCATTCCCGCTAAATGATACTACTTTATCTTACTTTATCTTACTATCTCCCCTCCATTTTTTCAAGGCTTATAATAAACCCATGAACACACAAAAGCCCCTCAAAACCAAAGTCAGCATCACCCTCGACGAGGACGTGATCCGGCACATCCGCGACCTGGCGGAGTCCGACGACCGCAACTTCAGCCAGTACATCAACCTCGTCCTGAAAAAGCACATCCAGGATCGCCAGGCAGTACATCAGGGCGAAGGCATCTCCGGCGCACAGGTCTGATATTGAGCTCATTTTGCCCGGGAGGTTACGGCCCGCTTTTATTTTTATGCAAAAATGGCGATGTTGCTCAACCGTCGTAAAGCTGGGCTCGACAGGCTGTACTGTGCAGGAGCTTGTTTTCTCTTCAGCACAGTACTTTTCCTCGAATAAAGCAAGATGAACGCTAAAATTATACTGTGCACAGACTCAATGTCTCTAAAATACAGTTTTTTACCGCACAAAAAGGCTGCCGCACCGCTGCGACAGCCTCATTTTAACGTATTTTCGGTTTTTCCTGGTGGGCTGGGAGCCCACTGAAAGGCATCAATCTCTCAGGAACTCCTTCGGGAACCGGCCGGTCCAGGTCCCGATCCGTGTCCCGTCATCCGCGTAGACGTTCACGGTATAGTCCCTCTCGAAGATGTTCTCCGTGTAGCTGTTCACTGTGTAGTAAACGCTCGTGTTCTCTCCCCTCCTGCAGGCCTCTTCAGACGTCCCGACGACGACCTGGCCGGTGGCGAGGTCGATGATCTCAAACCGGACGTGCGTAGCGCCTTCCGTCGGACCGGTGACAAGTGTCGCGCGGATCCTGGCCTGCTGCTGAGAGCCGACAAGGAGAGCTATGCCGGTCTCGATGCGCGCACGCCAGCTACACATCTCCCCGCGCAGCTCCTGCGCCCCCGGATAACCCGCCGCAGTGAGCTCCTCAATGTACGCATACGCCTGATCGTCGGGCTCCCCGGAGACGGAGAGACAGTGATTGTATTTCATTTCCAGGCACTTCGCATCCGCATCCCTGTAGCCGGAAATCTCCTCGAGGGCCGCTGCCGCCTTCGCATACGAGCCCATCTCGGCGAAGTGCTCCGCCTCGCGGTAGCGATTCTCCTTAATTCTCTCCGCGATGGCCGGCTGGGACTCGTCGTGCGGCAAGCTCTCCTCATACTCCGCCAGAATCCGGTAATAGCGTTCCGCAAGATTGTACTGATTCTCGCCGGTCCTGGTCTCCGCCATCTGAAGCGCCTCCTCGTAGAGGGCGGTCTCATAGCTTACGGCTTCCTCCCATCCGGCATCCTTAAGCATCTCTAAAAATGTAAAGTCATCCGTCACTTTCGAGTAACCCGGATTCTCCCGAAAGCTCTCAAATTTCTCCTCCACAGCCTCCCGGCAGGCCTCATAGGCATCTTCCCGCGCGCTCTCCTCCTCCGGCAGCCCCTTAAAGCTCGGAAGCAGCGCGAGGGCGTTATCGGGTTCTCCTTTTGCAAGGACATAGGCAAGCTGGCCTCCGAGAGATATCCTCTTCACCGTCTCCTCGTCGACGCCTTTTTCGCGGAGCATATCAAGATAGCCGAGCCCCGCCTCACTCACGTACAAGCCGGTCTCCTGAAGGACTCCCGAGCTGAACGAGGTGCAGCTCTTCATAAAGTTGACCCCAATCTCACGAAATGTGTTCTGCATATCAGGGTCCAGCTTCTCGTAGGCGCACATGTCAAGGAGCTGCCGGCTCTTCTCCGCGATCTCTCCCGGCCGATCGGCAGACGCCCTCAGTTCCTCCTGCGCCGCCATAACCAGTTCCTCGCGCTCGCGGGGCACGATGACAAGCTGCCTGTATACAAAACCGAGGAAGCAGACGAACAATACGCAGGCCAGTAAAATGAAAACCCTCGCCGTAATCCGCTGCCTCCTGCTCGCCGCATCATAGTGCGTGTGCTCCTCGAGCACCCGGTCGAGGCCGGAAGACCTCTCGCGGATCCTGCGAATGGGCTCCCTGATCTGGGCGGCCGAGCTGTAGCGCCTTTTGGGATCGATGCGGGTCGCGCGGGAGACGATGCGGGCGGCGTCGGCATTTCCCGGAAGGAGCCGCTCCAGCAGCTTTCCGAGCGCATAGATGTCCGTCCGGACGTCCGAGGCGGCAAATCCGTACTGCTCGGGCGCGGCGATCCCCTGGGTTCCGATCAGCTGCGTGTCGCGCGTTTGTCCCTCGACGTAGAGTTTTGCGGCGTCATAGTCGATGATCTTGACGAGACCGTCATCCGTCAGCATGATGTTGGAGGCCTTAAGGTCCCTGTGGATGATCGGCGGGTCGGCGCTGTGCAGGAAGGCCAGGCCGTCGCAGACCTCCGTCAGGATGCGGATGCGCTCTTCGAAAGTCAGGCTGTCGCCTCTGTCCGTGAGGATCTGCTCCAGCGTTTCGCCCTGGATCAGCTCCTCAATAACGACCAGCTCGTCCCCGTCCTGCCAGAACGATTCGATCTTCGGGACATAGCGGCTCTTGTGGGCCTTCAGCCAGTCAAAAACCTTCGTGTCGAAGACGGCAAGACGCTTCTTATAGAATAGCTTTCCGGATGCGTTGTCGCGCACGATCGAGCGGCCGTCCTCGAGGGTCTGAACAGTCTCAAAGAGGGCCTCTTCACATAGTTTTTCGAGTTCTGTCATGGTGTCTTTCTTTCATTTTCGGTGTATGGTACAATAAATACACAACTCACACCTATCATACAATATTGAAACGGGGAAGACAATGGACGAATCTACAACCAAGCAGCTGGAAGACATCCTGGCAAATGTAAACACAACAAAACAGATGGAAAAGTTTATGGAGATCCCGAAGGTCGCGGACAGTTTTCAGTCGTTTCCGGCGTATTTTGAGTCGCTGGAGGCTGTCAAGGCCCTGGGAAGCGGCGAGCTGATCCGCCAGAGCTCCCTCGAGCGCTCCTATTATTATCAGGTCATGAAGGGGACCCGCAAGCCGGGCCGGGACAAGGTCCTGAGGCTCTGCCTCGCCGCCGGGCTCACCCAGCGGGAGACCACGCGCGCGCTGGAGCTCTCGGGAAATGCCCCTCTCTACCCCAGACGCAGAAGGGATATCATCCTGACCGTGGCGATCAACCAGAAAGCCGGGGTCATCGATACGAACCTTCTGCTGGATAAGTACGGGGAGGAGCCGCTGGCGTGAGAGCCGGCTCCTCTCAGTACTGCTTTTTGATCACGACCTCCGTCGGCGGCTTCACCAGCGCCTTGAAGGTTTCCGCGTCCGACTCCTTCCCGACGACGGTCCCGTAGTGCGTCGGGATCACGACCGCCGGCGCGATGATGTTGACGAGCTCCGCGGCTTTCTTCGCGTCCATCGTGTAGGTCCCGCCGATGGGAATGAGAGCGATGTCGCACTGAACCGCCTTGTTCTCCTTTGTGACGTCCGTGTCGCCGGCGATGTAAATGCGCTTCCCGCCGGCCTCAAGGATATAGCCGACCCACTCCGCACTCTTCGGGTGGAAGGGTTTCAGGTTGTTGTAGGCCGGGATCGTGGCAAATGAAACTCCCTCTATCGTGTAGCTCCCGTTCGGGCTGACGGTCTCGATCCGGCCGACGAGGGAGGCGGCGTCCCGGGCTTTGGTTTTCATTTTCTCAGGAACGACGAGCACGGTGTCCGGGCGGCTCACCTTCGCGATGTCCTCCGGCGAGAAATGGTCAAAATGATCGTGCGTCACGAGTATCAGGTCGGCGTCATGGGGCTCCTTCCTCATCTGGAAAGGGTCAATGTAGATCGTTTTTCCGCCGTCCCGGATGCGGATGCTGTTCTGGGTGAAGACGTCGATGCTGTTCATCATTCTCTTATCCTCCTTCTAATTGGTGTACTGAAATGGACCCGGGGACGGTTCCCAGGGACGGTTCTTGAAAATCGATTCTTTTCTGAGAATCGATTTTCTGAGAACCGTCCCCAGAAACCGTCCCTGCATTTCTGGCTCAGACCCCGTTCCCGGACACCGACTGCACACTCTCCTCAAAGACGTCGATATAGTTCGTGTGGGACTTCAGGTGGTACGAGCGCTCCTCGCTGCCCCCGACCGTGAACGTCGTCTCCCCCTTCACGGAGCTGTCGCCGGTCTTCGCGAAGGTGAGCGTGTGCTCCCCCTCCTTAAGGCGCAGCTCAAACGTCTTCTCCTCACCGTTTTTCATCTCCCCGGCCATCTCTCCGTCCACCAGGACGCCGATCACGTAGCGGCCGAACACGATATTCGCCTCGTAGTCGACATGGAGGGTCACGTCGTACTTCTCAAACGGCAGGTGCCCGATCACGGTGATCGCCGCGTCGAACGGGATCTCTTCATTTTCGCGGAAGATGCGCTTGCCGTTGATCTTGATTTCATTTTCAAATGCGCGGTCCGTCTCATCCGGATCCAGGTCGCGGACAGTCTCCGCCGTGACATCCGTGAACCCGGCTTCGCGGAGGCGCGCCGCCAGCTGCTCCGACGTGAGCGATACGATCTCCTCGCCCGTCAGCGGAAATGCGATTTTCGGCAGCTCGTGATAGCTGATCACGACCTTCGCGGACGGAGAATATTTCGCGCCTGACGCAAATTCAGTGTCCCCGCCGATCGAGACCGAGATGACGGTCCCGTCCTGCCGGCTCTCCGCCGAGGTCAGGTCCGAAACCGCCTCCTCCGTGATTGCCGTGAAGCCTGCCCTCGCAAGCTCCGAACGGACAAGTTCATGGTCCATCCCCGCATAATCCTTTGCGGAGGACGGTACCGCCGTCCCTCCGCAGGCGGTCAGAAGGACCGCCAGTATGCATATCACGGAAAATAAAAACCTTTTTCCGTCTTTCCGGAATTCCTTCATTTTTATTGTTTCTCCCCTGTTTTAAACAATTTCTTCCCCGTTAGTCCTCAAGGTCGCTCTCAGCCGCTTTGTGCAGATAAGTCCGGTACTCCTCCTGGTCGACCGGAAGTGTGACGCGGGCCTGCTTCCATGCGGAGAGATAGGACGCGCACATCAGCTGCAGTGCGCCGAGACCTGCCTCGCCGGGCGCGATCAGCTTCTCCTCACCGCGAACCGCCGCGGCAAAATTGCCGAGCATCGTCCGGTAGGCAAGGGCGGAGTCCGCCGGCCCGAAGGTCTGCACCGAGCGGGTGATCGTGAGTTCCCTTCCGTCCGTCACCTGCGCGTTTCTGCGGTATTCATCCGAATCCTGGTCATACAGGGCAAGCTCCAGGCGGTTGTCCGTCAGGACCAGCTTGCCCTTCGAGCCCGAGACGGTGAGCCGCTCCGACCACTCCGCCTCGCCGGTCGAGGCGATAAACGTACCCGTCACCCCCTCGGGATAACGCATCACGATCGTGGCTTCGTCGTCAACGGCGAAGGAATTGTATTTTCCGAACGGGATCTCCGCGTAGACCGTCTCCGGCAGGCCGAAGAGGAACTGCCAGACGTCGAGCGGATGCTGGGCCTGGTTGATCAGGAGCCCGCCGCCCTCGCCGCTCCAGCTGCTGCGCCAGGAGCCCGATGCGTGGTAGTACTCCGTGCGGAAATAGCGGGTCGTCTCCATGAACATCCGGCGGACGGTCCCGAGCTGCCCCTCCTCGAGGATCTTTTTGATCGCGAGATGCTTCGGAAATGTCCTCTGCTGGAACATCATCGCGAGAAGAACGCCGTTCTCCTCCGCGCCGCGGCACATCCCCTCCGCGTCCTCCGCCGTAATCCCGGCGGGCTTGTCGCAGAGCACGTGCTTTTTCAGGGAAAATGCCCTCGCCGCCAGCTCCGGATGCGTCCGGTGCGGGGTCACGATGAGCACCGCGTCATAGAGCTCCGGCTCGGCGAAGAGCTCCTCCGCGGAGACAAAGACCTTCGGAGCCTCCGTCCCGGCGGGCAGCAGGCGCCTGACCTCGTCCGCCCACTCGCGGGCGGCACTGCTCCGGCAGACCATGGCGGCAAGTTCAAGTCCCGGGACCTGTCCCGTGAGGATCATCTGCGCATATTTCCTGCCCATGCCGCCGGTGCCGATGAGGGCGGCCCGGACAGCGGTTTTCATTTCACTCATAAAAACCTCCTTCGGCGCATCCGCGCGTCCCTTCTATCATACAATAAACACATGTGTTTCGCAATAAAAGCGCCTGAAAATAGTGCAAACCGCCGCCGGATGTGCTACAATCTTTTCCCGTAAGCGCCGGATTCACAGCGGCGCATGAGACAGACAGGAGGTTATATATGTCTGACAGAAAAATGAAAATCTTAGTCATCAACCCTGGCTCCACCTCGACGAAGGTCAGCCTTTTCCTCGATGAGGAAGTCTGTTTTGAGAAGGATATCTTCCACGACGCGCCGCTGCTGCTGTCATTTCCCCATGTGAATGACCAGCTGAATTTCCGCTGCACCGTCATCCTCGACACGCTGAAGGAAGAGCATGTGGATCCGGCCACGATCGACGCCTTTGTCGGCCGCGGCGGAAGCGCCTGCACGCAGCCGGGCGGCCTCACCAGGATCGACCGCAGGCTCTACGAGGACACGGTCGCCGCGGTCGGCGGCTCCGAGCACCCCGCGAAACTCGGCGTCATGATCGCCTGGACTTTCGCGCAGCGCTTCAACAAGCCGGCCTTCACGCTGGACCCGACCAACGTCGACGAGTACGGGGATCTTGCGAGGCTGACGGGCATCAAGGGGATTTTCCGCGTATCCCACTCGCACGTGCTGAACCAGAAGGCGGTCGCGAAATTCCATGCGAAGAAATCCGGCGTCCGCTACGAGGACATGAATTACATCGTCGCGCACATCGACGGCGGGATCACGGTGAGCGCGCATGACCACGGTCGCATGGTCGACGGAAACATGGGCGCGGACGGCGAGGGCGCCTTCACGCCGACCCGCATCGGCTCGATCCCGGTGCTGCAGCTCCTCGACTATCTGGAGACTCACTCGATCGAGGAGGTGCGCCTCAAATGCGCCCGCTCCGGCGGCTTCGTCGAATACTTCGGCACCTCGAACTCCGATAAGATCCACGAGATGGTCGACGCGGGCGACAAAAAAGCCGTGCTCGTCTGGAACACGATGATCTACCAGATCTCAAAAATGATCGGCGAGATGAGCGCCGTCCTCTGCGGCAATGTCGACGCGATCCTCCTGACCGGCGGACTCATGCGTTTTGACGACATCCGCGCCGGCATCGAGAAGCACTGCGGCTTCATCGCCCCGATTTTCGTCTATCCGGGCGAACTCGAGCAGAGCGCGCTCGCACTCCCGGCTCTGGCCGCCCTTCGCGGCGAGCTTGAGCCCCGCACCTACACCGGTGAAAACGTCTGGAACGGCTTTCCCGGCGTTGAACTGTAAGTCTTTGAAATGAGGTGCCGCCATGAGTATGATCGACAGAGTCTTCGCGAAGGCGAAGACGGACCTCAAAACCATCGTCTTCCCGGAAGGAAATGAGCCGCGCACGATCGAGGCGGCCTCCATCCTGGAAAATGAAAATCTCGCAAAACCCCTGCTGGTCGGCAGCCCGGACGAGATCCGGAAGGCCGCGGCAGATCTCGCCGTCGATCTTGGCGGGATCCCCCTGATCGATCCGAAAACCAGCGAAAAAACCGCCTCCTACGCGGAAGCGCTCTATGAGCTCCGCCGCGAGAAAGGGCTCACCCGGGAAGCCGCGGCAGAACTTGTCCTCGACCCGATGTATTTCGGGATGATGATGGTGAAAACGGGCGACGCGGACGGCCTGGTCTCCGGCGCTGTGCACAGCACCGGCGATATGCTCCGGCCTGCGCTCCAGATTATCAAGACAAAGCCGGAGATGAAGCTCGTCTCCTCGAGCTTCCTCATGGACTGCCCGGACAAAAGCCTCGGCGAGGACGGCCTCCTCGTGTACGCGGACTGCGTCGTCGTGCCGAACCCCTCCGCGGAGGAGCTGGCCCGGATTGCGATCGCCGCGGCGGACACAGCGAGGACGCTCTGCGGGTTTACGGAGCCGCGGGTGGCGATGCTGTCATTTTCCACGATGGGAAGTGCGAAGCACGCGACGGTCGACAAGGTCCGCGAGGCGGTCAGGATCGCGCATGAGCTCGCGCCGGACCTGCTCCTCGACGGGGAAATGCAGTTCGACGCCGCCCTTGTGCCGGAAGTCGCAGCCGGCAAGGCCAAGGGGAGCCCGGTGGCGGGCCGCGCGAATGTACTCATTTTCCCGGACCTGAACGCCGGCAACATCGGTTACAAGATCACCCAGCGGATCGGCGGCGCGGACTGCTTCGCCGTCCTGCAGGGGCTCAGGAAACCCTGCAACGACCTCTCCCGCGGCTGCTCGGTCCGGGATATCGTGAACACCGCGGCGATGACGGCGGTGCAGGCGCAGGCGAAGTGACGAAAAGATGCGGGGACGGTTCCCAATATACTTGAAGAAAGGAACGATTATGACAGAAAAGACAAAAACTGCCCTTGAGCAGCTCGACACAATTCTCAAAGAAGAAGCCCTCCTCACCCACGCAGCCTCCTGCGTGCAGTTCGACATGGAGACGCTCTGCCCGCCGGCCGGCATGGCCGAGGCAGGCGAAGTCATCTCCTACCTGGGCAACCAGGTCTTTAAACTCAGAAAGCAGCCGGCCTTCCGCGAGGCGGCCGCCCTGATCTATGAGCACCGCGACGAGCTCGACGAGGCGGGCCGTGTCCTGGCCGACCTCCTCCACCGCGACGAGATGCAGACCAAAAATATCACCCCCGAGCAGGACCTCGCCTTCTCCCGCGTCCTGAACAAGGGCTACGGCGACTGGATCTGTGCCCGCGAAACCGCGGATTACAATGCGTTCGCGCCGTCGCTCGCCGCGATCATCGATGTCGAAAAGACGCGCGCCTCCCTCTTTGAGGAGAAGAAGCCCGTCCTCTACGACAACCTGCTCGACAGCTACGCGCGCGGGATGACCTCAGAGAAGCTCGATCAGTACTTCGGCCGCGTCAAGGAGCGCCTGCTTCCGCTTCTTCAGAAGATCGCCGCGAAGCAAAAGACGATCCGCACCGATTTTCTCTTCCGGCCGGTCTCTGATGCCGCGCAGGAGGAGATGGCCCGCTATCTCCTCAATGTGATCGGTTTTGATTTCAACCGCGGCGCGCTCTCGACGACCGAGCACCCCTTCACCGACAGCATGGGCCCGGACGACGAGCGCGTCACGACGCACTACCGCAAAAACCTCAGCTCCAGCATGTACAGCATCATCCATGAGGGCGGCCACGCGCTCTTCGACCAGAACCAGCCGCGCGAGAACTGGGAGCGCCACATCACAGCCGGCAAGACCATGGCCCAGCACGAGTCGGTCTCCCGCTTCTATGAAAATATCATCGGCCGCTCCGAGAGCTTCATCAGCCTCATTTTCCCGAAGGCGCAGGAGCTCTTCCCGGAGGCCCTCTCCGACGTGACCGCGCGGGAGTTCTACGAGGCCGTGAACCTGGTTGAGCCGTCCCTCATCCGCACCGAGGCCGACGAGTTCACCTACACCTTCCACATCATCATCCGCTACGAGCTCGAGAAAATGCTCGTCGCCGGCGAGATTACCACAGACGAGCTCCCCGCTCTCTGGGCCGAAAAATACAGAACCTACCTCGGCGTGACGCCGGAAAATGACAACCAGGGCGTCCTCCAGGACGTGCACTGGGCGTCCGGGCTTCTGGGCTATTTCCCGACCTACGCGCTCGGAAACATGTACAACGCGATGTACTTTAACAAGATGAAGGAGGAGATCGACGTCGACGCGGCCATCCTGGCCGGCGATCTCGGACAGATCAAGTCCTGGATGACCGACCACGTCTGGAAACGGGCTGACCGCCTCGCCGAGGCGGACTGGATCCGTGAGATCACCGGACGCGAGTTCACCCCGGACGACTACCTCGACTATCTTGAGAGGAAGTATTCGGAGCTCTACGGGCTGTAAAAAGCTGTAGGGACGGTTCTAGGCACAAAAAAGGTTCTCGCACATGCGAGAACCTTTTTTGTACAAGAACCGTCCCTGGGAACCCCATCTACATTGCTCCCCAAAGCCAGAGAAGCAGGAGGATCACCGCCCCGAGCCCGACGACGTAGACCCCGCCGATCATAAGCCCCGCGCGGATCGCGCCGAAGATATACCAGCGGCGCTCCTCGCCCGAGATCTCCTCCTCCGGGAAATCGCGCCGGGTGACCGGCTCCATA
>DFFD01000222.1:17770-18975 GCA_002369495.1 Lachnospiraceae bacterium UBA3785 | reverse complement strand
GAGTTGCTGATCACGCCGGCTCCCTCGACCAGCTTCTCCCACTCGTCGTCCTTCAGGTTGCCCGTGCGGAGCGCCTGGGCGTTGACGCGGGACTCCAGCGCGAAGAGACGGTTCATCAGCTGGTCCTTGGACATCTCGAGGGAGAATACAGCGCAGGGAATATTCTGCCGGAAGGCCATGTACTCCGCGATATTCAGCACAAACGCGGTCTTGCCCATGGACGGACGGGCCGCGATCAGGATAAAATCGGAGTTCTGCAGGCCGGACGTCTTGTTGTCGAGGTCGATGAACCCGGTCGGCAGGCCCGTCACGCGCCCTTTGGCCCTCGAAGCCTCCTCGATGCGGGTCAGCGCGGAGAGGACGACATCCCGGATCGGGACGTACTCGCCGGTCGATTTCTGCTGCAGGACCTCGAAGACGGTCCTCTCGGTCTTCTCGAGGATCTCCGAGACGTCCGATTTGCCCATGAAGCAGTCATTTTCGATCTCCGAGGTGACGCGGATGATCCGCCGGAGCAGCGCCTTCTCCGCGACGATGTTGGCGTAGTAGCGCACATTCGCGGAGGTCGGGACCGCCGCCAGCGTGTCCCTGACAAAACTCATGTCCGAGATCTCCGGGGGAACATCCTTCTCCTTCAGCCGGTCCTCGAGCGTGATCACGTCCACCGGACGGCCTTCCTCGTTGAGCTCTCTCATCGCATCGAAAATAAGGCCGTAAGAACGCTCGTAGAAATCCTCCTTGTCGAGGATCTCCACCGCCGTCATCACCGCTTCTTTTCCCATCAGCATGGAACCGATGACTGATTTTTCCGCCTCCAGCGAATGGGGCGGTATACGCCTTACAAGGGCCTCTTCCATGGCTTAGATCTCTTTCACAAGTACTTTGAGCTGGGCTGTGACCTTCGGATGCACACGGACCGGGACGGTCGTCTCCCCGAGTTCGCGGAGCGGGGACGAAAGGACCATCTTCTTTCTGTCGATCTCGATCCCGTACTGCTCCTTCAAGGCGTCCGCGATCTCCTTGGCAGAGATGGAGCCGAACGTCTTGCCGCCGGCGCCGACCTTGATGCCGACCTCGACGGTCTTCTTCCCGAGATCCTCGGCGAACGCCTTCGCCTCGGCGAGCTGGGCTTCCGCGATGCGGGCTTCATTTTGCTTCTTGAGCTGAATGTCCTTCATGTTCTTCGGAGTGGCTTCCACGGCCAG
>DFFD01000222.1:0-17707 GCA_002369495.1 Lachnospiraceae bacterium UBA3785 | reverse complement strand
TTCTTCGGGAAGAGCATGTTGCGGGCGTAACCGTCCGAGACATTTACGATATCATCTTTTTTTCCGACGGATTTGACGTCGGCAAGCAGAATTACCTTCATCAGATTTCTCCTTCCTTCTGCATCTCAACGATGGTGTTCTTCAGTATATCGATCGCTTCGGGAACCGTCCGGCCGGCAAGCTGCGCGCCGGCGATATTGAGGTGGCCGCCGCCGCCGAGACGTTCCATGATCAGCTGCACGTTGATCTCGTCGATCGCGCGGGCGCTGATGTAGGTCTGTTCGTTGTAATCGGTCAGGACAAAGGACGCCTTGACGCCCATGACCGAGAGCAGCTCGTTGGCCGCCTGGGCCGCCACGACTGTCGGATTCCTGAGCCCGTAGCTCTCGCATTCGGAGATGGCGAAGCAGGACTCAAAGATCTCCGCCTCCGCGATCGTCTTGGACTTGGCCCGGAGGTCTTCCATGCGCTCGCGGAACATTTTCCGGATGCGGATGACGTCCGCGCCGTTCCTCCGGAGGTACGCGGCCGCCTCAAATGTGCGCACGCCGGTCCTCGTCAGGAAATTGGACGTGTCAAGCATGATGCCGGCGTAGAGGCAGTCCGCCTCCAGCGGCTTCAGCTTTGATTTCTCATCAAAGTACTGGACGATCTCCGTGACCAGCTCGCAGGCGCTCGACGCGTACGGCTCGATGTAGGAGAGAACCGCCTTTTTGATGACGTCGCGGCTCTGGCGATGGTGGTCAAGCACCACGACGGAGTCCGTCATGTAGAGCAGATCCTCGCACTCCGTGTAGGCGGGCTTGTTGGTGTCCACGACGACCACGACGGACGAGCTGCCGACCATCGTCATGGCCTCCCGCGTGCCGATGAACATCCTGTCGGCATACTCGGGGTTGTTGCGGAAGCCGTCCACAAACGGCTTGATCGAATCCGGCGGGTTGTCCACCACGATGTAAGCCGGCTTGTCGATCGACCTCGCACAGCGGTAAATGCCGACCGCCGCGCCGAGCGCATCCGTATCCGGGATCTTGTGCCCCATGATAAAGACGTCCGATTTGGCGTCCATGATCTCCCGCAGCGCATGCGCCTTGACGCGGGCCTTGACGCGGGTGTATTTCTCCACGGATTCGGTCTTGCCGCCGAAGTAGCGGGTATTGTAGCCCTCCTTCACGCAGACCTGGTCGCCGCCGCGCCCCAACGCCAGCTCAAGCGCGCTTCTGGCCGTCTCCGCATTCTGCAGGAAGGAATTGTCGCCGTAACCGATTCCGACGGAGATCGTGACGGCGGTCTCGTTGCCGACGTTGACCGTCTTGACCTCCTCGAGGATCGAGAATTTCTTTGCCTCGAGCTCATCCAGCGCTTTCTTCCGGATCGTAAAATAGTAGCGGTCCTTCTCTGTCTTCCGGACGATCCCGTCCACATCGGTAAAATACTTGTTGATCTTTCTCTCGACCAGCGCCAGCAGCAGCGAGCGGCGGAGCTCGTCGACGCTGTCCAGCGCCTCGTCGTAGTTGTCGATGGAGAGCGCGCCGCAGACGATCCGGTTCTCCTCGCGCTCGGAGCGCAGGGCCGCGTACTCCGTCTCATCAAAGAGGTAAAGCGCGATCACGGAGTTTCTCTCCAGGTCCTCGTCGTAGTCGATGAACTCGATCCCCTCCAGGAGCTCCTCCATCACGATGATCTGCAGGGCGGCCCGGTAGGTCTTGCCGTTCTTCTCGACCGTCACCTCGCTGCGCATAGCCTCCCCGGGAAGGCGGGCTCCCGTGATCTCCGGGTAGATGGCGGCGATATTCTTATGGTAGTTCTCTTCCTTCCCGGACAGCTCCGCGAACGCGTCGTTCATCCACAGCAGGGTCCCGTGGCTGTCCAGCAGCGCATAGGGCAGGACGAACTCCTTCAGCAGGCGGTTCTGCACCTGGCCGTATCTCGCGGCGAAGGTGACCAGCTCCCGGCTCAGCTTCGATTTCTTCCTCCCGTAGAAGAGACCGGCAACGAGAAGATACAGGAGAAGTCCCGCCGTGCCGATGAGGCCGGCCCTTCTTCCGGAAAATGCAAACAGCAGAATATCCGTGATCACCCACAGGATCGCGAAATGAAACGGCCTCTGCAGATACCGGTTTACTTCAGTTTTTATATCCACTCGTTCCATATGTCAAAACTCCGTATGTTGAAAAAGGCCGTCATTACGACCTGTAATGACGGCTTTTATTATAACCTGTCGTTTGTCCGGCGTCAACCGGATGCGAATGTTTCCTTTACGCCTTAATCCTGGACGTACGGAAGGATCGCAAGATGGCGGGCACGCTTCACGGCAAGCGTAAGGGCACGCTGATGCTTTGCGCAGTTGCCGGTGATGCGGCGCGGAAGGATCTTGCCGCGCTCGGAGATGTATCTCTTAAGCTTGTTGACGTCCTTGTAGCTGATCTCGCTGTCCTTGCCGCAGAACACGCAGACTTTCTTTCTTCTGCGGAATCCGCCCGGTTTTCTCTTGAATCCGCCTTCGCGGCCTTCTGTATTTCTCTGATAAGCCATTTTTAGACTCTCCCTTCTTCTAAATGATCCCGTTTACGCGAACGGGAGCTCCTCGTCAATTCCGTCAGGAATGTTCATGAAACCGTCGCCCGACGTGTCAACGGCCGGTGCCGGACGGCTCTCGCGCCGCGGCGCCTGCTGCTGGGCCGGCTCCTGCGGAACGTATGCATTGCTCTGGCTGGCTGCCTTGCTCTCCGCGAACTCGATGTTGTCGAGAACGATCCGGTTGCGGTAGACCATCTGGCCGTCGCGTCCCTGGTAGTTGTCGTTCTGCATCGAGCCGTTCACGACGACTTTCGTTCCCTTGTGGATGTACTTCTCCACGAACTCCGCCTGACGGCCGAACGTCACGCAGTCGAAGAAGTCAGCGTCCGGCTGTCCCTCTCTCTTGAACCTGCGGTCGACCGCAATGCGGAAATTGGCAACTGTGGTTCCGTTTGCTCCGGCAGAGTACCGGACTTCCGGATCGCGTGTAAGGCGCCCCATCATAACTACTAAATTCATTGCATTTACCTCATTTTTCTGATAGCTGACTGATCATCAAATGGGCTTTCGCTTATTCCGCCGCTTCCTCAGCCGGAGCTTCCTCCTCAACAGGAGCCTCCTCTTCAGCCGGGGCTTCCTCGACCGGGGCTTCCTCAGCCGGAGCTTCCTCCTCAGCCGGAGCTTCCTCTTCCGTCTTCTCCGGGCTCACCTTGAAGGTATCGTTCTCGTCCTTCTTGACAACGAGATAGCGAAGGACATTGTCCATGATCCTCATGCGCTTCTCAAGCTCGTTCGGGCAGTCGCTCTCGCCCTCGAACTGAATGAAGTAATAGTAAGCCTCGGTCTCCTTGCGGATCTCATACGCGAGCTTTCTCTTGCCCCATTCCTCGACTTCGCCTACCACGCCGTCGTGGCGGGAGATGTAACCCTTCGCCCTCTCGACGACCGCAGCACGCGCCTCGGTGTCAAGCTTTGCCGAGACAACCAGTGCTAATTCGTACTTGTTCATGTGTGTCTTTCCTCCTTATGGACTTTTGGCTTCCCGCATTTCGCGGGAGGCAAGGTTTGATGTGAAACTCTCACAAACAGATAATTTATCATATTATGAGCGGAAGCGCAAGCGGAAAATGAAAATCATTCCGCATTTTCCGCAAGATATGCCGCGAGCAGGTCTCCGTCCGCATCATCGACGTCCCCGTCTCCGTCCATGTCCGCTGCCAGGCTGCCGTAAACCGTGAGCTGCGTCCGGCCTGTGCCGGCGCGTAGAGCCGTGAGCATGTCCTTGAGGGACACCTCCCCGTCCGCGTCCGCGTCGCCGGAAAGGACATGTCCGGATCCGCTGATCCCGTAGGCGTAGATCGGGATATTGCCGAGATCGTAAGTTTTGCCGCCGATCGTGACGCCGAGAGAAGTGTCCGTCCAGGTGCTTCCATTATAATAGAAGGATTCGCCCTCCCCGCACACGGTCGTGCGGTCGGCCGCGCTCGCATCTTCAAAGAGGACGCAGTTCCTGTTGCCCGCGGTGATCGTCAGCTCGACGGCGAACTTCTCTCCCGCCTCGATCACGACGGGCTCCGGCAGATCCGCCTTGAAGAATCCGCTGTACGTCTCGGACCCGGAAATAACAGCCGCCTCGCTCCAGCCGGCCGGATCGGACGGATCCGCAAGATCCGTCAGGACCCGCGCGGTGTAGGAGGCGCCGGCCGGCAGGTAGAAGCCGACCCGGTCGAGGACGGTTCTCTCCTCCGCCGTATAGACGTTTGCGCCGGCCGTCGCCCTGGTGCTCCTCGCGGTCTGATGAAAGCCCGTACCCGTATGGCAGAAGACGGTGTCGTCGCGAAGCGCGCCGGCCTCCCGCTTCTCCATGACGTAGGAAGCCGGATCCGCGAGGGAAGCGTCATCGTAGGAGATCCAGAAAAATCCATCCTCTCCCCAGGTTTCTCCCCAGCTGTTCAACGCCAGAAACGCGCCGCTGCCGGCCTGCGTCTCCTTCTCATCGTCCCAGCCCACGAGGGTCACGGAGTGATCAGCTTCCGGCTTCGAAGAATCGGAGCTCCAGGGCGTATAGCTGCAGTTGAGCTTCCCGTCATAAGTATCGCCTTTGGAATGATAGCTCGCTGTCACGGCGCCGTTTTCGAGGATGAGTTCTTTAACCGTCCGGTTCTTCTCCTCCCAGGCGGCTTCTTTCCAGTCGTTCTCGGCTTTCGGCCAGCTCCCCGGCCAGATCACCCGGTCAATGACCGCGACTGCCGCCGTAAGATCCGCCTCCGTGAACGGATATGTGACGTCATAGGGATAGACCGCCTCGTCCGCCGCGCCGTAGTGCCGGGCGAGGGCCGCCGTAGCCCTCGGGTAGTTGCCCGTAGCATTGTACCAGGCGGAGGGGTCCGTCAGAAACGTATCCTCTTTCCCGTGGTAGACGCCGTAGATCAGCTGCAGCTCGGAAAGATCAGCCCCCTCGCCGAACCCGTTCCGCAGAAGACTGATCTCCGCATTTTTCAGCGTGGAAAACGCCCAGCAGGTTTCATAGATTCCCTGGTTCTCGACATCGGGCAGGTCCGCCGTCCTGAAAGAGGACGGAAGCTCCGCCGCCCCGACGAGTCCGGCACTGAACCCGTGGAGAAGCTCATCGCCCGGCTCTTCCGCCGGACCGGCCGTCTCCTCGTCCGGGGCAAGAAGCTGATCGAGCGCCGTCGGAAGAAGACCGCCGTTCGCCCGGCTGCTCTCCGTGACGCCAAGAAGCTCGGTCTCCCCGTCGTCCGCGATCGTCACGACAGCGGGCGCGGCGGGTTCATTTTCCGCAAAAGAAGGCACAGTGCTCCCGAAAAGAAGCACTGCACCCGTAAAAAAAGCAATCCAACGACTTTTTCTCATGTCACCTCACTGTGATCCGGCTGAAGACCTCGCCGATCGGCTCGCGGATCACAAGATCCGCCGTTCCGTCGCGCCCGGTCGCCGACTTGTTGATGAGAACCAGTTTATCGCCGCGGAAATAATCGATGAGTCCCGCGGCAGGGTAAACCACGAGGGAGGTCCCGCCAATGATCAGGCAGTCCGCCTCGCTGATCGCCCGCACCGCGCCGTTTATCACGTCGTTGTCGAGGCCTTCCTCATAGAGGACGACGTCCGGCTTCACGGTGCCGCCGCACGCATCGCACTTCGGAACCGGCTCATGGTCCCTGATGTACTCCGGGCCGAAGAATTTGCCGCAGCGCATGCAGTAATTTCGGTGGATCGAGCCGTGGAGCTCATAGACCTTCCTGCTCCCCGCCTTCTGGTGCAGCCCGTCAATGTTCTGCGTGACGACCGCGAGCAGTTTGCCGGCGGCTTCGAGTTCCGCGAGCTTGTAGTGCGCCGGGTTCGGTTCGACGTCCGTGATCAGGATCCGGTCGCGGTAGAAGCGGTAGAACTCCTCGGTCTGGTGCGTGAAAAATGAATGGCTGATGATCAGCTCGGGCGGGTACTTGTATTTCATGTTGTAGAGGCCGTCCTGGCTTCGAAAATCCGGGATCCCGCTCTCCGTCGAGACGCCGGCGCCACCGAAGAAGACAATCTTATTGTGTGTATCAATGATCTTCTGAAGCTCTTCCACTGCCATGCTCATGGCTGCACCTCCCTTGCATTTTTCATTTTTCTATCGTCACGGGTGCTCCGTCGACACCAGTTTTCCCAGCACAACACACCGCCGTGAGCTGTCCGAGGTGCAGGTTGACAGAGTCACCGTGAAATCATTTTCCGCAAGTTCCACATTATTTTTCACGTCGGAAGCCGCCTGCATCCGCTTTTCCCAGGCCAGGAACTCCTCTCCCCGGCCACCGAAAAGCGTGTAGACCTCCGAATCGACCGGGGTGCTCATCGCCGCGTAGATATGGTAGCGGTAATTTCCCTCCGGCGTCAGGATCCAGAAATAAGGAGCCTCATCGTACGTCTCCTGCTGCCGCAGGTACTTCAGCAGCCCGAACATGCTCCCGTTCTTCATGTTGTGCCCGTAGATGATCGTGTTCGGATCCGAGAAATCCGGGCTGTTCAGGTAATCCATGAAGATGGCGCCCGCGAACAGCTCCTCCCGCCGGAACGTCCGGTGCAGGTAGTAGTCGTTGTCCGTTCCCCGGCAGACCGGATAGCTGACGGACGGCTGCGCGTCCACATAGATCCAGCCGATGATGTCGCTGTTCACCGCGCGGAGCGCCTCCCAGTCGACGGTAAGCGGCGGTACCGCATCCTCGATGAGGCGGTTCTCCCCGCTCGTTTCGGCAGTACTCTCGTCTGTCTCGTTCCCGGTGCTCTCCTCGCTCCGGTCTTCCGCCGGGGAGGCCTCGCCTTCGCCCGGTTTTGTGAAATCATTGGCCAGCTGCTCATACTCCTTCCCGGCGGCATGGTAGCCGTGCCAGATATCGAAGAGCCGGTAGGCCGAGTATAAGAGCACGATGAGCGCCGCAGCCATCACGAGAAGCCGGGCAGCCTCGCCTGCTCTGTTTTTCTTCTTTCCTTTTTGTCCGGCCATTCTCAAAATGCCTTTCGGTTCACGCCTTGCCTTCCAGTATCTTGTCGATGCTCACGAGCCGCACAGCGAGAATGAAGATCTCCGTCGCCTTGCGCAGCTCCTCCTCCGTCGGGTAGGACGGGGCGATGCGGATATTCCGGTCGCGCGGGTCGATCCCGTAGGGGAAGGTCGCGCCGGCTTCCGTCATCTTGACGCCCGCCTCGGCCGCCTTCGCGACGATCGCCTTCGCGCAGCCGTCCATGGAATCGAAGGAAATGAAATAACCGCCTCTCGGCTTTGTCCACTCGCCGATCTGAAGGCCGCCGATCTCGCGCTCGAGCATGCCTTCCACAAGCTCAAATTTCGGGCGCAGGATCGCCGCGTGCCGCCGCATATGCTCGTGCATGTTCGCCATGTTGCCGAAATAACGCACGTGCCGCAGCTGGTTCATCTTGTCGTGACCGATTGTCTGCACCTGCATGTACTTCTTGATGTCCTTCAGGTTGTTCTGCGAGGTCGCGAGCGCGGCAAGGCCGGCGCCCGGGAACGTGACCTTGGACGTGGAGATGAATTTGTAGACCATGTCCGGGTTGCCCGCCTTCCGGCACTCGTGCAGGATCTCGAGCAGGTAATCCTGCTTCTTCGGATCATCGTAGAGGTGATGGATCGAGTAGGCGTTGTCCCAGTAGATGCGGAAATCAGGCGCTGCCGGCTTCAGGTGCGCAAAACGCTCCACCGTCTCCTCCGAGTAGGTGATGCCCGTGGGATTCGCGTACTTCGGCACGCACCAGATCCCCTTGACGGCAGGGTCGTTGTTCACGTACTCTTCCACCATATCCATGTCCGGGCCGTCGTCGTAGAGCGGGATGTTGATCATCTCGATCCCGAAGAACTCCGTGATCCGGAAATGCCGGTCATAGCCCGGCACCGGGCAGAGGAATTTCACCTTGTCGAGCTTGCACCACGGCGTGTTCCCGCAGACGCCGTGGCTCATGGAGCGGGCCACCGTGTCAAACATGATGTTCAGCGAGGAATTTCCGAAAATGATCATGTCGTCCGGCTCAACCTCCGACATTTTTCCCATCAGGTACTTGGCTTCCGGAATGCCGAAGAGCACGCCGTAATTGCGGACGTCCGTGCCGGTCTCGTCGTTGTAGTAGACCTCCGAGTTGAGCACGTTCATCATCTGGGCGGAAAGTTCCAGCTGAGCCCTCGAGGGCTTGCCGCGGGACATGTCGAGCTTCAGGTCCTCCGCCTTCGCCGCCTCAAACTGCCGCTCGCGGTGCCTCTTCTCGGCGAGCAGCTCCTCCCTTGTCATGTCACAGTATGCTTTCATAATAATCCTCCCCGGCGCAGCCACTGCGCTGCGCCACCTGACATTTTGCGGGTTTCATTTTAATTCATGTTCAGTTCTCTGTCAACTTATTCAGGTTGCGCAGGAACGTTACTACCTCTGCTCTCGTGCAGTAATTGTCCGGCTTGAAATAGCCGCCCCTTCCGGACGTGATGCCGTTTTCGGCAGCCCAGCGGACAGGTTTCTCATACCATGACCCGGCAGGCACATCCGGGAATGACGGAGCCGATTCGGACGGGGCCGTATTTAATTCCGGATAGAATTTCTGTGTAAAATTCTTGATGAAAACAACGATCATCGCACGATTGCACTTCTCATTCGGCCTGAACGTCCCGTCGCCGAAGCCATTTGTGACGCCGTTCTGCACAGCCCACGTCACTGTTTTGGCGAACCAGTCGCTCTCCTTCACGTCCGGAAATGCCTGGACATACTCTGTCTCCGGCTTTCCGGCCAGATTGTAGAGGAACGACACAACCATCGCGCGGGTGCAGACCGTATCCGGCTGGAACGTTCCCGGGCCCATGCCGGACGTCACGTTGTTTTCAACGGCCCAGTAGACGGAATCAAAATACCATACGGCCGGATCGTCGACATCGGTAAAGCGCTCCTTGTGCGGCAGTATCTTCGTCTCGGTCTTCCCGCAGATCGTGCATCTGGACACTTCCGAACCGTCGTCCCGGTAGGTCGGCTCCGTCCGGATGGTCTCATAGTTGTGATGGCAGATCCTGATTTCGATTTTCGTGCGGCAGAGTTCTTCCTCATATGCGCCCCCGATCAGGACGTCAAGCGATTCGACCGCAAAGCCTTCCCCGCTATCCTCCCCCTCCGAGAGCACCGTGACCGTTCTCCCGTCTTCGGAGACCGCAAGGGCGTCGGAGGTGTTTTCATTTCTCATGAAAAAGATCTCTTCGTCCGCCGGCTGCCCGTCCGGGTTGTCGATGCTGTACTCCGTGACCGTGATTGCCGGATCCGCCCCGGTGAAGACGTCGTCCCTGAAAGTCCAGTAAGGTTCCGTGCTGACCGTGCAGTAACGGTCCGTGATCTCCGCCGGCATTCCGTACTCAGCTGCTTTTCCGTCGGGATCCGTAACGGTGATTTTGACTTCCGTCCAGACAGGAATTGTCAAAAAAGCATCTCCCTCCGACACCGTCGCGACGCCGTCCTCCGTCACACTCATATAATCGGTATCGCAGCTGAAGGAAAGTCTGTAGCTCCCCTCCGGGGCTCTGGTCACGCTGATACCGTTCTCCTCGTCATAGACATAGTGATCGAGATGCGTCTCGATCTGCCGCGTCTGCCCCGGAACAAAGCTCGCTGCGCTGTTCGCCCAGTCCATGTCCAGGAAATAGATCGCATCGCTCACCTCAATCGTGAGAGGGAAAGTCCTGGCGCCTAACTCTGCATTCTCAGCTCTGAGATAGATCTTCGCGGTTTTTCCCACTCCTCCGGGGAGGGCGGTTAATGTGTAAGTCCCGTCACTCCCAATCTCGTAAGCGACGGTCGACAGATCCGAGACGTTTATGCTCGCGATCTTCATCATAAAATACTTCCCTTCCGGATATGCGTCGCTCGTCACCATGAGTCCAAGCATGCCGCCCGGATAGGAGACCGTCTCCGTCGGAAGCAGAAGCTGATAGTCGTCGTGATCCCAGTTCAGGGTCTCCCCGTCAGCCCGGCACTCCGAAGCGGTAAGCGGCAGCAGGCAGGCTGCAAGAATTAAGACCGATGTGATGAGTACTAATAATCTTTTCATTTTCCAAGCCTTTCGTTCTACAGAAATGCATATAAAAGTCTATATGCCTTTTTATTTTAGCATACCCTGCGGCATTTATCCACAGTAAAATAAGCGGCCTTTAGCATTGACTATCGCCGCTCCGGGATGCTACAATACCTGTACTTTTTACCGAGGTACTGCCATGTCTTTTATTGAGATTTTCCTGATCGGGATCGGGCTCTCCATGGACGCCTTCGCGGTCTCCGTCTGCAAAGGGCTCTCCTTAAGAAAAATAAAACCCTCAAACGCCCTCGCCGCCGGCCTCTGGTTCGGGGGCTTCCAGGCCCTCATGCCGGCGATCGGCTGGCTCGTCGGCTCCCGCTTTTCTTCCTATATAGAAGCGGTCGACCACTGGATCGTCTTTTTCCTGCTCTTCTGGATCGGCAGCGGCATGATCCGGGACGCGGTCCGCGAAGGTGCCTCAGGCGGGGAACCTTCCGAAAACGACATGGATTTTTCACCGAAGGTCATGCTGCCGCTCGCGGTCGCCACATCCATCGACGCCCTCGCGGTCGGCGTCTCCTTCGCTTTCCTGAACACGCCGATCGTAAGGCCTGCCCTCATCATCGGGGCGACCACCTTCGTCTTCGGGGCGGCCGGCGTCGCGATTGGCTCGGCCTTCGGCGCCAGGTTCAAGGGCACGGCCCAGATCGCGGGCGGCTGCATCCTGATCCTGATCGGGGTCAAGGTCCTGGCGGAGCATCTGGGGCTGGCGTTCTGGGTTTAAAGATCGGGGACGGTTCTTGAAAAAGCGCGATTCTCGTTTTGAGAATCGCGCTTTTTCTTAGAACCGTCCCCAAGGAACCGTCCCTGCGGCTTTCTTTTTAAAAGACTACTCTCCCCGCGCACCCGCACGGCAGCACCAGGGAGCTCTCCGCGACCGGAAGCCCGATCTCGCCGGCTTCGACGTGCGCGGGTTTTTTCATTTTCAGTGCGGAGGAGAGCATATAGCTCATGGTCCCCGGCTGCAGCCCGGTCGTGTAGGAATTGAGCAGCACAAAGAGCGGCTTCTCTGAGAGCACGTCCGCGAGCAGCACAAGTAGGGGCCAGATTGTCTCCTCGATCTTCCAGACCTCCCCCTTCGGGCCGCGCCCGTAGGAAGGCGGATCCAGGATGATTGCGTCATAGGTGTTCCCGCGGCGGATCTCCCGCTGCACGAACTTGGTGCAGTCGTCGACAAGCCAGCGCACGTTCCGGTCGGCGAGGCCTGAGGCGGCGGCATTTTCCTTTGCCCAGCCGACCATGCCCTTCGAGGCGTCCACATGCGTGACCGAAGCGCCGGCCGCGAGCGCCGCCAGCGTCGCGCCGCCCGTGTACGCAAAGAGGTTCAGGACTTTTACCGGCCGCCCGGCGTCCCGGATGAGCCCCGAGAACCAGTCCCAGTTCACCGCCTGCTCCGGGAAGAGCCCCGTATGCTTGAAGCCCAGCGGTTTCAGCTGGAAATTGAGCTCCCCGTAGGAGATCTGCCAGGACTCCGGGAGGTCCTTGACGTCCCATTCTCCGCCGCCCTTCGCGCTTCTCGTGTAATGCCCGTCCGGCTTCCGCCACTCAGGCCGCCTCCTCGGCGTATCCCAGATCACCTGCGGGTCCGGCCGCACCAGCGTGTATTTTCCCCAGCGCTCCAGCTTCTCGCCGCGCGAGGCGTCCAGCACTTCATAATCCTTCCATCCGTCTGCGATCCACATGTCATTCTCCTTCATGTCTTTTTTCGATCCCGATCAGCAGGATCTCCCGCGCTTTTCCGCCGGCGAGTCCCGCAAGCAGCTCCGAAAATGTCCCCGCCCGCGGCCCCGGAACCCCCTCCGGCCTCGCGTTGTGGGCGGTGAACAGGTCATTTTCCCTGGAAATGAAAACCGTATGCACCATCGCGCCGATATCATCCCCGTCATTGTAGTAAGTAAGGATGAGCGCTCCCGCGCGGCGCGACAGCTCCTCCATAGAAGCCCGGCTGAACGCCGGCTCCGCGTTAAATCCCGCTCTTCTTAAAAACCGCACGATCGCGAGCGGCGACGTGCCGAAGCGCCCGTTAAAGCTCACCCCGCTCTTTAAGAAAGCGGCGATCAGGCGGTCGAGCCGCGGCAGCCGGCCGGTCAGATGCGAGAGCGCGTTGAACACCGCGATGATCTCGCAGCCCGCATAGGCCATGCTCACCCGGCCGTAGTGCATGTCCGTGTAGTTTTTCTGGTCCTCTATGAAGCCGCCGTCCCGCCCGATCCGGTCCAGATGGGTCCGGAAGGCGGCCCTCATGGCGCGCATTTCCCCGGCTGCCGGCCTGCCCGCCCGCTTCGAGGCGGCGTCCCAGAGGCGGAGCAGGGTTTCATTTCCCACATGATGCGGGATCAGGCCCCCGAGCCTGGCGCGGAATCCGCCGCTCATACGGTGCCTGCCTTCCTGAGCGGGATCAGGATCTTGAGCTCAAATGCGTTGTTCCGGACCATGGTCGTGAGCGTCCCGTCATATTTCCGGACCGCGTGGCGGATGCTGCGCAGGCCGTAGCCGTGATTCTTCCTGTCCGCTTTTGAGGAGACCGGCAGGCCGTTTTCAAAGGCCACCTCCGTCCGGCAGTAATTGGCCATCATGATAAATAAAAACCCGTTCCGCTCCGTCACCGTAAGATGGATGAGCCGCCGCTCCGGGTCCGGCTCCTGGACAACGCTCTCGATCGCGTTGTCCAGCGCGTTTCCGAAGATCGAGCAGATGTCCGTCACATGGATATCGCCCAGCAGGCTGCCGTCCGCGACGCAGGTGAACTTGATTTTATTTTTCCGCATGACGGCCGTCTTTCCGGCGATCAGCGTGTCGAGGACGGCGTTCCCTGTCTGCTGCTCCGGCCGGAAATCCTCCAGCTCCTCCTCGAGCTGCTCAAGCCACTTTTCCCGCTTCCCGGGATCCATCTCGGCCCGCATGCCCGCGATCTGGTGCTTCAGGTCGTGATACTTGATGTTGACCAGCTCGATGCCCTGCTGATAGCTCCGGTACTGCTCATACTGGGCGTTCAGCGCCGCGTTCACGGCCGCCGCTTCCCGCTCCGCCAGAAGCTCGGAGATCCGACTCTGGTGGGCGAACAGGATGGCGATGCCGGCCAGGTCCACCATGGACCGGAGCCCGAAGACGTCCATGGGGAACTGCACCGAGAACGGCGTGTCCGTTGTGACAAAGCTGATATTGGAAATGATAAAGGTCAGCATCGCGATCAGAAATGCGCCCACGGCCTCCCGCCAGGTGATCGACGCGATGAACCGCGGATTTGCCTTGCTGAGAAGCCAGCGGCAGACGGATGCCACCGCGATATTGATGAGAAGCGCCGTCACGATCCGGTAGGTCTCCAGCCCCGGCGGAAAGCCCAGGAAGAAATACTCGATCTGCCACTCAAAGGAGGCGGCGAATTCCGCCGAGATGAAGGCTGCCATCGTGTAATAGAAGATGACCGCGGGCTTGATGTCGCAGGCACTGTCCAGGAAAAACCCCATGAAGGATACCGCCAGCGCCATGCAGAGGAGCCACAGCGCCTTCGGCACATCCGCCGTCGCTTCGAGAAAAACCGTCTGCAGGACGAGAAACAGGACCGCCTTCAGGAAGAAGACCGGCTTTTTGTTCCGCAGCGGGAAAAAGGAGCACATGACCATAACCGCGATCCATTCGGAGAACGCGGTCAGAAAACGCGGTATGTCCTGTGCAACGACTGTTCCGTTCATGTACGCTCCTTTTTATGTGGTCCCGATATATTCGGCCAGCGCTGCCATGAATTCGCTCTTTCTGGCGCGGCTCACGAGGAGCTTTTCATTTCCCACCAGGCAGATATTGCCGTCGATGCCGTCGATGTGCATCAGGTTCACCAGGTAGCCTTTGTTGCAGCGGAAAAAGCCGGAATGCGCCAGCTCCGCCTCAATCTCCGCCATCTTTCCGCGGGTACGGTATTCGCCGCCTTTTGTGTGGTAGACGAGCGTATGGCCTTCACTCTCGATATAAAAGACTTCGTCCGTGCGCACGCGCACATACCCGGATGCAAGAGGAATGAGCAGCATGCGGCCCCCGCCCTTCTCAGCCCGCTCGATCGCGCGCGCGAGCTTCTCCTTAAACGCAAAATAGGAGACCGGCTTCAGCACATAATCGACCGCGTCCACCTCGTAGCCCCGGATCGCGTAATCGATCCGGTTGGTGATGAACATGATGACGACTTTCCGGTCCAGACGGCGGATCTTCTCCGCGGCGGTCATCCCGTCCATAAAATGCATCTGGATGTCCATCAGAATGATATCAAAGCTGCCCTTGTAGCTGTCCGCGATCTCGTCGCCGTCCCGAAACCTCTCGGCCTTTATCTGTACGCCGAGCTCCCTCTCGTACCTTGCCAGAAACGCCTGAAGCTGCTCAGCGCTCCCGTCCTCATCCTCAACAACAGCTATCCTGATCAAAACGCTCCGCCTTCCTTATTCGTCCCAGCCGTCGAAAAACCGCACATTGGCGGCGACGTTCAGCACGATCTCTCCTTCCTCCGCCTCGACGTCCTCGATATCCGTGACCGGCGGCAGGTGCGGCTCATCCTCGGAGAGCTCAAAGCGGATCCACTCCGCCGTCTCCTCGACCAGGTTCCGGACTGCATTGTCGAGATCAAATCCGACCGCCCTGCATCCGGCAAGATCGACGGACACGCCCTCGAAGCTTCCGTCTTCCAGTTTTCTGAATTTCGCGGGATATGTGAATTTCATGTGACCTCCTGAAAATGGCCTTGCGGCCTCTCTTCATCTATTCTAGCATCAGTTATAAAAATAATGCAATACCTTAAGGTCCGAAGAGCTCCAGCACCATACAGGCAGTCTCGACGAGCGTGCTGCCTGTCTCCATGGCGGTCTTCTGCAGGTAACGGTGCGCCTCCGGCTCCCGCATCCGTTTCTTCTCCATGAGGATCTCCTTGGCGCGCGCGATGGCCTCGCTGTCCTCCCGGGACCTTGCCGGCCGGGCGAGCCCCTTCCTGGCGCTCCGCTTCTGCTCCTCAAGGAGCCTGGCGGCCTCCTGCCTCAGTTCTTCACCCCTGACCGACAGCGGCAGGCAGGCGATCCCCTGGTCGCGCGGCTCGGCGAGCAGAGGTTCTCTCGCCAGCAGCAGCATGGCGAAGCCGGCAGGCAGGCTGTCCGCAATCTCCGCCCAGGAGATATCCGCCGCCCTGTAGCCGCAGACGATGAGCCCCTTCTTGATCCCCGCCGCCAGGCTGAGAGCCCGCATGCCGGAGCTCGTCACCGCCGGCGGCGAAAATCCCCAGCGGATAAAGTCGGCGCGGACGCTCCTCGCCTCCTCTATTTTTCGAAATACAATGATGATATCTGCCACGGGAAAACCTCCGCTCCGCCGTCAGATCCTGTTCAGGCAGCGATCGATCTCCCATTCCGTGACCACGGCGGAGTATTCTTCCCACTCGTGGCGCTTGTCGGCCGTGTATTTTTCATAGATGTGCGGCCCCAGGATGCCGCAGATGAACGGATCTTTCGCGAGCTCGTCCAGCGCCTCCGCGAGAGACCCCGGCAGCATCCTTATGCCGGCGGCTTCCCGCTCCGCGCGGCTCAGCCTGTAGATGTTGCCCGTGACCGGAGACGGCGGCGCCGTCCTCGTGCGGATCCCGTCGAGGCCTGCCGCCAGGCAGACCGCCAGCGCGAGATAGGGATTGGCTGCCGGATCGGGGCTGCGGAGCTCGATGCGGCGGTCCTCCTCCTCATCCGCGTAGGGGATCCGGATGAGCGGGCTGCGGTTCTCCTCGCCCCAGGAAATGTAAACCGGCGCCTCGTACCCCGGCACCAGCCGCTTGTAGGAGTTGACGATCGGATTTAAAACGGCGCTCATGCCGCGGATATGCTTCATGATCCCGCCGATAAAATAAAGCCCGTCCTCCGAGATCCGCTCCGGGTCCTCCGCGTCGGCAAAGATATTTCTCCCGTCCTTCCAGAGCGAGAAATTGAGATGCATACCGGACCCGTCCACGCCCGTCTTCGGCTTGGGCATGAAGGTCGCGTGAAGGCCGTGCTGGCGTGCGATCGTGCGGACCGCCAGCTTGAAGGTCTGCAGGTTGTCCGCGGCCCGGAGGGCCTCGTCGTAGTGGAAATCGACCTCGTGCTGGGCCGGTGCGCCTTCATGGTGGGAGGATTCCACCTCGAAATCCATCGCTTCCAGGTTCAGGACGATGTCACGCCTTGCATTTTCCCCGAAATCCACCGGTCCGAGGTCGAAATAGCCGCCCTGCTCGCCGGTGTTGGTGGTCGGATTGCCGTTCTCGTCGGTCTCGAACAGGAAAAATTCGCACTCGGACCCGACCTTGAACGTGTACCCGTCCTTCGCGGCGTCCGCGATCGTCTGCATCAGGACATAGCGGGAATCCCCCTCGAACGGCTGCCCGTCCGTGCGGCGGACATTGCAGATGAGCCTGGCGACTTTCCCCTGGCTCGGCCGCCACGGGAAGATCGTGAACGTGTCGAGGTCAGGAACCAGAAACATGTCGGATTCCTCGATCCGGGCGAAGCCCTCGATCGCCGACCCGTCGAACATCACCTTGCCGGAGAGCGCTTTCAGGAGCTGGTTCGGGGTCACCGCGATGTTCTTGAGCGTCCCGAAAATGTCCGTGAACTGAAGACGGATGAACGCGACGTCCTCCTCCCGGACCAGCCTTATGATATCCTGCATTGTATATTTTCCCATCTGACACCTTTCTTTCTCCTGATTCCAGGCTCTTATGAAAATGCAAAGCTTCCCGGCAAATGGACGCAGCGCGCCCTGAAAGCCGCTTAAAGCCGCAGGGACGGTTCCTGAGAATCAGCTCATCAGAGCCGATTCCCTGAGAACCGTCCCAAGTGGCTTTCCCGGAACCCTCCCAGGAGGTTCCGGCGCTCTTACGCCTCCGCCACCGCGTCGACGAACGCATCCAGCGCCGCCATATCCGCCTCGTGGAGCGCGCTCTTGATCGTCAGCATCGGCTCGACGATTGTGACGCCCTTCAGCGCGGAGAGTTTCTCGACAATCAGCTTGCCGGACGCCGGCGCCCACGTGCCGTTCTGCGCGACCGCGAACGTGCGGTTCTTCACATCCAGCGCCGCCATGTCATGCAGCAGCGCATCCACCGGCAGGTAGACCCCGTTGTTGTAGGTCGGGCAGAAAATGACGATCTTGCCGACCCGCCAGATCTCCGAGATGAGCTTCGAAGCGTGCGTCTTCGAGACATCGAACACCTTCACCTCGCATCCGGCCTTCTCGCGGAGTTTTGCCGCAAATGCCTCCGCCGCCGAAGCCGTGTGCCCGTAGAGCGAGCCGTAGAAGACGGCGATGCCCTCTTCGTCCGGCGTGTAGGTGGACCATTTCTGGTACTTATTGAGGAGCCACGCGATATTCTCGCGCCAGACCGGCCCGTGCAGCGGGCAGATCATCTTGATGTCAAGCTTTGCGGCCTTCTTCAGAGCCATCTGGACCTGGACTCCGTACTTGCCGACGATATTCGCATAGTAGCGGCGCGCGTCGTCGAGGAAATCCCTCTCGAAATCATAGAGATCCGCAAAAATGCCCGCATCCACCGCACCGAACGTGCCGAACGCGTCCGCCG
>DFFD01000149.1:7870-19995 GCA_002369495.1 Lachnospiraceae bacterium UBA3785 | reverse complement strand
AGAAGGGCCGCATGTACCTCCTCGTGATCTACGGTGTCTTTTTTGCTCTGCTTGCCGCCGGGATCCGTTTCCTGCCGGAAGCGCCTGCCCTTGTGGAGAAAATGGCCGCCGGCCTCAGTTTCCCGATGGCTGCCTGCCTCATCTTTATCCTCGCCGTCCTTATATTCGCTGTCTCCCTCTCTCTGAGCGTCCGCATCATGCAGAAGAAAGAATTCTGATTTTTAATACAGGATAATGCTGAAGAGAACGGCGTGACCGAAATGGCCGCGCCGTTCTCTTTTTCATTTCAGTTCTTATAGAAGCTGTAAGTCCCGGCTTCTTCTCCGAACGATCTGTATGTATAAAGAGTAAGACCGTTCTTCCTGAAAATAAAACCATCCATATAATAGTCACAGGCCTCATCGAAACGGCCTTCATCTCCGAGTTTCCCCACTTCATCCCAGACAAAGAAGCGCTCTCCGGTCGATTTGGTCTGCCCCCGATACTCCTTCGCTTTTTTCGTCAGCACCAGCGGTCTGGCCTGACCGGCCGGAATCGTTATGAGAAGCTTGCCGTCTTCCTCAACCGAGAAGGTAAGTGCCGGATCCTCGCCTTCAATCTCATCCGTGTGCGAAAGAACGCTCCCGTCCCCCGCAAAACGGTCTTCGACCTTATAATGATACCCCACGCCGAGATTCTCCGCAGCATTCTCCATGACTGCGTGACAATAGAGCGCACTGTCAGGCCTGTATTCAGCCCTGTAAATCACATCGCCGCCTGATGTTCCGATCGGCGTCATGTAAATCAGGTTGTGAAGTCCCTTAAGTTCCTCAAATACACCCGGATCATAGGCCGGAATCATTTCCGTATAGACGGAACAGATCAGGCTGACCTGCTCATTTCTGCCCTCGCAGAGGATCTCCCTGGCATACTTTTTATAGTCATCCCGCGCGGGCACATATTTATCAAAGGATGCGATTTTTATATCAGCTCCTTCTTCCGAGGTCTTTTCCACGGCGGTCTCGATACACAGATAAAGCGGGTTGAAACTGATTCCCGACATATCGATCCGCATTTTTTCGGCCGCAAGCTCCAGCAGTGCCTGCATAGTCTCCTCATAATAGCGGTCAAAATACATTTCATTGTTGTGATAATCGTAGGCATAATGGTAGGTTCTGCCGCCATCTGTGTAGGAACCTTCGATGATACTCAGGATATCGACGCCGTCCGCATACACTTCCGCACTTTTCACCTTCGCCTCGGGCATGTTCCGGCTGAACCATTCCTCTGCCTCATGCGCATGCGCCTCTGTCAGCGCCTTTCTGTCATCAAACGTATAGTTGGCCGGAAGACAGCCCGCAAGCAGCAGTATCATCACGGCAAATATGAAACCATACCGCATCTGACCACCCCTTCCTGATGTCGATCCGCAATGAATCAGCCGTGTATTTCCGAAAAAGAGGCCTCAACGCTAACGTTGAGACCTCCGGTTCCATTATCGGTTGTTATTTTTTTGCCTTCTTTCTCTGCATCTCGGAAACGACGATCGCGCAGGAAGCGTCACCCGTGATGTTGACAACGGTACGGCCCATATCGAAGATACGGTCAACACCCGCGACAAGCGCAATACCCTCGACCGGAAGACCGACGGACTGGAGGACCATCGCCAGCATGACCATGCCCGCACCCGGGACGCCGGCTGTACCGATGGAGGCCAGAGTCGCGGTGAGGACGATCGTCAGCATCTGGCCGAAGGTCATATTGATGCCGAAGCAGGAGGCTATGAAGACCGCGCAGACACCCTGGTAGATAGCGGTTCCGTCCATATTGATGGTCGCGCCGAGCGGAAGAACGAACGCGGTGACTTCCTTGTCAGCGCCGAGCTTCTGAGAGCACTCCATGTTGATCGGGAGCGTTCCGACGGAGGAAGCCGAGGAGAACGCCATGATGATCGCCGGCATCATACCCTTGAAGAACTCGATCGGGCTTAAGTTGCCGAGCACCTTGACGGAGAGCGAGTAGACGACCACCGCATGCAGAATGTAGCAGAGATAGGCGATCAGAAGGACCTTAGCGAGGGAACCCAGGACCGCGGGACCGTTCTCCGCGACGACCGGGCAGAGCAGGCAGAAGACACCGATCGGGGAAAGCTTGATGATCATCTCCATCGCTTTCATGCAGGTCTCGTTCAGCACCTCGACGGCCTTGAACTCCGTCCTGTCGTCACCGTCGGAGATCAGGATCAGCGCGAAGCCGATGATCAGGGAGGCGACGATGATCTGGAGCATGTTTGCATTTACAAATGGCGCGAAGAAGTTGGACGGGAATATCCCGACCAGCGTATCCATGAAGTTGACGGTTGTCGCGGACGGCTCATACGTGAGGTCTGAGGTGGACAGTACCGGGAAGATCCCCTTGAAGAGGTTTGCGAACACGAGGCCTATGGATACCGCAAAAGCTGTCGTGCACATGTAGTAGATAACTGTCGTGCCGCCGATCGCGCCGACCTTCTTGATATCACGCATCGAGACGACGCCGGCCATGATCGAGAAGAAGACCAGCGGCGTAACGATCCATTTAATCAGGTTCAGGAAGATCGTACCGAACGGCTTGATGTAGTTCTTTGCGATGTCCGGAGCGCCCGTCAGCGCGATGCCGGCGATGATCGCAAGGACCAGAGCAATGAAGATCTGAGTGGACAGGGCCATTTTTTTCTTTTGCTGCATAGTATTTCCCTCCATCATTAAAGCAAAGAAACAAACAGAATCTGCATTTTTAATTATAGCATATTATTCAGCAATATCCACTCATATTTTGTATTTTTATTCAATTTTATGTATATTGTGCATAAATTAAGTCGTGACGATCTCATCCAGGATCCCGTTGTCAAGGTACCACTGCTGTCTGGCTGTCTCCTCGCGCGCAAGGAGCGTTACGCGGATGTCCTGGTTGCGTTCTTCGTAAGATTCATGAGAATATGCTGCATCATGCCATCTGAAATGACTCCATTATGACAGTTTTGTCACAATGGAGTCATTTTGTACGTTTTTATTCGGAATCCCCTCCGAAGACCTTCTTCATCGTCTCAATGAGCGCTCTCTCCGCCTGGTCCAGATAGACATCCTCGCGGTAGACCGCGCTCACGTCCCAGGAGTCCTGCTTATCCCCGTAGAGATAGCAGCTGAATTTGTCGAAGCCGCCGAGCGCGATGATCGAGCGCTCCGGCGCGATCGTGTAACCGAGACCGGCAGCTGCCAGCTGGACCGCGGACATGGAGTTCGTCACCTCCATGATCTCCTTCGGGTAGAAACCGCTCTCCTTGAAGATCTCGTCGATCCGTCTTCTCAGGAAGGTTCCCTCCTTCACGATGATGAAGGGTTTATATTTCAGGTTTTTGATCTGCACCCGCTGCATCAGGATGCCGGCCCCGGACATCACGCTTACCGGTCTTTCGCCCTCCGGCGAATCCTCCTTATCAAGAAGATCGTCCGTGATCACGCCTTCCCCGGCCACCACATAGAATTTTTCCTCGTAGATCTTCTCCGAGGCAAGCCCGAACGGAAGGCTGCTCATGTCCCCGGGTATCACGCAGAACCCTATCTTATCGTTCCTGAGGTTTCGTATCAGCTCCGCCGACCGTGATTCCTCGAGACGGATCTCGATGTTCGGATACTGACTGCGGAAAAGCGGCATGACTTTCGCCAGCATGTAGCCGGCACGCTCGTTCGGAATACCCAGGTTGATCCGGCCTTTCTGTCCGTGTCCGATGTCCTGCAGCTCCCGTTTCATATTATCCCGGATCCGGAGGATCTCACGGGCGTGCTCCATGTAGACTTCACCCGCGTAGGTGAGCGCCAGCGGTGTCTTCTTCCGGTCGAAGAGCTTCACGCCCAGCTCCTGCTCCGTCTTGGAAATGATGTAGCTCAGGGAAGGCTGGGAAATGTAAAGCCGCTTCGCCGCCTCCGTCACGCTGTGCTCATCGGCCACTGCCGTAATATAGGTGAGTTCTCGAAAATCCATGCTCCGGCCCTCCGTTCCTCAGTTACGGATATAGAGCGTTCCGTCCATGATGCGTCTCGCTGTCCGCTGGACCGCCACGCCCGGAACCTTCACCTCATCTCCGTCCTTCACGATTGTCGGGTACATGGTCATGACGCCGCTCGGATGCCCGATGCGTACGGTCTCCTGGCCGTCCTTCGGCGCGCCGAGGACCTTCTGAAGCAGGGAACCGTCGAGGAAAGCGGCCACGGCGATCGCGCTCGCGGAAGTCAGCGGGCAGGCCTTGTGGCACTTGAAGACAGAGATCACGCGCGCGCAGATGTCCATCTCCTCCTCAGTGACAGAACCTCCCTCGATATCCCTGAAACTCTTCGGCGTCGTGAAGAAACCGACCTTCGGGACTGCCGGCTGGTTGTCCGTCGCGTCCTTAAGGTCCTTTGCGAAGCCCATCTTCACGCAGGCGGTGCCGCGGATCTTCTCAAGCAGATCCGATACTTCCTTATTGCCGTTGATCTCCTCCGGCAGTTCGGTTCCCTTCATGCCGATATCTTCGGCTCGGACGAGAACGATCGGGTTGGAGACGTCCAGGATCGTCGCCTCGATTTCGCCGTATCCCGGGATTTCCAGCACATCGAGAGCATGGCCGGTGGGCAGCAGCATGCCGGTCTTCGAGCCTGCCGGATTCAGGAAATCGACCTTGAGCTCCGCTGCCGTCCCGTCGACGCCGGCAATATGACAGTCGCCGTCCTGGGCAAATGTATGCGTCTCCGGATCGATCGGAACCGTCACGTTGATATACTTGCCGGTATTCATATTCTTCATGCGGACAGTCGTAATCGGCTCCGTGATCGGAACCATCCCTTCCTCCACCGCGAACGGCGCCGTCGCAGCGGTCATATTGCCGCAGTTGGACTTGTAGTCTACCTGCTCCTTGCCGACGATGACCTGGCCGACGAGATATTCGATATCCACATTTTCCTCTTCGCTCTTCCAGACGATAACGATCTTGTTGTTGGAAGAGACCGTGCCGCCGAGACCGTCGATCTGCTTCGGGTCCGGGCAGCCCATCGCCTGCAGGAAGATCGGATCCCATTCGGCTCTGTCCGCCGGCAGATCCTCCTTATGGAACATACACCCCTTGCTTGTTCCGCCGCGCATGAATACGGTTTTAAATGTACGCATAATGATCCTCCTTCACACTACTGAAAATGCACTCTTATCTGTATCTGCATTCGTCTTCAATAAACCGGACAAATTCTTCCAGGGTACGGCTCATCCGCTTTTCATTTCTGTAAATAAACCAGGTGTTGCGCAGGACACGCGTCCCGTCCTTCATCCTGATCGGAGTCACCGTGAGCCCCGGAATTTCCGGAGCCTCTTCCGGCAGAAAGCAGATCACATAGTCATCGTCTCTCAAAATACTGTTCAGGGCGAAATCCACATACCCGGCTGACCCGCCTTCCTTGTAATCCGTTTTTCCGAACCAGCTCTCCCACCAGGTATTCAGCAGGTGTTCCGTCCATTCGTTGGTCTGGTACAGGATACGGTTCATCTCGGGGAGCCGCTCGATCTCAACCTTTCGTCTCGTTACGAGATATCCGAAATCCGGCCTGACCGGGACTTTTGAAACCCCCTGTATGTAATCCCCGCGGATAAAAGCGGCGTCGATCTCCCCGTCCAGAAGCAGCTGATGCAGGATATGACTCTGTTTGTTGGTCACCCTGAAACTGATCGTTGGGTGCTGCTCGGTAAACGGTTCAAGCATGGGCCGAAGCATATACTTCGTGAATGTATACGCGCTTCCGATATGCAGATATTCGATTTTTTCCTGTTTCTTTTTCCTGAGTTCTTCGTCGATCTGCTCCCTGAACTGAAGATACTCGCCGGCCTTCTGTCCCAGATACCGGCCTTCGTCCGTCAGAACGAGCCCTTTCGGAGTGCGGTCAACGATCTGGGTTTCAAGCTCTTCCTCCAGCTGCTTGAGCCGTTTTGTCAGCGTAGGCTGTGTCAGATAAATGGTTTTGGCAACTTGCGTCAGATTCGGATTTTTGTAGAGTTCATACAGGATCTTCCAGTCCAGGTCTCTCATTATGCCCCTCTTCTTAAGTATCAGGCGCCGGCTGCTGCCGGACACCAGCCGGTTTCCGAGTTATTCCGGGATCCTCGCAATTATTTCCCGCTCAATATCTCATGATACATCCGAACTGTCGGCACGTCAAGACAGCAGGGTCCAGCCCTGCGCAGATGTCGGTCACTGACCCCGGTAATAATTGATAAGGCACCCGGCAAGAAGCGTCGCCCGCTCCTCTTTTGTCAGCGCATCCAGCGTGCAGGAGATCCGCCTCGCCGTATGCTGCTCTGCCCACCCGGGTATCTCAAGATACTTAAGGATTTCCTCCGGCGATGCGCCGTCCGCATCAAGAAGCAGCGCAAAGACGTCTGACTCGCCTCGCTTAAGGGTGCCCGCCATATCTTCGATACAGATCCAGCTGCCGCAAGGCACCGAAAGAGGCTCCTCCGTCCTCAGCGGCACAAGGCCCCAGTTGATGCAGTTCGAGCGGTAGCGTTTCGTCGAATACTCATGTGTCAGGTTTGCGAACCCTCCGAGCACCTTCTGGCAGCTTGCCGCCTGCTCTCTCGAGGATCCGTCGCCGATCTGGTCGCTCACAATGATCGTGCCGAGCGTTGTCTCCCCGGCTTCGCCGAAATTGACTGCCGTAGCAGCTTCCCGGATCTCTTTTGCCCGCCCCACATAGCCCGGATCCCGGCTGATCAGCATGAAGCCCGAGATCTTTTCCGGGTTCGAGCGGTAGGAAGAGGCCTCTCCGGAGGGAATCAGCTCGTCCGTCGTCACCGAGCCCTCGTAGGAGCCGGCGACCCTGAGCAGAAGGTTCTTCCTGAGAGAAGCCATGCGCGGCCAGTCGGCGATGCCGGGGCCCATGACCAGCTCCTCGTTCGGATCCGCTTTTCCTCTGCAGTCCAGCACCTGTTTCTCGTAGATCCTGCCGTCAAATGAAGGGCGGAAATCCCTGTACGAAACGTCCAGCTCCGTCGCGGCGGTCAGTTTTCCTCCGTTCCGGACGGTCGCGGCAATCGAGCGGGCATCCATCAGGCAGACAGCCGCCATCTGTCCCTGGCCCGGGCTTGAGCCCTCGCGGTTCGGATAATTTCTCGTCACATGGCGGATGCTGAGCTGGTCATTTGCCGGCGCGTCCGTGACGCCGAAGCACGGTCCGCAGATGGCCGGCCGCATGGTGACGCCCTTAAGGGCCAGCTCGGAGGCGATCCCGCTCTTCATCAGGTCCTCCATGATCGGAAGGCTGGAAGGATTGACGTGCAGCGAGAGTCCGCCTGCCGGAAGGTCCGCTCCGTCCAAAATGTCCGCGATCGCGGCGATATTCTCCGTCATGCCGCCCGCGCAGCCCGAAACCAGCGCCTGATCCGGATAAAAACCGTCGTCCCGCATATGCTGCATGATCCTGAACGGTTTTCCGCGGTCTCCCTTGATCTTCCTGCCGGCTTCCTCGACCTTTCCGAGGTACTCCGCCATGTGCTCCTTGAACTCACGGATCGGCACCGCATTGCTCGGGTGGAACGGCAGCGCGATCATGCACTCGACTTCAGAGAGGTCGATCTCTATGAGCCCGTCGTAACAGGCACCGTTTTCCGGCATAAGCTCCCGGTAAGCCTCCTCGCGGCCGTGATCCCTCAGGTAAGCCCTCGTCTTCTCATCCGTGCACCAGATGCTCGAGAGCGCCGCCGTCTCGGTCGTCATGACGTCGATCCCCATGCGGTACTCCATGCTGAGACCGGAAATTCCCTCCCCGACAAACTCCAGCACTTTATTCTTGTTGAAGCCGATCGGAAATGTCGCCGCCGCCATCGCAAGCGCCACATCCATCGGGCCGACGCCCGGACGCGGTTTCCCGGTGAGCTTCACCGCGATCACCGGCGGATACGCGATGTCGTAAGTCTGCAGGAGGAGCTGCTTGACCAGTTCGCCGCCGCCCTCGCCGATGCCCATCGTCCCCAGCGCGCCGTAGCGCGTATGGGAGTCCGAGCCGAGGATCATTTTTCCGCCTCCGGCCATCATTTCCCGCATGTACTGGTGCAGGACCGCCCGGTAGGGAGGGACGAAGATGCCTCCGAAGCGCTTCACGTTCGAAAGCCCGAACATGTGGTCATCCTCCGCGATCGTCCCGCCGACCGCGCAGAGCGTGTTGTGGCAGTTGGACAGCACATACGGCATCGGGAACTCCTCAAGGCCCGAGGCCCTCGCGGACTGAAGAATATTGACATAGTTGTTGTCCGGCGAGACCATCGCATCAAAGACAAGCTTCAAATGCTCCATGTTCTCCGACCGGTTGTGCGCCTTCAGGATCCCGTACGCGATCGTGCCGGTCCGGCCGGGCCCGCCGGCTGCCTTCTCCTTGGGCATGAGATTGCCTGCGCGGTCAAGAAAGACGCGGTGATCAGTCAGTTTTATCATGACGTTTCTCCTAAACAAATGAAAATCTCTCTCAGGGAAGCTTCTTCAGCACCTTTGTGATCACCTTGCCGCTCTCCCTCATAATACGGATCGTCTCCTCCTGGCGTCTCCTCTTGTCGAGCGCCTTCTCCATGACATTTTCCGCCTCCTCAGGCCGCAGCACAACGACCCCGTTGCGGTCGCCGACGATGAAATCTCCAGGATTGACCGTCACGCCTCCGCAGGTGACCGGCACGCCGATCTGTCCCTCGCCGGTCTTGCCGGCAGTCCCGCAGGTGATTCCGGCTGCAAAAACCGGAAAATCCGCCTCCTCGCAGCCCTCGATATCTCTCATCGCGCCGTCGATCACGACGGCTTCCGCCTTCATGAGCTTCGCGCAGATGCTGCGGTGGTCGCCCCAGTAGGAGCATGCGCAGCATCCCTTGCCGGCGACAACCAGCACGTCGCCTTCGCTGAGCTGTAAAATGGCGTCCGCAATGATCCCGCCTTCCCCGTTCGGCACATCCACCGTGAAGGCCGTTCCGGCGATTTTCTCTCTGCCCGCCCTCGGTTTGATATGATAATCCATGGCGCGAAACGCGCCCATACCGTCACAAAGCTCCGGGGTCGAAAAACCCCGGAGCTTTGCAATTATTTCCTTCTTGTTTTCATTGTATTTCATATGATGATTCCTTACATTTATCAGGCTTTACGCGGTTTCCACGCCCATTTCCTTAAGCTGTTTCTTCAGGAAGCGGAGCTGTCCGCCGGCCAGCACGACCTCAAGCTCGTTGTCCGTGCACTCAAGACGTGCCCTGAACGTGAACCCTTTCGTGTTGTCGCTGATCGTGATCTCCCTGGTCGGGATCTGCTCCGGAAGATTCCTGATCTCCAGCTCGTCGCCGAGCTCGATCTTTTCGTAATCTTCCGCCTTCTCAAACAGCATCGGGATGATGCCGTGATTGATCAGGTTGCCCTTATGGATGCGGGCGATGCTCTTCGCGATCACGCATTTGACGCCCAGGTACATCGGGTTGATCGCGGCATGCTCTCGCGAGGAGCCCTGGCCGTAGTTTTCGCCGCCGATGATGATGGAACGGCCCATTTTTCTGGCGCGCTCGGAGAACTCACTGTCGTAGCGCATGTAGCAGTACTTCGACATCAGCGGGATGTTGGAGCGCATGCTGGAGAACTCGGCGCTTGCCGGCGTGATGTCGTCCGTGCTGATATTGTCGCCGCCCTTGAGGCTGACCGGAACTTTGAGGTTCTGCTGCAGTTCCTCGGGGACCGGCAGGAACTGGATGTTCGGACCCTTTTTGATCTCGACCTTCGCGGCTTCCTCCGCCGGCAAAGGCTTGATGATCATGGAGTCGTCAACGTCGTAGAACTCCGGTTCACGGATATCCGCGAGAATGCCGAGGTCATCGCCCAGGATCTCCTCAGCTGTTGCAAATGTTCCTTTGATCGCCGTCGCAGCCGCTGTCTCCGGGCTGACAAGATAAATGTTCGCGTTCGGGTTGCCGGCACGGCCGCGGAAGTTGCGGTTGGATGTGCGGACTGCGACGCCATTGGTCGGCGGCGTCTGGCCGATCGCGCAGCAGGGTCCGCAGGCAAGTTCCAGCACGCGCACACCCGCGTCGATCAGCATCTCGAGATACCCGTCACGGAGCAGAGACTTGTAGATCTGCTTCGAGGAAATGCCCATCGTGCAGCTCACATCCTCATGGACATGATGGCCCCGAAGGACAAGCGCCGCCTTTGCGCAGTCCGCATAGCTGGCGTTCGTGCAGCTGCCGATGAAGACCTGCTGTACGGCCTTCTTCTCAACCGTGTCGACCGGCACAACGTTGTCCGGCTGGTGCGGGCATGCAATGAGCGGCTTAAGAGCCGAAAGGTCCAGCGTCATCTCCTCATCGTACTCCGCATCCTCATCCGGCAGGAGCGTAAAGAATTCATCCTCACGCTTCTGCGCTCTCATAAAGGTCCTGACGGTCTCGTCCGCCGGGAAGACGGACGTCGTAGCGCCCATCTCGGCTCCCATGTTTGTGATGGTCATTCTCTCCGGGACGGACAGTGCAAGTGCGCCCGGGCCCACATACTCGTAGACCTTGCCGAGACCGCCCTTGATGGTCTCGCGGCGGAGCATCTCAAGCACGACTTCCTTCGCGTTGACGCCGGGATTCAGCTTACCGGTCAGGTACACTTTCACGACCTTCGGCATCGTGAGGCGCATCGGGACGCCGGTCATGGCCGTCGCGATGTCCATGCCGCCTACGCCGATCGCCAGCATGCCGGCCGCGCCGCAGCTCGGAGTGTGGCTGTCGCCGCCCATCAGCAGTTTTCCGGGAGCCGCAAATCTTGCCAGCTGCACCGTGTGGCAGATCCCGTTGCCGGGCCTCGAGACATGAACGCCGAACTTTTTGGCGGCGGACTGCAGATAAATGTGATCGTCCGGCGTTTTGAAATCGATGTAGAGCAGGTTGTGGTCCAGATAGGACACGGCGGATTCGACGCCGATCCTCGGAAGGCCGATCGCCTCAAACGCGAGGTAGGTCATGACCGCATTGATGTCGTGGGTGATCGTCTGATCGACTTTGATGTAGATCTCATCTCCCGGCTTCATCTCCGAAGGCTTTGCAAGATGCGCGCGCAAAATCTTTCTTGTCAGGTTTTCTCCCATGGTGACCTCCGTGTTTTTATTTTCCGCTTCTTATTTAATCCTGTCGATCGTCTCAAGCAGGTAATCCGTGAACTCTGCCGCGGAAGCATCCTCGACGTGTGTCGTGACGACAAGCTTCCGCTCGGTGACGGTGCAGATGTCGAGAGCCTTCTCCAGGATCTCCTTTCTGTCCGCGTAGCCGATATGCGCCATCATCTGGCCCATCGCGCGGATCAGGCTGCACGGATCCGCGTAATCGCCTCTGCCGTGGCTCATCAGGTAAGGAGCCGTGCCGTGGATCGCCTCGAAGAGCGCGTACTTGTTGCCGATGTTGGAGGAGGAAGCGGTGCCGAGGCCTCCCTGGTGCTCCGCCGCGACGTCGGTGACGATATCGCCGTAGAGATTCGGAAGGACGATGACCTCGATGCCCTGATTGAAGCCCGGATCCATCATCTTGGCGGCCATCGCGTCGACCAGTCTCTCCTGGATCTCGATCTCCGGGTACTCCTCGCCGACCTTTCTCACGGCCTTGATGAAATTGCCGTCGACAAGCTTCACGATATTGCCCTTGGTGACGATCGTGACATTGTGCTTGCCGTTCTTGCGGGCAAATTCAAACGCCGCGCGGGCAATGCGCTCGCCGCCCTGCTTCGTAAGGACCTTGAAATCGATCGCAAGGTCGTCGCTGACCTGGATACCCTTGTTGCCGAGGATGTATTCACCCTCGATATTCTCCCGGAAGAAAGTCCAGTCGATGCCCTTGTCCGGGATGCGGATCGGGCGGACCGCCGCAAAGAGGTTCAGGCCGCGGCGCAGCAGGCTGTTGGCGCTCACAAGGTTCGGGAGGCCGTCGCCGGCTCTCGGCGTGACGAACGGACCCTTCACCAGCACATCGCACTTCTTGCACTCTTCGAACACATCGTCCGGAAGGCTCTGCATTTTCGCGACACGGTTCTCGATGGTCATGCCTTCGATCGTGCGGAGTTCGATCCTGCCGCTCGCGATCTCGTCCGCCAGAAG
>DFFD01000149.1:4946-7746 GCA_002369495.1 Lachnospiraceae bacterium UBA3785 | reverse complement strand
ATGCCGACCACGATCCTGTCAAGCTTTGAGAAATCCTTGACTTCCGTGTCCTCTTTCATTCTCTCGATGCGCTCGTACTCCGAACGAAGCAGTTCACCGAATCTTTCCTTCGCGGCGCTGATCTCCATCTCCATGTTTTCGATACTCATTTTTGTCTCCTTTCTGAAGAGCACTTCCGGCAGCCTGGGCTGCATTTCTCTTTTTCATGCCTCTATTATAAGCGGTTTTTATCCTTTCAGGAAATGATGTTCTTTCATCTTACCCATAGATAAAATGAATACCTTTCACAGTTTTCCATAAGCAGAAAAGTATCATAATTATGCAACATTTCCAAATGTCAATAGCTTTTACCATTCTGTTTTGGAATATTGTTTATTCGAAGGCTACACTTGCGTTATCCGGTACGGCGGTGTAAAGTAAAAATGTAACTTATTTATAACGCCTGTGTTTTGTCATTTCTGATTAGGAGGGAAAAATGAGCGACAACAAACACGAACGTACAGGTCTCTGGCTCGGCGGCATGCCCTGGTGGCTCGCCGTTGCCTCAATTCTCCTCTGCCTGATTCCGGTCTACATCATCCAGGGATCCGGTGAGGATGCATCCATGGTACAGTCCACGACGATTGCCGGTTCCATGGCGATGTGCCTCGCACTCAGCGTTATCTTCAACGAAATCGGCGAGCGCATCCCGATCTGGAACAAGTACATCGGCGGCGGCCTGCTGCTCACATTCTTCGGCGTTGCGATCCTTCGCCAGTTCAACCTGATCCCGGATCAGGCGCTCGATGCGATCAACAGCTTCATCTCCGATGACGCGAACTTCCTCGAGTTCTTCATCATCATGCTGATCATCGGCTCCGTCCTGTCTCTGGACCGCGATATTCTTCTGAAGTCCTTCGCGGGCTACATTCCGGCGATCCTTGGCGGTCTCGTCGTGGCCATGCTGCTCGGCGTCGGCACCGGTTTTATTTTCGGCATCAAGCCGACCGATGCGATCATCAAGTACGTTCTCCCGATCATGGGCGGCGGCAACGGCGCAGGCGCTGTTCCTCTTTCCCAGATCTACGAGCAGATCACCGGTGATCCCGCCGCGAGCTACTACTCCTTCGCGATCATCATTCTGACCATCGCGAACCTCTTCTGTATCGTTGCCTCCGCGGCTCTGAACGCTCTCGGCGAGAGAGTTCCGGTCCTCACCGGCGACAAGAAGACTCTTCTCCGCAAGGGCGCCAACATCGCCCGCGACGACGAGAAGATCAAGACCGACAACAATGATCTCTTCGGCGCCCTGCTGCTCGCCATGGCCTGCTACAGCGTCGGCCGTCTGATGAACAAGGTCATCCTTCCGAAGATCGCGGGTGCCCCGATCCACCAGTACGCCTATATGATCATCTTTGTCGTCATCCTGGCGGCTACAGGCATCATCCCGGCCAGAGTCCGTGCTGGCGCGAAGCGTCTCCAGAGCTTCTTCTCCGGCTACATGGGCATCGTCATCATGTGCGGCATGGGCGCTGACTTCGACCTCGGCGAACTCTTCAACGCGGTCGCTCCGGCGAACATCATTATGGCCCTCATGATCGTGATCGGCGCGATCATCGGCTCCGCTGCAGTCGGCTACCTGGTCGGCTTCTATCCGATCGACTCCGCCATCACCGCCGGCCTCTGCATGGCTAACCGCGGCGGCAACGGCGACCTCGCCTGCCTGGGTGCTGCAGACCGTATGGACCTCATCGCCTACTCTCAGCTCTCCTCGAGACTTGGCGGCGGCATCGTCCTGATCGTTGCCTCGTTCCTGTTCAGCTTCTGGCTGTAATCTGAATCCGACCGGCCCTTTTGGGCACAGATGGAGGAATACATGGTTGTCTATTTCAGAAAAATGAACACCCTGTTTATGATTCTCGGTATTGTCATTGCAGCCGCGATCGGACTTGTCATTTTTCAGGGCCGCATACTGGTAAGCAATGATATCCCGCGTCTCTTCTACTTCGTCCTGCTCCTTGTCGCCGGCCTTGTGTGCGGCCGCGTTGCGGCCGCTTACATCGCAAACAGCAGGCTGAGAAACCTGTATGCGATCCTTTATCAGAACAACGACCCGAAAGGATTTATCGACGCGTTCGAGCCGCTTCTTCGCAAGGTTCCGAAGGAACTGGCCGAGTATATGGACGGCTGCTGCCACCTCTCCTTCGCCCACGAGGCGCTCGGGGAGTTCGACCAGGCGGACGCAGTGATCAGGGACCTGAAACCTGAAGACCTGAAGCTGCATGCGCTGCCCGTCGCAGCCAGGATCACGAACCAGAAAGCGAACCTCCGCATCCTCAGCAATGACCCGGAGGAAGCTAAAAAAATGATCAATGACCTGGATATGCTGCGGCAGGCCTCCGAAAAGCGCGCGCCGATGCTCGCCCAGAACCTTGCGGAATGCATCAAACTGCACACGGCAAGGCTGAACGCCCTTCAGAACTCTGCTGAGACGGATACCGCTTATCTTGCTGATGAGATCGCGAACGCCACCAATGAGATCCACAAAAAGGAGATCCAGCTGGAGCTCGCACAGTTCTTCCTGCTGCAGGGCAGAACGGAGGAAGCGAAGGAGCTTCTTGATGAGCTCCTCGCGTCGGCGCACAGTCTGTACGCTGAGAAAAAGGCCGGAGAGATACTCTCCGCCCTCTGAAATTACAAATTGGTGTGAAGGAAGCCGGGACAAATGTCCCGGCTTCCTCATTTTTTCTGTTTTCCTCGTGTTTGGGGACGGTTCTCCGCGGAGGGGGACGGTTCTCCTCCGCGGAGAACCGTCCCCCTC
>DFFD01000149.1:0-4890 GCA_002369495.1 Lachnospiraceae bacterium UBA3785 | reverse complement strand
CCCTCCGCGGAGAACCGTCCCCAAAAAGGCCGGGCCGCAAACGCGGCCCGGCCTAAAGAAACCGAATCCGGTATCAGACCTTCTCTCTCCACTCCTCAAAAGCCCGGAGCTCCGGCTCACAGATCTTGAGCGCAGCCGCAATCACCGCGATATCGTCGACCCTGCCGAGGATCGGAATGAAGTCCGGGATCAGGTCGATCCCCTTCACCAGATAGATGAACGCCGCGATGATCGAGACGACCACCTTCGGGGAGACCTCCGGGTACTCCTTCGAGAGGTAAGCCTTGACGAGAGAGACCATCTTCGGGGCATCCGAAAGGAGCGGCCCTGCCGCCGGCACTTCCTTGAGCTTATCCGCCACCTGGAACAGCACGTCGTCCACCTGCGACTGATTCCTGAGCACCTCCTGAGCTCTGTCAACTCCGGTCTCAATGATTTCCTTCGCCTTGCTGAGATTTTCATCGTCGATATTGTATGACATTTTTATCCTCCTTTCCCGGATCATATTTCCAGTATAGGAGCAAATCCCTTATTTTGCAAGCATTTGTATCGCAGATTGCAAATCCGCCGCCAGTATTTGTAAAATGAACACCGCTGTGGTAAAATAAACTGTATAACGCATAGAGTACGGTTGGAAGGAGGAACCTTCACATGAAAAAAATGTCTTTCATCGGACTCGGCGACCTCGGCGGCGCGATGCTGCTCCGCCTCACAGGCGCCGGCTTCCCGATGACTGTTTACAACAGGACGAAATTCCAGGCGGAGGAAGCTGTCGCCGGAGGAGCTGTCTGGGCTGAAACGATTGCCGAGGCCGCGAAAGACGCGGAGGTCATATTTTCCCGGGTGAACTATCCGAAGGAAGTTGAAGAGCTCTATTTCGGCGAGGAGAGCATCCTCGAGACAGCCCCGGAGAACTGTATCATCATCGATATGTCCACGAAGAGTCCGGAACTGGCTGTAAGGATCGCGGAGGACGCCGCGGAGCGCGGGATCCGCACGGTGGAAGCCCCTCTCATCGGCGGCACCGCAAACGCGGAGAACGGCACACTCACCTTCATGCTCGGCGGTGACCGGGACGTCTGCGACAGTGTGCTCCCGCTGCTCGGCCATCTGGGGAGCAAAATGAGCTTCGTCGGCGACGCGGCAGCCGCCCAGCAGATGAAGATGGCTCTCCAGATCGCCACCGCGGGCATCCTGAGCGGCCTCTCGGAGTCCATGGCCTACGGCGGAAATGCCGGCCTCGACAAAAATACGCTCATCGAGCTCGTTGCCGAAGAGCTCGGCAGCAACCAGAAGACCGTGCTCTCCATGGAGAACAATCCGGACATCGTCCCCGACAAGGCGCTCACAGTCCGCCATATGCTGGCGGATTTCCAGACAGCCCATGAGGACGCTGCCGCCCGGCACCTCAACCTGAGCGTTCTGAACACTGTGACGAACCTCTACAGCGACATGAACCGCGAGGGTTACGGACACGCCGGAACCGATATCCTGATTGCCTACTACAACTCTTTCTCGCGGAACGGCACGATCCTGCAGTATTTTGAATGGTATCTTCCCCCCGACGGCACACTCTGGAAGCAGCTTGCGGAAAATGCAGCCCGCCTCGAATCCATCGGCTTCACCGCGGTCTGGCTGCCGCCTGCCTATAAGGCCATGACCGGCACCGACGACGTGGGCTACGGCGTCTACGACGTCTACGATCTCGGGGAATTCGACCAGAAGGGCACTGTCCGGACCAAATACGGGACGCGGGACGAGTACCAGGCAGCCATCCACGCCTGCCACGAGGCCGGCCTGCACGTCTATCCGGACATCGTGCTGAACCACAAGCTCGGCGCGGACGCGACCGAGGAGGTCGAGGCTGTCCGCGTCAGCCCGGACAACCGCAGCTACCAGCTCGACAACGAGTATCACATGACCGAGGCCGAGACGATCTACGAGTTTAAGGGCCGCGGCGGGACCTACTCCGATTTCACATGGGATCACCGCTGCTTCTCCGGCTTCAGAAATGAAAACCCGCCCGGCAGCCCCATCTACCGCATAAAAGGCCACCTCTGGAGCCCTGATGTGGACAACGAATACGGCAACTTTGACTATCTCATGGGCGCTGACATCGACCAGAAGGTGCCGGAAGTGGCGGAGGAGCTGAAACGCTGGGGCGCCTGGTACGAGAGCATGACCGAGATGGACGGCGTCCGCCTCGACGCGGTCAAGCACATCGACGCAGGGTTCTACCGGGATTGGCTCTCTTCTCTCCGCGAGACGGCCGGGCGGAATCTCTTTGCTGTCGGCGAGTACTGGAGCGGTGACGTCAACAAGCTGACGACCTATCTCGCAAAGACGGACTACCAGATGAGCCTTTTCGACGTGCCGCTGCATTTTCATTTCTGCGACGCGTCCTACAACAGCGACCGGTACGATCTCCGGTACATTTTCCGGGATACCCTGACCGAGCGGAATCCGATCCACTCGGTGACCTTTGTGGACAACCACGACACGCAGCCCGGCCAGTCCCTGGCCTCGCCGATCAATCCCTGGTTCCGGCCGCTCGCGTACGCCCTGATCCTGCTTCGGGAAAACGGCTACCCCTGTGTCTTCTACGGCGACCTCTACGGGATCCCGCACGACAATATCCCGCCGGTCGGAAATGACCTCGAAACCATGCTCCTCATCCGCCGTCTCTACTCCTACGGGAGGCAGAACGACTACTTCGACGACCCGCACTGCATCGGCTGGACCCGTGAGAAATACGGCCTCGCGGTGCTGATCTCCACAGGCGGTGCGTTCGACCGGCGCATGTACGTCGGCCGGGAGCACGCCGGGAAGACATTCTGTGACGCCCTGGGCCACAGCGACAGGCGCGTCCGGATCAACCGGCTGGGCTACGGGAATTTCCATGTCGGGCCCGCCTCCGTCAGCGTCTGGCTCGATGAGGAGAACGGGCTGACGCCGGAGGGGGCGGTTGTACTGTAGGAAAAACACAGGGACGGTTCCTGGGGGACGATTCTTGAGAAAACGGTTCTCAAATGAGAACCATTTTCTCGAGAAACGTCCCTGGGAACCGTCCCCTCTAAACCACTAAGGAGGTATCTATGAACTATACACTTCAAACCATCTACCACGCGAACGGCAAGGCCGTTTACGATAAAAAAACCGGCCGCCTCACCCCCGAGAAGGATGAACCCGTCCACACCGAGGTCGGCGTCATCAACCTCTACCCGGAGATCACCTTCCAGGAGATCGAAGGCTTCGGCGGAGCGATGACCGAATCTTCCGCCTATCTTCTCTCCGGGCTTGAGCCGGCTGTCCGCAGGGAGATCCTCGACCGTATTTTCGGCGCGGACGGGCTCCGCTACCGCTACATCCGCACCTCGATCGACAGCTGCGACTTCGGCCTCGGACAGTACCAGGCGGTCGAAGATCCGCTCGCGGACCCGGATTTTCACACATTTACGATTGACCGCGACAGGAAATACATCATCCCGATGATCAAAGAAGCCATGGAGGCCGCCGCGGAGCCGATTTCCGTTCTGCTCTCCCCCTGGTCGCCCCCGAAGCAGTGGAAGGAGCCGCAGAAGCAGGTAAAAAATGACGCTGCCGCCTACGGCGGTCTCTCCGCCGACATCTCCGCGGAGCCTTCCCGGATCACGGGCACCCTCAAAAAAGAATATTACCGCCCGTGGGCGGTATACATCGCAAAATATGTGCAGGCCTATCTTGACGAGGGCATCCCCGTCACGATGATCACGATGCAGAATGAAAGCATCGCCGCGACTGCCTGGGACTCCTGCGTCTGGGAGGCGGAGGATCAGAAGATCTTTCTCCGCGACCACCTCTGGCCGGTTTTCGAGGAGGCCGGGCTCACCGGCAAGGTCGGCATTTTCATCTGGGACCACAACAAGGAACGCGTCTATGAGTGGGCGAAAGCCATGCTCGATGAGGACACCCGGAAAATGGCCGCCGGCATCGCCTTCCACTGGTACTCGGGGGATCATTTCGAGGCGGTCGGGCTGACCCGGGATGCATTTCCGGAGATGACCCTGATGCTCTCGGAGTGCTGCTGCGGGATGGAGCCGCCCGCGGTCGATCCCTGGTTCATCAAAGCCCACGGGATGAAGACGCAGGCGCACGCGGACTATCTTAGCGCGGCTCTCTACGCGCATGACATGATCGGAAACCTGAACAACGGGATGAACCGCTGGATCGAGTGGAATCTCTGCCTGGATCCCAGAGGGCTTCCCCGGACGATCGACCGCGGCTGCAACGCCGGGATCATCATCGACGGGGATTCCTGGCACGAGACGCTCATCTACCACTATGTGAAGGCCTTCTCCGGAAGTATCCTTCCGGGTGCAAGAAGGATCGCGCTCTCCCGCTGCAGCGACAGCGTCGAGGCGGCCGCCGCGGTCAATCCGGACGGTACGGTCACGCTGATCCTTCTCAATCAGAAAAATGAAGACCAGCGGTTCTCAATCAGGATGAACGGCCTCATCACTGTCGTCGTGGCGCCGGCGGAGACGATCAGCGTGATGCGGATGCGTTAAAACCCCTTCTCCACAATCGCCCCTGCCCCGCAGGCCTTCATGCAGGCCCCGCAGTGGATGCACTCGTGGTCCCCGACCTTTTTGATGTCCATCGGGCAGACACTGACACAGCGTCCGCACCTCGTGCACGCACCTTCGTCCACCTTGACGCCGATAACCGCGACCCGGGCAAACAGCCCGTAGATCGCTCCGAGCGGGCAGAGAAACCGGCAGAAGACCCGGTAAATGAAGACCGCCGCCGCAAGGACCAGCACAAGGATCGTGACCTTGTTCCGGAACAGCGCGCCAAGCATCTTAAAGAGCCCCGCGTTGGCCGGATTCAGGAGCAGCGCGGCCGCGCCTT
>DFFD01000111.1:3513-5244 GCA_002369495.1 Lachnospiraceae bacterium UBA3785 | reverse complement strand
AGGAAGGTCACGATCTGGGCCCGCGTGCAGCCCTCGCCCGGGTGGAACCGGCCGTCTCCCTTGCCGTTTGTGACGCCGTTTTGAGCCGCCCAGCGCACGGTGTTGGCATACCAGGCGTTCTCAGCCACATCGGGGAAGGGCTTCCCCGTACCGGCCGGCGCCCTGTAGTTTCTGCGGACGTTCTGTGCAAAGCGCTTAATGAGCGTGACGATCATCGCCCGGCTGCAGGTGACTCCCGGCCGGAACACAGGCTGGCCGTTCACCTCCCCGTAACCGGACGTTATTCCCTTTCCGGCTGCCCAGATCACCGCTTTGTAGCACCAGAGACCCGGATCCTGCACATCGGCAAATTCACAGCTTCCGGACACGTCCGGCGAACCGGCAAGACGGTAGAGAAATGTCACCGCCTCCGCCCTCGTGCAGGTATCTCCCGGCTTGAAACAGCCCCCGCGTCCGGTCGTGATACTGTGCGTGATTGCCCAGTCGACCGCCTCAAAATAGTAGTCCTTCGGATTCGTGACGTCCGGAAAATGCTGCTGTGCCGCCTCGCACACAGTCCCCGTCGAAGCAAGTAAGATTGCCGTCATAAGAAGCGAACTTAAAAACACTCGGATATATTTTTTCACGGGACACTCTCCTTTCTTCATAAAACATAAGGACGGCCTCCGCGGCCGCACAGGCCCGGAGCAGCCGTCCTTAACATCACTCGCTCATATCGTCTTCGCCGACTTCGACCGTCTCGCCGCAGATCCTGCAGTGTTTAACGGTGTGCGTTACCGCCGGATGATGGACGGTCTCATAGACGGCCGGGTGTTCGATGATCGTCGTCTCTCCTTCCGGGGTGACCGTCTCGTCCCACGCCGGTTCAACCTCAACCACTCTCTCCGATGGCGTGAACCCAAAATCCTCCGCCTCGGCATGGGCCTCGGCCCGGTGCGCTTCCATCTCCTCCGCAGAGCCTCTTGTCTCGCCGCAGAGATTGCAGACATACTCCGTCACTGTTTCGGTGACGGCTTCATGATGGACGGTGTAGGGCTCGCCCGGCGTTACGACCTCCTCCGTCCACGCCGGAATCGTCAGCTGTTCCTCGTCCCAGGCCTCACTGTCGACGACCGTCTCCTCGACCCACTCGTGCTCGTGTTCCTTAAGGGGCGTCGGCGTGGGTGTCTCTGTCGGGGTCGGCGTGGGCGTCTTCGTCGGAGTCGGCGTCGGCGTTGTCACAGCCGGCGTCGTCACAGCCGGCGTCGTCACAGCCGGCGTCGGGGCAGACGTCGGCCTTACCGTCGTGTTATTTGTCTTCTGAAAGGTATTGTCAGCGTCTCCCGCCGCGCGGGGCACAAAAGATGCCCGCACTTCCGAGCCGCTCGCGTATGAGAAGATATCCTCTTCCTCAGTACGGCCCGGTCCGCCGTTCGGATCCACCGTCAGGACTTCCATCGCCTGCGAGGATCCCTGGCCTGCCGTGCTCCCGCATGCGGACAGGCTGCCGAGCGCGATGACCGCCGCAAGAATAACTGCCGTTCTCTTCATAATGCCTCCGTCTCATACAATATTTCAATTTTACAATACCACTTTTGGGGACCTGTTTCAACCTTGAAATGAGCCTGCCGGCTTCCCGCGCACACAAAAAAACAGGCCTGCCTCTTCAGGCAGACCCGTTATCCTGCAGCCGATGGACGGACTCGAACCGTCGACCTACGCATTACGAATGCGTTGCTCTACCAACTGAGC
>DFFD01000111.1:2083-3462 GCA_002369495.1 Lachnospiraceae bacterium UBA3785 | reverse complement strand
CTCTACCAACTGAGCCACATCGGCAGGTCACTTCACCTATTATACACACCCGCGCGGAAAATGCAAGCACTTTTTAAAAAATATTGCCGCCTTCTCACAGCAGACGTTCATACAGCATGACCATGACCGGCATCGTGACGATGCAGGCGAGCGTCGTCACAATGTTGATCGCCGCCGAATACTCCGCGTCGCGGTCGAACAGAATCGCGAACTGGTTGATCGTCGCAGAGGACGGAGCGATCGCCGAGAGAAATGAAATCAGCAGCACCGCCTTGCCTCCCTCCACGAACCCGGCCAGCCCGATCACCTTGAAGAGCAGGATGACCAGCAGCGGGCACACGACCATGCGCATGAGGACGACCAGCGGCAGGCGCTTCATGGTTTTCATTTTTGTAAGATCCATGCCGCCAAGGATGAAACCCGTGACGACCATCGAGAGCGGTCCGATCATGTCCGCGAGGGAGTTCAAGATCGTGAGCGGCATCCCGGTAAAGCGGGTCCCGGTCACGAGGAGCAGGATCCCGGCCAGGATTGCAAGGATGTTGACGTTCAGAAGGATCTTCTTCGGCTGCACCGCATCCTTCCCGGCGAAAATCATGCGGCCGTGGGTCCAGATCGCGATATTGAAGACCGTCGCGTAGGCGCTCTGGTAGATGACCCACTCCGCCCCGAGCACCGAGATGATGATCGGGAGCACCAGGTTGCCGCAGTTCGTGTAGATGACGGAACCCGTCTCGATGGCCGAAGCCCCGCCGAACTTTCCGAACGCCCACCCGACCGCGAAATAGAGCGCGTGGATGAGCACCGCCGCCGCGGCCGCGATGGCGAGTCCATGCAGGACCTCCGCCGTCATGTCGACCTGGAATGACCGGAGGATCACGCAGGGCATGATGAGGTAGAGCGCGAGGTTCGAGATCACCTTGGCGTCGGAGCTCTTCATGATCCTGCTCTTCACGAGAATGACGCCGAAGAGCATGTAAATGAAAAGCTCCGCAATCTTTTTTGCCAGTAATACGGATATCATACTCTCCTCAGATAAACGCCTTGAGCTCGGCAAGCTTATCGTCCGGCACCGCCTCAAGCTTTCCGGCATCGCAGAGCGCGGCGATGTAGGGCTCGATCGGCATCTTCGCGACGAGATCGAGGCCGTGCTCGGCGGCGACCGCCTCCACTCTGCCCTCGCCGAACGGGAAGATCTTCCGTCCGCAGTCCGGGCAGGTGATGTAGCTCATGTTTTCGACGATGCCGAGCACCGGGATGTTCATCATCTCCGCCATGCGGGCCGCCTTCTCGACGATCATCGAGACCAGGTCCTGCGGGGAGGTCACGATCACGATGCCGTCCACCGGCAGAGACTGGAAGACCGTCAGCGGGACGTC
>DFFD01000111.1:0-2014 GCA_002369495.1 Lachnospiraceae bacterium UBA3785 | reverse complement strand
CCCGTTCCGGGAGGCATGTCCACAAGGAGGACGTCCAGGTCGCCCCAGAGGACCTCGCGCCAGAACTGCTTGACCACGCCGGCGATGACCGGGCCGCGCCAGATGACCGGCTCCTTCTCATCGTCCAGGATCAGGTTGGTGGACATCATCTCGATGCCGCCCTCGGAGACGCCCGGGATGATGTTGACGCCGTCGCTCATGGCCTTGTCGTGGACGCCGAACATTTTCGGGACGGAGGGACCCGTCACGTCCGCGTCAAGGATGCCGACCGTCTTTCCGCTGCGCTTCGCGGCGATCGCGAGGAGGCCGGTGACAAGCGATTTGCCGACGCCGCCCTTGCCGCTCACGACGCCGATGACCTTCTTCACGTTCGATTCGGCGTTCATCGGCTCGGAAAAATCATTCGGGTCCTGTACCTTCTCGGGCTGTTTCTGCTTCGGGGGCCTGATGTCCCCGGCTTTTTTCGTGTAAGTGTCTGCCATTTTTCTTTTCTTCCTTTTTCTCAGTATCGTTTATCATATGGACGTCGATCTGGCTGAAGGCGATCGTGATGCCCTCCGCGTCGAAATCCTTCTTGATCCTTTCCGTGAGGTCCCACATGGTCACAAAATGATCCGCGATCGACGTCCACCCTCTCACCTCGAGCTTTACGCTGTTATCGCCGAGGCTCTCGAGCAGGATCTCGATCGGCCGCTCCTTAAGGACGCGGGGGTCCTCCTTCAGCGCCCGGACCATGATGCTCTTCGCGAGATTGATGTCGTCCGAGTAGCTGATTCCGATGTTGATGTTGACCATCCAGATCCCCGGAGCCGTGTAATTGATCACGGAGGCGTCCGTCAGCTTGCTGTTCGGGATCGTGATCGTGCGGTCGCCGAGCGCCGTGAGCGTCGTGTAGAACATGCCGATGCTCGTGACGAAGCCTTCATTTCCCTCATTGACCTCGCGGATGAAATCGCCGACTTTAAAAGGCCGCTGCACGAGCAGCAGGACGCCGCCCGCGAAATTGGCCGCCCCGCCCTGCAGCGCAAGCCCGATGCCGACGCCGACCGAGCCCAGGGCCGCGACGATCGTCGCCTGGTTGACGCCCAGCTGGCCCAGAAGAACCAGCACCAGCAGGGTCTTGCCGCCGATCCGCACGAACGAGACGATGTAATTGACGATCGTGATGTCCGGTGCTGTCTTCTTAAGACGCATGCAGAGCCTGCCTGCCAGCCAGTCGATCAGCTTCGATCCCAGGACAAATACGAGGATCGAAAAACCCACCTTCGCCAGAAATTCCATGAGGAGCTGCAGCTTCTCCACCCAGTATTCGGATAACTCGATTGCCGAGGCCACTTTCTCTTCCATGCCTGTTCCTCTTCAGAAAATGAACCCCTCCGCGCTCACTTCACAACGCGGACCTTGAGGACGCCCGTGCACTTGCGGAGGCTCTCGATGATCTCGTCCGAGGCTTTCGTCCCAATGTCGATGATCGTGTAGGCGTACTCGCCGCGGCTCTTGTTGGAGAGATTCGCGATGTTGATGTCGATCGCGCCGAGGATCTTCGTGAACTGGGCGATCATGTTCGGGATGTTCCTGTGGTTGATCGCGATGCGGCTCTCCGCCTTGCAGATGCCCGCGTTCATCGCCGGATAGTTCACGGAATTTTTGATGTTGCCGTTCTCGAGATAGTCCATGACTTCCTTGACCGCCATCTCCGCGCAGTTGTCCTCGGACTCCTCCGTGGACGCCCCGAGATGCGGGGTGACCAGCGTGTTCTTCGCGTGGGCAATCGCCGGCGTCACGAAATCGGTCACGTACTTCTTGACCTTGCCGCTGTTCAGGTTCTCGATGATCGCATTTTCCTCGACCAGGGCGTCGCGGGCGAAGTTCAGGATGACGACGCCGTCCTTCATTTTCGAAATCGCCTCCCCGTCGATCATGCCGCGGGTCTCGTTCGTGAGCGGGACATGCACCGTGATGTAGTCGCATTCCTCGTAGATCTCATCAAGCGTGTTCACGTGGCGGATCGCGC
>DFFD01000176.1:16135-16644 GCA_002369495.1 Lachnospiraceae bacterium UBA3785 | reverse complement strand
ATCTTGAGCAGGAGGAGGCGGCAGCGATTATGTTTGAGTTTGCGGATCAGGAGAGGGAGTTTAATCTGGCGCTGGCTGCGGAGAGAGAAGAGGGAAGAACCCAGGGAATAGAGGAAGGAATTGCCCGGGGAATTACTCAGGGATTATCGGAAGGAAAAATCCTTGGAATCATTGAGACCATGCGCGAGGACGGGCGGAGCGACGAGGATATCATTGCGCGGCTTGTCAGCCGATGTGGTCTCCCGGAGGAGCAGGCGGAGGAGTATCTTAAGGAAACTGAGAAGGAATAAGAGAGTGCTAATGAAGCATTTCGGTGTAATTGGAAGCGTATATAGATGGGATGTTTTTGCAGGAGGCCGAAAGGCCTCCTGCAAAGCTATATCCGGCAATCACGAGAAGAGACGTCTCTCTGAAAGAGTCTTGATTACCATCTGGGAGGGTTTCTCCTTCGCTCAACAGGTAATTGCGGCAGGGGCGATTCCCGGGGACGGTTCTTGAAGCCGCCTTCG
>DFFD01000176.1:0-16003 GCA_002369495.1 Lachnospiraceae bacterium UBA3785 | reverse complement strand
CTACAACTTACAGTTGGTTCCTGAGAGCCGCTGTTTCAGATAAGGAAGAATTTATTGAGCTGGATTCCACAGGTGGAGTCTGCCCATTTACCTTTATCTGAAGCAGCGGCTATTTTGTGTGCCGCCGCGGTCTGCAGGAGAAGAAGGAGACAAAAATGACCAAAAAAATCATGGCAATGGCAAAAGGAACCGAACTCGGGCTGAAGAGGGAGATGGCAGCCCCTGACAGCGTGCCCGCATTCCGCGGCGGTATGCTCAAGACAGCCTGCAAGCGGCTGTTTCACATCGCATCGCAGCTGCCCCGGGGGCAGTATCTCGGCTGTGAGTTTCGCACCGGCGAAGACGGGAAGGAGAGTTTCTGTGTCTTCGCTTCCGCGGGTGCGGAGGTGAAGGAGGGTGATTTTGGGTTCATTTTCAAAGAGTGCGGGAAGGTCGGGGGTGAGCCGCGGCATTTTTCGGGGAACCTGTTTGAGGGGGGCCGCCAGGTGTATTTCCTGGAGAATATCGGCGATGTACAGGCCCTGTCCGACATTGAAGACACGCCGGAGGAATCCTGCAGGGCCATGTCCTTCGTGCTGAAAGAAGCGGGGGCTGTGATCCGGGTCATCGCCGAGGGCGGCGGCTTTCCGGAGATGGGCATGATTTTTGTGAGCCTGCCGGAGAAGATGACCCTCAGCATCCGCACGGTGCTGGAGGAGAATTTTCCGTTCACCAGGATAAAGACCCTTCCGGAGACCGGATACGCCGGAAAATTCTCGAAACCCTTCATGAAGTTCGCGATGGAAGGGATCGAGGATCTCATTTGGATCTTCTCTTACGGGCAGTGCGCCGCCAGAGACGAAGACGATTTCGACCTCATGGAGCCGGAGTTCCTGGAGGATCTGAACCTGTCCCTGCGCACCTGCAATGCACTGAAGCGGGCCGGCATCGAAAGTGTTGAGGAGATTCGGCGGATGAGCGACGAGCAGCTCCTTTCGATCCCCCATTTCAATGAGAAATGCCTCCGGGAAATCAGGATGGCAACCGACTTCGGAGCCGCGGAGAAGGAAGAACAGGAGGCCCTCGAGCGGACGGACCCCGGGATCCCGGCCAAAACTCCGGCGGAAATGCTCGACGAGCTGATCGGCCTTCAGGAGGTGAAGGAGCAGGTGCGGCGGATCAGTGCATTTGCCAGAATGAAGCAGGACCTGGCTGCTCAGAACAGGGCGGTGCCGCCGGTCGTCCTGCACATGGAGTTTATCGGAAATCCGGGGACCGCCAAGACGACGGTGGCGAGGATCCTGGCGGGCATTTTCAGGGAGATCGGCCTCCTTCAGAGCGGCGAGATCCTGGAGGTCGGCCGCGCGGACCTGGTCGGCCAGTATGTCGGCCACACGGCAGAGAAGGTCCGGCAGGTTTTTGCGCGGGCGAAGGGCAGGCTGCTCTTCATCGACGAGGCCTACGCCCTCTGTGACGGCCGCGCGAATCTCTACGGCGAGGAGGCGATCAACACGATCGTCCAGGAAATGGAAAATCACCGCGACGAAACGATCGTCATCTTCGCCGGGTATCCGAAGGAGATGGAGGCATTTTTCTCCGCAAATCCGGGGCTCCGCTCCCGCGTCCCCTTCACGGTCAGATTCCCCGATTACTCGGAGGAGGAGATGGTGGAGATCGCGGAGTTTATGAGCCGGGAGCAGGGGTTTGCGCTCCTGCCGGAGGCGAGGAAGAAGGCGGCCCTGCTCTGCCGGGAGGCCGTCGGGCACCCGGAGTGCGGGAACGCGAGGTTCTGCCGCAACATGGTGCAGGACGCGATCATCAGCTTCGCCGGGAGAGTCTACGGCGGTCCGGAGAGGCCGTCGGGCTTTGCGTTCGCGCTCTCGGCGGAGGATTTCCGGGCTCCGGAGAGGAGGGAGGGGGTGAGGATGGGGTTTCGCTGAGGACGGGAGGGATGGTTCCCAGGGACGGTTCTTGTGGACCTGCGGGTCCGCCTGGAACCGTCCCCTGCGGGTTTGCGCGTATTTAAAATATACACAAATATTAATAGAAATTATTAAAAATATGTATTATTATAGGAAGAGACTTTTTCATCACAAAAGAGGAGACGGACATGGGAAAATTCTCAGCCGAGCTTGCCGGCATCATGGACACGCGGGACCTCCCAATCGAGGAGGTGACGCGCGGTGCGGGTGTGTCGAGGTCTGCATTTTTCAAATACAAGAACGGGTCGCGCCTCCCCGCCGACATCCAAACGGTCCGGCGGCTCGCGGAGGTGCTTCACCTGAACCACGATGAGGGCGAGCGCCTTGAGGAGGCCTACATCATCGACCAGCTCGGCGAGTACCGCTACCGGGGGATGATGGCGATCGAGAAGCTGCTCACGACTCCCGTGGGGAGCCTGCGCGTCCGGCGGCCGGAGGCGGAGCTCCCGGACCTCGTGCAGGGAAATGAGCCGCAGAAGCTCCTGTCAGGCAATCTGACCGTGTCGGTGCACCTCCTGGCGGCGATCAGCGAAGGTGTGCGGCAGGGCGAGGTGACGGTTTTCGGGACGGTGAGCGGGGAGGAGATTTTCAGGATCATCGGCCGGGCGAGTTTGCGATGCGGGTGATCCTGATCCGGGAGCGCGGGACGGCGGCGCTGATTTACGATTATCTCTCCATGGCGTTTGAGAACAGGGCGATTGGGGGAGGGGAGAGGGAGAGGTGGTATGAGGAGATGCTGAGAGAGAAAGGGTGAAAGGAGACTTTGATGGTGAGGCAAGCGGTCGGGGAACTGCCAGGGCCTTGATCTTTGTCTTAGGCGCAGCGTGCCTGATTGGAGCGGGGATTATTGTAAAAGAGCTCTTGAGAAGGCGCTCAGCTTAATTCTGCGCCTGGTCCCTGCAATGACGATTTAAAGGGTGTACAGGTGAGGGAACAAGGAAAAAATGGATTTTTCTATTTGGCATGGAATCAGAGAGTGGTATAATCAGATAAGACGCTGAAAGATGTTGAGCTTTTTATGATGGGGTATCTGAAAGGAGATTGGGATGAATACTGCAATAGACCTTTTCAGATTTGTCAACGCGCACAAGCAGTCATATCAGATCGCTCTGGAAGAAATAATACAGAGTCTGGAGGAGGCTGGACAACATGAAGATTAGATCTTCTATGACATTATTTTCTCTTGCTGCGGATGCAGATCCGGTGTTTCAGAAAGTGTTGGATAAATTCTTTGACGGGAGAAAAGATGGCAGGACTTTGAGGGGAGGTGGAGAAAAACATAAATAAACAGAATAAATATGTGACGTAAAGACGCTTAATATCTTACAGTATTATGGGAGGAAAAAATGAAGAAACAAGTGAAGCAACTGACGGCGATTGTTCTGGCAGCGGTGATGATTGCGTCAAACGGAGCAACGTCTGTAATGGCGGCGGAGATCACTTCCGAGCCTGTAATTGGAGCGGAGGATATATTGAATGATAGTGCGGTTGAAATTCTGCCTGAAGTGACAGAGACTGAAAGTGCGGAAGAGGTGCAGGAAGACGTGCAGGAAGAAGTGCAGGAAGAGGATTCTGAACCGGACAATCAGGAAGAACTGGACGAGCCTGAGGAGGCTGTAGATGTATTCCATGAGACTGAAGAGGAGCCTGAGGAGGCTGTAGATGTATTCCATGAGACTGAAGAGGAGCCTGTAGGAACTACAGAGGAGTCCACGGACGAGGCATTAGAAACCACAGAGGTTTTCGATGAGGTTGAAGTGGAAGCAGAAGTTCAAGCTGAAACTGAGGAAACCGCAGAGACTCCTGGGAAGAATGAAGAGGTCACATCAGAAACGGCGGAGATTTCTGAGGAAACAGTAGAGGAACTGCAAAAAAGAACTGAGGATTCAGGAGAATCGGATGCAGAGATTCTTACCGGTGAGGGGAAGCCTGAAATGGTTGGGGCTTCTTTCGGTGATGCAATTGAGATAAAATCTGGGGATATAGTGACGGCTAATGTGGGAGAGGGAGAAACAATTTACTATGTGTTCAAACCTGCTGAGACTACCGTATTTATTTTCGAAGCTCATAGTTCTGACGACACCTATTGCGTTCTGTACAATTCTAGTTTTGAAGAGATAGATTCTGATGATGATGGCGGAGAAGGATCCAACTTCCGGCTCACAACAGAATTGACAGAGGGGTCAATTTATTATCTTGGAGTTAGATTTTATTCCGAATCGAGTTCTGGATCGTTTGAAGTGTCCTGTAAAACTTTTGGCAGCATTGTTGGGGACATCGCTGTTGGGGATACTGTAACAGCTGATGCAGGAAACGGAGAGATGGTTTACTATGTAATTGAACCTGCTGAGACAAATGTATATTCCTTTGAAATAAACAGCACATATGATACATATTGCGCTTTGTATGATGATGATTTCTATGAGATGATTTCTAGTGATGGAATCCGACTGAATTCATTACTGAGAGCGGGGGAAACATATTATTTAGGTGTTAGTTTTTATGATGAAGGAAATTCCGGATCCGTTGAAGTATCCTGTAATAGTCCGATTAGTGCCGGAACGCTGGAAGAAAATAAAAGTATAACAGCAAAGAATGTTAAGGGCCAGGCATTATCATACACATTTACTCCAGAAGAAACTGGCATCTATACAATCGAATCAGATGGCGGAAGTGATGTTGATTATTGTGTTTACGATGAAGATTGGGATAGAATTTATTCGAGAGATATACAGAATACGAGTGTCTATCCCATGGGAGCTGGTGAGACAAGTCATATCATAATTCAAATTCCTGAATCTTATGAGCGGCAGAATCTTACAATAAAAATGGCGTCAAAAGAATTAGACGTATTATCACTCGGGGATACTGTGACTGTAGAACTAAATCAGGGTGAAGAAGCTTATTATGTGATTAGACCTGCTGAGACCAGTATTTATAGGTTCAACGCATCTGGTTCAGATGAGCCCTGTGTTGCACTGTATGGGTATACTTTATATGGTGCTTCCCATTATAGTTTTCCGTTTGAGGAAGCCTTAAGCGGCGGAGAGACTTATTATCTTTGTGTTTTTGACAATAGTGATTCACCCTCCAGTCATATTGAAGTGTCCTGCACATCTGTTGACGTGAAAGAACAATATCCATTTCTTAATGACGCGGTGGAGCTTAAGAATGGTGATATCGTGACAAATTATGTGGGAGAGGGAGAAACGTTCTATTACGAAATTAAACCGACTGAAACTCAAGTATATGTCTTTGAATCACACAGTGAAACAGATAGCTCGTATGGCGGTTATATCTCGTGCACTCTGTATGACTCGGTTTTTGAGGAGATTGAATATGATTCTTTCAGAATAGGAAGTGAACTGACAGGCGGAGAGACATATTATCTTGGCATTTGTTATCAATCTTCCGAAGATTGTGGAGAGGTTACTGTATCGTGCAAAACGGCAAAGACGATTTCACTCGGAGAGTCCTTGGAGCTTCAAATAGAAAAGGACGAGATTTTTTACATGATTGAACCGGACGTGACCCAACGTTACATCTTTGAATTATTTGCCCAAAGTGATATTTACGTCAGTCTAGACCTATATGATAGCAGGTTTAATTATATTGAATCCATAAGTAATTCGGTCGAAGAATTGGAGGCAGGAAAAAGATATTTTCTTGGCGTTGATGGCGATGAAACTTATTCAGGGACAATTGAAGTGTCCTGGAAAAAAGCGGTCCTTGCCGGATCGCTTGAAGCTGATAAGAACTCAACAGAGGAAGTGATTGATGGCCAGTTTTCGTGTTACTCATTTACACCGACAGCAGCACTGTATAGGCCTGAATCTCCTGATGACATTAATCTATTTCTTTATGATGAAGAGTGGGAACGTATATCTCCATACACAGATGTAAGACATGAAGCATTCTATAATCTTACACCAGGTAAGACATATTATGTCGGGGCGGGGATAAAAAAATCTTATAATAAATCGAATATCACAATCAAGATGGCTTCCCCAACTGTAGATGGTGAGATTTCTGTTCCTGGTTCACACACTTTCACCTTAGCGGAAGGCGAACACTATTATTATAGAGTTCATTCTGATAAAGAACTGGATGTCACAGCGACATTTAGCATAGATAATGTTAATCCGGAAATCCATCCTTGGATAAAGGTTCACCAGGAGAAACTCTGGAATTGGGAGAGTGAGGAAGATCGTTTTGATGAGATTTCAGGCAACAAATCGGTTAGATTTACCGCCAAAAGCGGGGAAAATTATATCGTAGAGGTTTCATTCTATGATTATTATGGTGGAGCGACGTCCTATTTTGATGGCCTTTTAGAATTAAAAGAGTTCTCAGGCTATCCAATAGTAGGAAATGTTACGGAAGGTGGTATTGAGAGGATAAAATCAGGTTTCGCATATTCGTTTGTTCCGAACGAAACAGGAACATACTATATGAATAGGAACAGCGAATTATCATGGTATGATTATTCAGCAGAGATCTATAATAAGAACTGGGATCTTCTTGATGTACAAAACATGAGAGAGACGATTCCTTCCGCGGAGATGGAGGCCGGCGAGACATATTATATCAGGATTTCCAGTATATATGACTTCAATGTCGACATTACGATGGAGCAATACCATGAGCCGGTAATATTAAATCAGCTTGAGGATATATATATCGGAGATAATCAGTTTGTTTCTTTTAGACTGAATGCGTCAGCCATCGGGGCGAAATATAAATGGGAGGAGTTCTCCGCAAATTCTCTAATCCGTGAATATGATGGAGGGCCTACAAACTCTTATTGGGGGGATGAAGAGTACGATGGATTACAGATAAGATGCACGATTACAGATATTAAGGGGAAAAGCGTTTCCTCAAACATGGCAACTATACATATTGGAGGTAATTGGTATAGTACATGGAGAGACGAGGTTACTGGTGTAAAAATGGAATTCAGGCTGTATGATAACGGTACAGCTGATTTATATTCGTGTTCCGAGCTGGAAGGGATAAGTGAGCTGCATATACCAGCAACAGTTGATAACCATACGGTTACTGGTATTGAGGACGCGGTCTTTAAAGGTCAAACCAGCATTACCGGTGTTGAGATACCTGACACAGTGACTTGGATTGGAGAAAGTGCGTTCGACGGGACATCTCTCAGATCACTTAAACTGCCGGCAAACCTGAAGACAATCGAAAAAGATGCTTTCGCCGGGAACAATGATATCACGATATTAGATTTTCCGGAGTCATTATCGGTCATCGAGGAGAATGCGTTTACCCAGTGCGTGTCAATCCATACAGTATCCATCAATAAGAATATTCAGCATATAGATTATGCGGCTTTTTTGGGAGACAGCAATATTACGGACGTTTACTATGCTGGAACTGAGACAGAATGGAACAGCATGGTTCAGATAGACAGAAGCAGTAACAGCGATCTCCTCTCAGCAGACATGCATTTTGCCTCAACCATGCCTGCGGAAAAGACGAATGGCGTTTACAGTTACGTCATCAAAGATGATGGGTCAGCAACTATTACGGGTTATACCGGAGGTCAAGAGGCTAACATTCCGGCAACAATCGACGGCTATAATGTCAGTGAGATTGCCAGCGGCGCATTTAGTAAAAAGAATGAACTGATCAGTGTAGTTATCCCGGATTCTGTTGTTCAGATAGGTAATAGAGCCTTTGCAGATTCTGTAAATCTTACTTCTGTGACGATGTCCAACTCGCTGGAGAAGCTTGGGGCAGAGGCTTTCTCAGGGTGCAAATCTCTGAAGTCGATTGTACTGCCGGATACACTCACGGTGATTCCGTTTGCGGCATTTTTCAGCTGTTGGGAGCTGGAAAGTGTAAGGCTTCCATCAAACCTGACTGAAATCGGAGAGCTGGCATTTTCAAATGATATTAAGCTTGCATCGGTTGAATTCCCGGATACACTCACAAAGATTGGAAAGGCAGCATATAAGAATTGCACATCACTGGAAAAAGTTTTTGTACCTGAGCAAGTTAACTATATTTCTTATGAAGCATTTTTCGGCTGTGAAAAGCTGGAAGTGCTTACACTTGCTGGTGCGGAGACGATTCAGAGAAGAGCGTTTGCAGGCTGCGGGAGTCTGGCAACTGTCAAATTCCCTGAAGAACTCAAGAAGGTTTATCAGTATGCATTCTGTGAAGATTCAATGATTACGGATATCTATTATTCTGGTGACAGAGCACACTGGGGGAATGTCAGAATACACGAGGGAAATGAAACTCTTCAGAACGCGCAGCTTCATGTGGGCATAGAGGCAGTGACTGATGTTACGATCGATCAGAGTATTCTTAATCTAAAGGTCAGAGAAAGCGCCTCACTGATAGTTACGGTTTTCCCAGAGAATGCTACGAACAAAACAGTCAGTTGGTCGTCCAGTGATAATATGATTGCTGCTGTTGATGAAAGCGGAACTGTTAAAGCAATCAAAAAGGGTACTGCTGACATCACTGTGACAACAGAAGACGGTGGCTTTACCGCAGTCTGCAAAGTGACGGTCGAGGCTCCGAATGTATCGGGAGTCAAGCTTGACAAGGAAACGCTGACGCTGAAGCGGGGCGAGACCGGCAAACTGACCGCAACGGTGGAACCGGCAGATGCGGAAGACAAGTCTGTGACCTGGACCAGCAGCGACAAGACCGTCGCCACGGTCGATGCGGAAGGCAATATCACGACACTCAAGATCGGCACAGCGGACATCACTGCAACAACGGTCGACGGCGGCTTTACGGCGGTCTGCAAAGTGACAGTCGAGGCGCCGAATGTCTCCGGTATCACACTGGATAATGAAACGCTCACGCTTAAGCGGGGCGAGACCGGCAAGCTCATCGCAACTATAGAACCGACAGACGCAGCTGACAAATCTGTTACCTGGAGCAGCAGCGACGAGACCGTCGCCACGGTCGACGCGGAAGGCAATATCACAACGCTCAAGATCGGTACGGCGGACATCACGGCGACAACGGTTGACGGAGGCTTTACAGCGGTCTGCAAAATGACAGTGGAAGCCCCGAACGTCTCCGGAGTCAGTCTCGATGTGACGACTGTCTCGCTGACCGAGGGTGAGGACCTGCAGTTGAATGCGATGGTAGATCCAGAAGATGCAGGCGACAAGTCTGTGACATGGAGCAGCAGTGATCCGACAGTCGCAGAGGTTGACGCTGACGGCCTGGTGAAAGCTCTCAAGGCTGGCACAGCGGACATTACTGTGGCGACGACAGACGGTGGTTTCACGGCTGTCTGCAGTGTTACGGTAATGCAGAAGATAACATTTACGGATGTTGCGGATCCTTCCGCCTGGTATTATGATTCCGTCTACTGGGCTGTCAGAAATGGCGTAACCTCCGGCATGGGCGAAGGTACCTTCCAGCCGATGGCGAAGCTCTCACGTGCGCAGGCGGTGACCTTCCTCTACAACCTGGCCGGCAGGCCGGATGTGAGCGGGCTGCCGGCGAAGGAGTTCACCGATGTCTCGAAGACTGCATGGTACTACAACGCGGTGAAGTGGGCAGTAGCCAATAAGATCACCTCCGGATACGGGACAGGTACTTTCCAGCCGAACGCGACCTGCAACCGAGCGATGATCGTGACGTTCCTTGCGAACTATGCGAAGGTGGCCGGGACATACAAGGAACCGACGACATCCGCAAGCTTCAAGGATGTGAAGGCAAAAGACTGGTTCAAGAAGTCTGTTGACTGGGCGGTCGAGAACGGTATCACCTCCGGTTACGGCCAGGGAACGTTCAGCCCGAATGTAACCTGCAACAGGGCGATGATGGTTACATTTTTAAAGAAGGTGGCGGAGCTGCCGACGGTATAAGAGTAATAAGGAGCGGGAGGGGCGTGAGCCCCTCCCGTTTTGTGAGAAACGCCTTTGAAGCAAGGTAGGATTTTTACGGGTTAGGGGTGGCGCTGAAATGTATTTGAAAATATGCAACCTGGGCAAAAAGTGTACATATGAGTATTAAGTGTTGCACTTCAAATGATAACTCACCCCGTCCCCAGCAAAATAACACAATCTTAGCCAATTCCCCCCATTTCTATCACTCCATTATCCTCTTCCGCCCGGACTATGGACAACCCGCCCGGGTTCTGTTACAATCATCCGAAGAGCCGCCCGCACCCGGCGAGGCGCCCGAAGGAAAAACTATGGAAAGACAGAAACCTGTGAACAAAACAATAGTGAAGATAAAAACTGCCGCAACCCGGCAGTTTTTTTATTGTGGATTTATGTTGAAAGAAGGCGGGAGGGAGCATGAGTGAGAGAGCAGACGGCGCCGGCAGCCCCGCGTTGGACATGATCGACCGCTCCGGAGACCTCGCCCCGGGAACCGTCATCGGCGGAAAATACGAGATCCTGGGCGTAAGCGGCCGCGGCGGCATGAGCACGATCTACCGCGCGCGGGACACCAAGGTCGGGCGGGTCTGCGCGGTCAAGCAGATCACCGATAAGGACAGGGGGCAGTTTGAAGCGCACCGGCGGAGCCTCCTCGTGGAGCGGGAGATGCTCGCCAAGCTGAACCACCCCCGGATTCCGCGCATCACGGACATCGCGGAGGGTGAGGACGGGGACTTTTGGGTCGTGATGGATTTTGTTGAGGGGGAGACGCTGCAGCATTTTCTCGAGAGGGAAGGCGCGCAGCCCCAGGAGCGGGTCGTGAAATGGGCCGGCCTCCTTGGCGGAGTCCTCGGTTACCTGCATGAGCCTGAGCGGGGGAGAGGCGCGGTCATTTTCAGGGATGTGAAGCCCGGCAACATCATGCTGACAGGCAGCGGGGACCTGGTGCTCTTCGACTTCGGGATCGCGGCGGAGACGGAGGACGGCCATTTTGAAAATGTAGACCTCGCCTGCACCCCCGGCTACGCCGCCCCGGAGCAGCTGCGGCCCGGGGCCTTGCTGGACCGGCGGACCGACATCTACGGGCTCGGAGCGACCGTCTTTGCGCTCCTGACCGGAAAATGTCCCGGCAGCCCCGCCGATGCGGAACAGATTGCTGACCTGGTGCCCGGGATCGCGCCGGGCCTTGAGGAGATCGTTGGGACCTGCATGGCGGAGGACCCGGAGGAGCGCTATCAGTCCTGTGAAGAGCTCGGAAAGGCGCTCGAGCACTGGACGGAGCGCGAGCGGGACCTGAGGCGGCGCGCGCGGAGGAAGCTTACGCTTGTCGCGGTGTGCGCGGCGGGTACGGTGTTTGCATTTGCGGCGGCGGGGGCTTCATTTTTTGCATTTCAGAGGGAAAAACGGCAGAATTACGGGGTGCTCATCTCCGCGGCGGACGCGGCCGCCAATGACGCCTACGACGTGAGGCGGGCGGCCTACGTGTACGATCCGCAGGTCGTGAATCTTTTTCTGGCCGCCATCGACGCGGACCCGGGCAGCCGGGACGCTTATATGAAGCTGCTCGACTACTGCGCGGCGGCCGGGATGCCCGAGGTGGGGCTCATGCGGGTCACCGCGAACATCGACGCCGAGGTGGGCGGGATCAATCGGGACGACGAGCTGCTGTTCAAGGTGGCGCGGATGTATTTTGACGGGGTGAAGGTCCCCGGCGACGGGTATCGGGAGGCGGCGAAGTATTTTTCGATGATCAGTACCGCGCGGATGCCGGCGGCGGCCTACTACCGGGACATCGCCTCGATCCTCGGGCAGTACAATGTGCTCACGGAGGAGGACTGGCACGCGGTCGCGCAGAGTCTCATTTCCTTTGAGAACTATCTCGACGCGCGCAGCCGCCTCGCGGAGCGGGTCAGCGGCTACCGGCTCGCGGCGAGCGTCTACCGGACCTGCGCGGCGGGATTTGAGGAGATCGGGACGGACGCGATCGCGGAGGCTGCGAGGCTCTGCGGGAAGGCGCTCGCGGATGTCGATGATCTTCTTGAAAATGCAGACCTCCTCGGAACCGCCGCCTCGGACACCCGGGAAGCGGAGGATGAAAGGCGGCTGATCCTGGAAAATCTCGCCGTCCTGAGACTCCTCGACACCCCGAACCGGGATCTTGCGGAGTCCGAAGCCTGCTATATGCGGCTGCTCGAGGAGACGGAGGACCCCGAGGAGGTCAGAAATTACCGCATGCGGCTGGCGGTCGTCTACCGGGAGATGGGGGATGATGCGAGGGTGCGGGAGTGGTATGCATTTTTGATGAGAGAGTACCCGGAGGATCCGGTCCCGCCGCTCGAGTTCGCCTCATATTTATATAATATAGGAAAGGACCCGGAAGGCGCGGCTTCTTACCTGCGCAGGGCGGAGGCGCTTCCCGGCGCGGAGGCTGTTCAGAACTATCGGGTGCTCAAAAACACGCTGAAAAATGCCGGCGTGCTCTGAAGGAGGTGTGATGATGAACTATCAGCTGGCGGCAGAGATCTGCCTGGCCGTGGGCATCGCGCTCGCGCTGGTCACGGTGCTGCTTATTTTTATTCTGGACGTGCCCGCGCTTCTTGACGAGATGAGGGGCCGCCCGCGCCGCCGCGTTCGGAAGGAACCGAAGGAGCCGGCAGGGCTTAAGGCGGATGAGGGCATCGGCACGGACGTCGAGACCGTGCTCCTTAAAGGCACGGAGACGGTGCGGCTCGGGTCTGGAGAGAACAATTGCTGCGGGGAGGAAGAAAAATGAAAAGACTGAATTATGTCAACCTGTCAATCCTGTGTGCGCTTGCGCTCGTGCTGGCGTGCCTCCCGCTCGCGGCGGAAGCTGAGGAGCGGCCGGGCGGGGCTGCAGTTTCCGGGCTTTTGGAGGCTGACCCGGCGGGCGTGAGCGGAAATTCGGTGCCGGGGGAAGACGAGTCGGGGACTGAGCCTGGGGACGAGTCGGGGACTGAGCCTGGGGACGAGTCCGGGACCGATCCCGAGCCGACATCTGAACCGACGCCCGAACCGACGCCCGAGCCAACCCCCGAGCCAGAACCCGAGCCGGCCCGCGTGACCCTCACCTGCTTCAGAGCGGACGGGGAAACGCGCGGGATACTTCCGGCCGAGTTTGTCTGCGAAGAGGAAAAGAAGGCATATTACAATGCGGATATCCTGGCGGAGCTGACCTTCGGCGGGTGTGAGCGGGAGGACCTGGGTGACATCTCCGTGTCCCTCTGCTCGGAGGACGCCGTGAGAGAACTGTTCGGGGCGGGCAGCCTCGCGGCCCTCGACTCGCCTCTCATTAGCGGCTTGGATGCGGACGGAAACACCGTTTATAGCCTCACCATACCGCTTACGGAGGACGGCGCTTACCGCCTTCTCGTGGAGGGAGATGCGGAGAAGACGTACATTTTCACGGAAAATGAACCCTCCGGCGAAGCCGGAAGCCCCGTCGAGGCAGCGGAATACCTGAGCGGGTACACATACATCCGGGATACGGAGAGCCCGCAGCTGGTTTCATTTGAGATCCTGCCGGACCCGGACGTGCGCTTTCCGGAGCTGAACGAGGAGCACGGAAACCGTTACTGGTTCAACGCGGGCTGCCGTGTCCGGGCGGTCCTCACAGGGGACGATCTTGAGGAGGCATTTCTTGCGGGAAAAATAGCGGTTTCCGGGGCGGAAGAGCACGCGGCCGCGGACCGGGAGAAGTTTGTGTTCGAGGAAATGTCTGCATTTTCCGAACAGTGCGAACCGGTTTTCGATGAGGAGAAGGCGGTCTTTGAGGCGGCTCCGGGCGAGGACGGGATCTACGCGTTCGCGGTCAGCGGGACGGATCTTGCGGGAAATCCGCTCATCTTCGGCGCGGAAACGGACGGGGAAACGGCGTTTCTCTCGGATTATATCGTGATCGACACAGCACCTCCCGTATGCGCCGTCCGCTTCGACAACAATGACGCTGAGGGCGGAAACTATTTCAGCAAACCCCGCACCGCGTCAATCACGCTGAGCGAGCGGGAGCCTGGTCCGGAGAGCGTCATCGCGGAGTTCACCGCGCAGGACTGGTACGGAAATGAAGACCTCGCCCTCATTGACGACAGCGGCTGGATCGATACGGCGGAGAATGAGGAAATGTCCGGCGGCGAGGCGGCTTCTGTGCGGACGATCGCATTTTGCGGCGACGGCGAGTACACGCTGGACGTCAGGACGGACGGCGGGGCCTCTGATCTCGCCGGAAATGAACTCGAGGTGACCTGGGAAGGAACCGCTCCGAATGACTTTTCAATCGATACGAAAGCGCCGGCCGTCAGCATTATGATGGACGATGCGGGCGTCTCTCCGGCGGAGGACGGGATGTATTACTGCCGCGCGGATAACGGGGGCTTTGCGGTGACATTTTCCGACAGCGGGCGTGCGCCAGGCTGCCCGGAGGGGAGCCCGGCGGAGTTTTCGGTGACTCTTTCGGGCGGAATCACGAAATACTGCCCGCGTGACGTCGAAGCGGAGACATATACGGTCCGCTTCAGCGCCGAGGAAACCGCTATGGCGGGCGACGGCGCGCATACGATCACGGTGACGGCGGTCGATGCGGCCGGAAATACGGCAGGTGAGTTTGTCAGAAGTTCGGGCTGCGTTGCAGAAGGGCTTACCGGAAGCTTTGTTCTGGATACCACAGCGCCGAGGGTGACCGCGATCACGACAGAACCCGAGGATGCCCGGGCCGGCGGAAGGTTCTATGAGGATGCGAACGCGGTCTACTATAAGAGGGCGGTCAGGGTCGCCGTGACCGTGCAGGACGAGTATGCCTCCGCGGCGGACTTTGCGGGCAGGGTCATCCGATCGGCCGGCGGAGACGCCGGGGAGGTCTTCGCGGCGAAGGTCGAGGAGGTTGACGGGGGTCTCATTTTCATATTTGACATGCAGGACGAAGGCCGTTACGGACCCCTTTCGCTGACCGGCCGCGACCGCGCCGGAAACGCGCTGGTGCTTGCTGAGGATTACACGAGAAACGAAAACGGCTGCGACGATCTTGCCGAAGAAGACAGCAAGGTCGTCTCACTGCACGGAAAGACGGTCGATACGACGAACCCGACCGCGACGATCGCCTACCGCTCGGAGGATTTCGCCAACATGTACGGCGAGGAGGCCTACTACAACAGGGATATCACAGCGGAGATTGCATTTGCGGATAATTTTGAGCTGGATCCCTATGTGGCAGGCGGCAGCAGCGAACCGCTGATCGGGGTGAAGCAGACATTCTCTCCGGACGGCAGTGCGGCAAGGTACCGGAATATTTCCGAGATTCCGCTGGAACGCGGTAATGCAGGCAGAAGCTATGGGAATACAAACATCGCTCTCACGGAAGAGGGACACTACAGCTATACGCTGTCAGGAACCGACCGCGCCGGCAACCCGATCATCGTCACGGAGATGAAACCCTGGACAGACAGCGTCAGGGAAGACGTGCCGGAGAAGGCGGTGACCGGAGAGACGTACAATGCAAAGTATGAGCTGATCCTTGATAAGACCGCACCGACCTTCGTTCTTTCTGTCAGCAGCCCTGACTCGACAAATAAAAACCTGCAGAGCGGCCGATACTACTTCAACAAAGCCTACACGGCGACGGTGAAGGTGAGCGAAGTGAACTTTGACGCAAAGCGGATAACCGTGAAGCGCGGGTCTGTGACGAGCGGCTCCTATGACAGCTCAGCAGCGCAGATCAACACTTACAATGTTACCGTGATGAATTCGCAGGCGGAAGACAGCGGAAATGCGACCTACAACTATACGGACAGAGTCTCGGCAGACGGCGTCTATCGTTACGCGGTCTTCGGAAGCGATAAGGCGGGCAACGCCCTGGTCGCTCCGGCAGGAGCCTACAACCTGGAAACAACAGACACTTCAGCGGTCGATGCGAAAGCGGAGACAGCCCGCGGGTCGCTCGAGACGACGGCGGATATCTCAAATCATATCGTTGTCGATACGGTGACACCGTCCGGGATGATTTCAATCGTGAACCCGAATGGGGTTGAGTACTACCGGATGCTGACGAACGGAAATGTTGAGAAGGCGGAGCCCTACCGGGTTGAGAACCGCGCAGGCATTCACCTTACGGTTGATTCGGCCCGGGAACGCACGCCTGTCCGCATTGATTAC
>DFFD01000078.1:899-12625 GCA_002369495.1 Lachnospiraceae bacterium UBA3785 | reverse complement strand
ACCTGAATGCAAACTACGATCCGAATGCCTACATCGACCCGAATGCGGAGATGCCGACCACGGGTGCTTCCGGAAATCTGAAGCTCGCCGACCTCCGCGGCAAGGAGTACGACGATCCGATGTGGGATCAGCTGCTTGACCAGCTCACCGTCGACGAGATGTCCAACATGATCGCTCTCTCCGGCTACCAGACACCGGCGATTGAGTCCATCGGCAAAGTCCAGAACGTCGACTGCGACGGCCCGGCTGCAATCAACAACAACTTCACGGGCGCAGGCTCCATCGGCTACCCGATCGAGGTCGTGATCGCCTGCACATGGAGCCATGAGCTGGCTGAGAGCTGGGGCTCCATGATGGGCAAGATGTCCCAGGAAATGAACAGCACCGGCTGGTATGCACCGGGCATGAACACTCACAGGTCTGCATTTACCGCAAGAAACTACGAGTATTTCTCCGAGGACGGCGTCCTCGCCGGCTGGATGGCGGCCGACGCGGTCCGCGGCGCTCACAGCCACGGCGTCTACTCCACGATCAAGCACTACGTCATGTACGACTGCAACGGCAAGATGGTCTGCGCGTGGTCCACGGAGCAGGCGATGCGCGAGATCTACTTCAAGCCGTTTGAGATCGCGGTCAAGGAAGGCGGCGCCGACGCTGCCATGGCCTCCTGGGCGTTCATCGGCAACAAGTGGGTCGGCGAGATGAGCTCCGTCATGAATACGATCCTCCGCGATGAGTGGGGCTTCCGCGGGTTCGTGGTCTCCGACTTCTTCCGCAACAACGGCCACGGGTTCATGAACGCGGACATGGCGCTGGCGAACGGCGTCGACGCGATGCTCTCGACCTTCGCGGGCGGCCCGAACCAGGTCACGGATAAGACGGCGGCGTCGAACGTTCAGTACATGCGGACGGCGACCCACAACATCCTCTACACGACGGCCAACTCCTGGACCTACGATGAGGCCCACCTTAAGGGCGGCGCGGAGCCGTGGAAGAAGGCGGCCTACGCGATCGATGCGGTGCTCGGCGTGGCGCTCGCGGCCCTCGCGGTGATGGCGGTCAGAAAATACAATAAGCAGAAATAAATTAACGGAAATGGGGCCGATTCTTTTGAAAAGAATCGGCCCCGTTTCATTGAACCCTTCAGTTCGTCAGAATCAGAACTTTTAAGAGTACGACACAGGCCGTACTCAGCAGTGTTCCCAGCAGATAATACTCCGCAAACTTCTCCTCCTTCGTAATCCTGTCATACCGGGCGATGGACTTGGCCGTCAGCACCAACCCCAAAGCCGCATACTGATTCACTGCAAGAAACATGAGCATTATCATCCTCTCCAGAGTCCCGATCTGCCGTCCTGCCTGGTTGTCTATTACAATCAGGTTGTTTCTCTCAGTTCTCGGTTTATATCCTGACAGCAGACTTTGAATCAGTATATTCGCCGGCTTGTGCAGAATTAGTATGACCAGAATCCATTTTACGGCTGCTTTGCCCTCCATTCCAAAGGCACTGAATATATCCTTCACTATTTTAAGCGGCACTATAACGAAATTCATTTTGTACATGATGTATGCCATCATAAAAACAGACAGCAGATGAAGCAGCTGATCTGCGATAAATACACGTCCTGATTTTTTTATGATTTTTTTCTGCAGCAGCTCAAATTTCCCTGCATCGATAAGAAAATGCATGACTGCCATACCCACTGCCAAAAGCAGCATCCTGCTGCTCATCACCGGAAGAATCGTGACCACCACCGCGCAGAGATATTCAAAGCAATGCACGAGTACTCCGCTGAAGGCTTTCTCTTTTTTCTGAGCTATTCTTTCTGTCTGAAAATAAAAATCCCCCAGAACATGCCCCAGCCCCATAAGAAGCAGATATTTTTCTGTCATACACTTTCCTCCAGTTTCCGCATGGCTTCCGCGACTGTATCAAGCGCATGTTCATAGACAACATATTTGCCGTCTTGAAGCCTCCTTGCCACTGTGGACTGGCTGGTGCCCATTCTGGCCGCACACATCTCCTGGCTTCCCTGATGAATCATCATATCCCATATGGTGTACCGCTGCTTTTCCGTCCAGCTGTCCTCGATTACTTTCAGCAGGGAAAGCATCGTGTTGATGGCCCTCACGGCAAAAACGGCTCTTCCATAACAGTCCATCTGAATGTCTGCCGCCTGCTTTTTGTATCTGTTCTCCCGCTCACGAATTTCTGTTATCATCTCCCGTGCTGCGTAAAACGCCGGTCCGTCCGCGCCGATAGCTGCCGCTCTGTCGATTTTAGTGGCAATTTCGCCTGCTCCTATACCGAACCTGAGCTTAACCGGGTACATGCGCCTCTGTATATATTTTACGATCTCAAGCAGATGACCGGCTGTCTTCAAAAGCCCCTGAAACTCATCACCGAGAGTTATGAGAAAGTTCGCCGCTATCTCTGTTTCGTAGGCCGTGTTCACTTCCTTAAGAACACAGTTCAGCGCATCCTGTGTCTCTTTCCGATTACTTAGTTCCTTTGACGCTTTAATATCTCCGATAATTGCATAATAGATCATGGCAGTTCCTCCCGCTTCTATTATGCATCTTTTTTGCATATTTGTCAATCATGCATATTTTCCGCATTATTTTACTTTATGCATCTCAAACATTTCCAAGCCTGACCCTGGTGAGATACTCCCTCGCCACCGTCTCAAGCCGCCGCATGGACTCAATGTCCGTCGGCGGTCTCCTCAGCTTATACCGCGGAAAATACCTCGTGATATGCAGCGGAATCCCCGGATTGATCCCCGCGATCCAGGCCGCCTCGCGCCGCATATCCTCAGCATCGTCGTTCATCCCCGGAACCACGAGGGTCGTGAGCTCCACATGGCAGTCCTTCGCCGCGCGGGCGATAAACCGCTTCACGGTCTCGAGGTCCCCGCCGAGATACCGGTAGATCTCCGGCGTAAACCCTTTAAGATCGATATTCATCGCATCGATATACGGGAGAATCTCTTCCAGAATCGGCAGCTCCGCGGTCCCGTTGGTCACGAGCACGTTCAGCATCCCCGCCTCGCGAACCAGCCTGGCGGTGTCACGCACATACTCGTACCCGACCAGGGCCTCGTTGTAGGTGTAGGCGACCCCGATATTTCCCCGGGATCGCTGCTCTTCCGCAAGCCCGCACAGCTGCTCGGGGCTGACCTCATAGAGCCGGCCGGCCTCCGCCTCGCGCGCCGCCGCGATCCCGTAATTCTGACAGAACGGACAGGAGAGATTGCAGCCGAAGCTCCCGACCGAGAGCACATAGCTCCCCGGGTGAAAAAATGCCAGCGGCTTCTTCTCGATCGGATCGAGCGCGAGGGCGGTCAGCTTCCCGTAATTGGTGCACACAACGGTTCCGCCGACATTTTTTCTGGCTCCGCAGCGCCCGAACGCGCCTTCGGAGAGATAGCAGTGGTGCGGGCAGACCGGACAGATCGCCTCATTCATGGCGGATCACCTCGAAACGGTAAAGCTGCACGTCCTCATCGTCCTCGAAGATCCCGGCCTTCCGCTTCGCGATCTCGACCTGGTCATCCACCGTGTCCACACCCTCAAGGTCGGGCAGCAGCAGCCCGCGCCGGCGGCTCTTCTCGACGATCACACCGTAACGCTTAACATCGAGCTCCGCCTTCGAGCGAATCGGCTCGGCCTCGCCCAGCACGTCGACGCTGATCGAAAGAAACGGCAGCTCCTCCTCCCGGATCGGGTAAAACCGCGGGTCCCGCGTCGCCGCGGCGATCGCGTTGGAGATGATCTCCTCCGCGAGGGACGCCCTCGTCGGCGCGATGGTGCCGATGCAGCCGCGGAGGTCTTCATTTTCATGGATGGAGACAAATACGCCTGCCCGCCCGGTCCGCATCTCCTCCGTCAGCTCCTCCGCCGCGGGCTTATAAATCTTCCGCTCCCTGATATAAAGCTCGATCGTGTTCTTCGCAAGTGCGACATAGGGATCCATCACTGCACCTCCTTCGGGTGATACATGCAAAAACCGTAGCCGACGCCGAACGTTGCCTCGTGGGAAAGCTTCCGCACCGTAACCTCCGTGCCGGAAAATGCCCCGCCCATGATCGTAAACGACCGGTGCCCGCACTCCATCGCGCGGTCCAGGAAGTCCTCGTCGAAGGCGGTGAGCTCAGAAAATGCACCCCTCCCCATGACCTCCATGATCCGCTCATCATATTCCGGGCCTTCCGGCCGGTAGCCGTAGGGCCCGTCGGCCTTCTGGCAGTGGGCGAGATCCCCGCTCGCGACGAAGACACAGCGGCGGCCGGTCTTTTCGATGGCGTCCCGGATGATCTGCCCGAATCGCCGGTGGTCGGAGAGCGGGAGCCCGGCAAGGCCGATCCGGACGATCCTGTAATCGGTGTATGCCTTGTTGATAAAAAAGAGCGGCACCATCGTCCCGTGGTCGAGCGCGCGGCTGCGCTCGCCGGCTGTCCCGGCGGGGAAGTCATGGCATTCCGCCTCCGCCTCAATCGCCTCCGCAAGTTCCCGGTCGTAGCGGACATCGAATCTCACCTGGCCGGCCTTAAACTGCGAAAAGCTCCCCTTTGCGCCGTCCCCCGGCGAGATGTGAAAATAGTCCCGGTACATGACCGCGTGCGGCGAGGTCACGATGATGGTCTCGGGCTTTATATCCGCGATGTCCCGCGCGATCTCCGCGAATGACTCCAGGGTCGCTGCGATCTTCCTCTCCTCTCCGCGCCCGATCTCCGGCACCGCGATCGGCGGGTGAGGCGCCATGTATCCTGCGAGCAGCATAAATCCACCTCCTTTTGCGTCAGTTCCTGCCTTTATTATAGCCCCCGCGGGCGGCGGGGGCAAGCGCACCCTCACACATCTTTCCTCCTCTCCGATTGCCAATCTTCCTCTCTTGCGTTACAATAATACTGTCAATTCATCAAGCAGGAGGTATGCTCCGTGTCTCTCATATTCATTTATATCTTTACGGCCGCTCTTTTTCTCTCCCTCGTCCTGTCTCTCGGGCTTCAGTCCAGAACCATTGCGCGCCTGAACGGCATTCTTCTGTTTCTGGTCGGGATCATCGGCATTATCACCTACGGTTACGGGTTTTCCGTCCTCTTTCCGTCCCTTCCGCAGGCGGTGATGCGCACGCTTTTTGCCGTCTTCGGCATGTTCCTGGGCCGTTCGGAGATCGGCACGGTCAGTGCGGTTCCGGGCCTCAGCACGCCTGTCATGCAGATGGTCATGTACCTGACGCACTTCCTGGCGATCTACTGCACGGCCAGCGCCGTTATCGCGGCGATCGGCAAGCGTCTGCTCCGCACAGTCCGCCTGTTCGTCTTCCGCAGGATGGACCTTAACCTGATCTACGGCGTGAATGAGGCTTCCGTGAATTTCGCCGAACAGATCCGCAAGGAGCAGAAAGGACATGTCATCTTTATCGGGACCGATCCCGGCAGCCGGTTTGAGAGCAGCCTCGACCGGCTGGGCTGCCTGCTTTTTGACGATTCGGAAGCCAAAGCGGCTTCCCCCGCCTTCTTTAAAAGGATCGGGATGAAGCCCGGCGAGCGTCATCTCAGCATTTACTGTCTTGATTTCTCCCCTTCCGCCAATCTCCGGTATGCGCAGAGCATGAATGCCCTCCTGAAGCAGACCGGCTGCCTGCCGGAACAGGCCTCCCTCACCGCGGTCCTCGGCATGGGCCATTCAGGAGCTGAACTGCTTGCGCAGACAAACTCCTCCGCCGGCAGCTCCGGCGCGTTCGGCTCGGTTCTCGCCGTCGTAAAGCCTGATATGCTGGCCCGCATGATGATCAAAACCTGCGCGCCTTATGAGACCATGACATTTGATGAAAACGGGCGGGCCGTCTCCGATTTCGAGGCCCTTGTCATCGGGTTCGGCCAGACCGGACAGGCGGTTCTCCGCAGCCTCTACGCCAACGGCCAGTTTGAGGGAAGTGCCTTCCGCGCTTCGGTCGTCTCCGCGCAGTTTAACAGGGAAGCCGGCAGTTTCTTCTACCGCTATCCGGGCATGCAGGCTCATGACTGTTTCACCGTGAAAGAGTGCAATGCACGCAGCGTCGACTTCTACACCTATCTTGAAGATCATACGAAAAACCTCAAGTATGTGGCTGTCTGCACCGGCAGCGACAATGAAAATGCAGAGATCGCCTACGAGCTTCGCGAATTCCTGGCCCGCTGCGGCTCCCGTCCGGCCATTATGCTGATCGGCAAAACCGGTGTACAGCGGCTTACTGACAGCCGGGGCCTGTCGCCTCAGACACCGTTCTACTCGACAGACGTCCTCGTGAGCGACCGCATCGACGCCATGGCAAAGGTCATCAATCATCAGTATCACCTGAGCGAGGGACATACGCCCGATGAAGACTGGCGGTCCTGCGATTACTTCAGCCGCCTGAGCTGCCGCGCCAGCGCGGATTATCTGGACGCCTTCCTGAAAATGGCCGGCACCGACCGCGAAACCGTCATCAGAAACGGCTGGAACCCGGACGGGGAGCTCCTCGAAAATCTCGGCAGGACCGAGCATAAAAGATGGTGCGCTTTCCATGAGTCCATGGGGTTCCGCCTGATGCCCCCTGAGATCTTCGCCGCGCGAAAGGCACAGTTTGAACGCGAAAAGAGCGAGACCGGCAGAGGACGGATCCGCATCGGCAAAGACATGGAGCGCCGTCTGCACGCATGCCTGATCCCCTGGGACGCTCTCGACGACCTGTCCGCGGAGGAAAATGCCGTTACCGGAAAGTCCGTCGACTACAAGGAAATGGACCGCGACAATGTGCGGATGATCGCCTCCATGCTGAAGAGCGCTGCATCCGTGTGAGAAAGGGGGCCTTCCGCTTGAAACGCAAATATGTCATCCTCTCATTCTGGGCTGCCTTTTTATATATCCTGCTGATCGTTCTGCTGGTCAGGTTCGAATCGGCCTCGCCCGATGCCTCCATACAGGGCCCCGGCGCGGCGGTCTGGTATTCCCTCACGACCCTGACGACCGTCGGTTACGGGGACACTTACCCGGTCACGGCGGGAGGCCGGGTCATCGGCGCTGTTTTTCAGCTCATGAGCATCGGCGTCCTGGTCACTCTGATCAGCACCGTGCTGGCCCTTGTCCGCGGCCGGCTCCTGCCGCTTGTCATGCTCTTCTTTCAGAGAAAACGGTGCTGGTACATCTTCTCCTGCATCGATCCGTTTACGCTGCTGCTGGCAGAAGCGCTGGACCGCACGAAAGACCGCTCCGAAAAAAGCGTGATCATCTTCTCCGATGACGGCGCCTCTCGGGACCGTATTCTGCCGGCCGGCATCAGGGTGGCGCTGACCCCGGAAAAGATCCTGCAGTTCCAGAAAGGAAAAGGCGCTTCCTGCGTCTTCGCGATGAGTCCGGACCAGGCAGAAAATGACCGTCTCGCATACCGTCTGAAGGACTTCCCCTGCCGGACCTTTTCGATGAGCGCCTATGAACCTGACCGCCTCTCCGACAGGCTGTATCTTTTTAATCCCCCCGACATCTGTGCCCGCCTTTACTGGCATTTTTATCCGGTCGAATCCCCATCGGAGACGATCGTTCTGGCCGGCTCCGGCTCTTACGCCGAGTCTCTGCTCACACAGGCCGTTCTCATAAATGTGCTCGCCCCTGACCAGCACATCCGCTACCACGTTTTCGGGGATTTTACGGATTACCGGAATCTTCATCCTTACCTTGACCGGATCTTCGGGGAATCCGGGGACAGCTCCGATGTTCTCATTTTCCACGATGAACCCTGGAACTATGATCTGGCGCTCCTGAAAAATGCAGACCGCATCATCTTCTGTGACGAATCCGTCGAGGCCTCCGTCGGCAAAGCCGCTGCCCTGAGACGGGCCTGCCCCTTAAAGGGGAGACTGTTTGTGCGGGGCGCCGCTCCGCTTGAGGGGATCACCGCCTTCGGGACCCCCGAGGACCTGTTTACGCCCGAACTGATCATGCAGACCGGGCTGAACAGGACCGCCGTCAGGCTTCACAATCTCTATCACGACTCGGTGCCCGGATCGCCGGCCTGGGAGGAGCTCGGCGGTTTCCTTCGCCGCTCCAACATTGCCTCCGCGGATCACCTTTTCATGAAGGCACGGATCCTTCTCGGGGAGAGCGGTCCGCTGACTCCGGAGATCATTTCCCGGGCGGCAGACGCTTACGAACACGCCGATGAGGATATGAAGGAGCGCTGCCGGCGCATTGAACATGAGCGCTGGATGCGTTTTCACCTGATGAACAACTGGCAGTACGCGCCTGCCCGCGACAACGCTGCCCGTCTTCACCCCCTGCTGCTTCCCTATGAACAGCTCTCCCGCGCCGACCAGCTGAAGGACGATTATTCCTGGCAGCTGTTTTCCATGCTTGCATCAAAATAAACAGGGAGGACAAAACCGGATGAGTACAGAGAGATCCTACATCGCATTTATCAGTTACCGCCACAAGCCTCTCGACAAACAGGCTGCCGAGATGATCCAGCGCCGCATCGAGCGCTACATCGTTCCGAAGGAGTACCGTGACAGGGTCGGCGGCAAACGGCTCGGCATGGTCTTCCGTGACGAGGATGAGCTGCCGGCTTCCTCTTCCCTGTCCGACAGCATTACCGAGGCGCTGGACCACACCAAATATCTCCTCGTGATCTGCACGCCGGATCTGCCCCTCTCCAAATGGTGCGAACAGGAGATCCGGTATTTCCTGAAAACGCATGACCGCGACCACGTTCTTGCCGTCCTGGCTGACGGTGAACCTGAAAAATCATTTTCACCCTATCTTCTTCACACATTTGATGAGGAAGGCAATATCACCGGCGATACCGAGCCTCTTGCCGCCAACATTGCGGGTCCGGACCACACGATCTCGAAGAAGGCCTTTAAGAAGGAGATCGTCCGGATCTTCGCCGCCCTTCTCGGGTGTCCGTTTGATGCGCTCTGGCAGAGAGACCGCCGGGCAAAGACAAACCGCCTGATCGCCCTTCTGGGAATCATCATGGCGGTCATGGCGGTCTTTATGGGCGTTGTCCTCTCAAAAAATGCGCAGATCACCGAGCAGAACCGGCAGATCACCGAACAGAATACGCAGATACTTGAACAAAGCCGGCTGATCAGCGAGCAGAATGACGATCTGCAGGCGCAGATGTCTTCCGTCAGTGTGGATGCCGGCCGTTCACAGCTCGCGGATTACGACTTAAAAGGCGCCCTCTCAAGCGGCATCAGTGCCCTTCTCGGAGATCCTTCAAGCCCCTTATGCGATCCCCGGGCCCAGAAACTTCTGGCAGACAGTCTCGGCGCTTACAGGACCGACGAGTTTAAGAGCGCTCTCCTCTGCAGGGGGACGACCAATATCAGCAGCCTGATCCTCTCTTCCGACGGGTCGGCCGCCGTCTACTCCGACCAGGTCGGCACCGTCAGGGCCGCGGACAGCCGGACCGGCCGGCTTCTCTGGGAAAAACCCGATCCCTCTGCCGCCGGCGACAGTCTGGACACCTCCTCCACGGATCTCTTCGCCATATCGGACCTTGTTCTCTGCAAATCCGTTAATTCGGTAATTGCGCGCTCCGTCCGGGACGGCTCCGAGGTCTGGCGTTATGATTATTCCCTGACGGGAAGCAACCATTTCCGCGCGCTCTCCGGGGACGGTTCCAGGCTTCTCCTCCTCGACAATACAAAGGACGCGGACAGCATTCTTTCGCTTCTCACACTGGACACCGCGACCGGAGAGATCCTCTCCTCAGTTCCCGTCCTGTCAGATGAGGAAGAGAGCTCTTCCACGAGCTGGGATCCCTGGTACAATTATGCGGGCGGGTTCTCACTCTCCGGGCGTTACGCCGCAGCCGCCTTCTATGTTTCCGTCAGCTCCGATGAGACTTCCGCCGGGGGAACGTCCGGGAAAACCGACTATTTAAAAATAATGCTCTTCGACACCGACGACATGCATGAAATACGCAGCTTCCGCGTCGAGGAGAAGAGCCTCAGCAATACGCTGTTTCTGGGGATCGCGGTCTCGGATGAGGGGGATATTTTCCTTCCCCGCTATCATGCCAGCTACGGAGGCATCATCTGCACATCCATCAAAAACGGAGCGGATTCCGGGGAGCAGATCCTGACCAATCACACGCTCAAGGATAAATCCGGCATGGTCTTTGAGATCGTCGACCAGCTGAATGTGATCCCGATGCTGGCCAGCGATCATCACGCGCTTGTCGCCTGCGAGAATATGCTCTATGTGTACGAGTATACCGGGGAGCTCCGGCGCATTAAGAGTTACGGTTTCAACGGAAATATCCTTGCGGCCCGCTGGATCGACCGGGATGAGGAAATTCTCGAACTGCTGACCTCCGACGGATGTGTCGCCCGCTATGATTTCGGCCACGACGATGAAGGTGTCCTCCAGAGCTACCTGGCCTGGACATATGACCAGAATTCCATCCGGTTTCTGGCCCCGTTCTATGACGAAGACGGAGATCTCGGTTTCTGCCTGACAGTCCCCGAAAACGACCCTGTACGGATCCTCCGGGCAGAGTCCGCGAGCGACCCGGGCGGAGAATTTTTCCCGGATACTCCGGATTTTCTCGGAGTCAGCCTGAAGGCGATCCCGTCACCCTCCGGGAACCGGATATTCGTCTTCTATTTTAAAAATACACTTACCGCTGCCGCCTACGACGCCTCCACCTTTCAGGAACTGGCGCGCTGCGAGTACGAAGGCGTGGATTCAAAGAAGGTCGGCGTGATCGACGATACGCATTTTATATGCGGGACAAAAATATACGATCTGGGCGGCGGCAGCGAAGATATTGAGAAGATCACCGACGAGAACCGCTCATCGTTCTGGGATTACACCTTGAATACAGTCTCTCTGTCCGACGGGCGCACCCTGACAGCGGCTCATCTGAGCTCGTCCTTCAAACTTGTCACGGATCCCTGCTGGATCGACGGAAAGCTTGTGGAGGCATCCAATGACGCGAAGACAGGCCTCTCATTCGGTTCCTGCTCTTTCTTCGAAGCCGGCAGAAACGGCCTCATCGTCGGACACGGAACACCGGTCTACACAGCAGAAGACGGAACCGAGGTGAAGCCAACGGAGACAACCTTCAATGTATTTGACGCTGTGAATGAACGGCGCTCAATCCTTGAAGACAGGCACCCGGAGACGACGAAACGCCTGATTGCCATCGGAACGGAAACGCCCGTGTTCCTCTGCGCCGACGATGACGGAACGATCTGCCTCTATGACGCGGAAAAGGGCACCTCTTCCGATCTCAATGTGCGCTACTCCCCCGGCGAGATCCAGCATCTTGCCTTTGCCCCGGGCGATCGTTATGTGATCATCCTGACCCATTCATCCAGAGTCGACTGTCTGGACCTTGCCGGCGGGGAGATCATCTATTCGGATACGCCTGCCATACTCAACGACAGCAGCGCGCGTTATATCGCCTCTTCGGAGATCACGGCGGATAATGCCGGCCATCTATTCATCATCTTTAAGAGCCTCACGACTCACGGTTATTTTATCGAATTTGATCCGGCTTCCCGGGCGGTTCTGACTGAGGCCGAAGATGTCTATGCAGCCATGCCGGAGGCCGGCTGCCTCATCGCCCTGCGTTCCGACGACCTCGTGCACTATCCCATCTACGATGTTGTGGAGCTTGCCGGGTGGGCGCAGGATTATCTGACCGCGGAAAACTGACGGGTACGGTTCCCGGGGGACGGTTCTTTAAAAAA
>DFFD01000078.1:0-797 GCA_002369495.1 Lachnospiraceae bacterium UBA3785 | reverse complement strand
CCCCGTAATTCCTCACTTCTCCAGTATCCTCCCGCTCCGGTCCATCCACTTCCCTCTCCGGTAGTAGACCACCATCGCGACGTCCGTCACGAACCAGGAGGCCGCGTAGCTCATGCAGAGCACCATGAGCGTGTGGAAGTACAGGAACAGCGTCCCCATCCAGACGATCCGGAAGATGCAGATCCCCACGCTGATGATCAGGAACGGCCTCAGCGTGTCACCCGCGCCGCGCAGGACCGCGGAGAGCACCTCGATGATCGTCCAGAGGAAATAGAGCGGCACAAAATACAGCATCATCTGGTAAGTCGTCTCCCGGACCGCCGGGTCGCCCGTCAGGACCGTAAGGAGCGGCCGCCCGATCAGCAGGATGAACGCGCTCACGGTCACGGTGATCACCGCGTGCAGGATCAGTCCCTGCTTCACGCAGTCCCTCGCACGGTCCTTCCGGCCGGCGCCCAGGTTCTGCCCGATAAAGCTGGTGATCGCGGAGCCCAGCGCGTTGCTGACGGCCCAGAAGATGCCGTCCGTCTTGGAAGTCATCGCCCAGGAGGCAACGGCGACGGTGCCCAGCGAGTTGACGCCGACCTGGATCACCATGTTGGAGACCGCATACATTGAGGACTGGAACCCGGAAGGGATGCCCAGCCGCATCATGTTGGCGAGGTAAACCCCGTTCAGGCGGAAATTTTTAAAGCTCAGGCGGTAGCGCTCGCGGGTCCGCATCAGCCGGACCGTGAGGAGCGTCATGTTGACCACCTGGGAGATGGCCGTCGCCGCCGCGACACCGGCGATCCCCC
>DFFD01000161.1:2144-9760 GCA_002369495.1 Lachnospiraceae bacterium UBA3785 | reverse complement strand
CAGCTATTACAGCAAAAATGGTAAAGGATCTTCGTGAGAAGAGCGGCGCAGGCATGATGGACTGCAAGAAGGCTCTTGCCGCTACCGACGGCGATATGGAGAAGGCGATTGATTTCCTGCGTGAGAACGGCCAGATGAAGGCCATGAAGAAGGCTGACCGCATCGCGGCTGAAGGCCTCTGCCTCGCGGTTGTCACGGATGATGCGAAGAAGGCTGTTGTCGTTGAGGTCAACGCTGAGACAGACTTCGTTGCGAAGAACGAGAAATTCCAGAACTTCGTCAAGGCAGTTGCCGACCAGGTCATGGCTACGGACGCCGCTGACGTTGAGGCTCTCAATGCTACGACTCTTCCGAGCGGCCAGACCGTTCAGGAGCTCGTTGTCTCCCAGATCGCTACGATCGGCGAGAACATGAAGATCCGCCGCTTCGCCCGCGTCGAGGAGCCGAACGGCCTTGTCGTCGCCTACACGCACATGGGCGGCAAGATCGTTGTCCTTGTCGACGTCGAGACCGACGTTGTGAACGACGCTGTCTTCGAGATGGCCAAGAACGTCGCGATGCAGGCTGCCGCTATGCGTCCGGAGTACACGAACCGCAGCGAAGTCAGCCAGGACTATCTTGAGAAGGAGAAGGAGATCCTCCTTGTCGCTGCCAGGAACGAGAAGCCGAACGCTCCGGAGAAGGTCATCAACGGTATCGTCATGGGCCGCCTGAACAAAGAGCTCTCCGAGATCTGCCTGCTTGACCAGGTTTACGTCAAGGCAGAGGACGGCAAGCAGACTGTTCAGAAGTATGTCGACCAGGTCGCCAAGGCTAACGGCGCGAAGATCGCTGTTAAGAAGTTTGTCCGTTTCGAGACCGGCGAAGGCATNNCCCGAGAACAAGAGAAAACCTCAGAATATCATCGAGAAGATGCTCATCGGCAGATTGAACAAAGAGTTCAAGGAAATCTGCCTCCTCGACCAGGTCTATGTCCGCGCTGAGGACGGCAAGCAGACTGTAGGTCAGTATCTTGATCAGGTCGGCAAGGCAAACGGAACCAAGATCAACATCAAAGAGTTCGTTCGCTTCGAGACCGGCGAAGGCATCGAGAAGAAGCAGGAGAATTTCGCGGCTGAAGTTGCAGCTCAGATGAAGGGCTGATCGAAAGCGAATACACAGATAAAAACCGCCTGTTCCGCAAGGAGCGGGCGGATTTTTATTGCCTTTGAAACCTCCTTGTACTATAATAAACGGAATGAGTAAAAAGCACGTTAAAGCACGAAAGCGGAGGTGCATATGGACAGGTTGAAAATTCTGGTTGTGGACGACGAGGCCAGGATGCGCAAGCTGGTGAAGGATTTCCTGACCCGTGAGAACTATGAGGTCCTCGAGGCGGAGGACGGGGAGAAGGCGGTCGATCTTTTCTTTTCAAACAAGGATATCGCCCTGATCCTTCTCGACGTCATGATGCCGAAGATGGACGGCTGGCAGGTGACGCGCGAGATCCGCCAGTTCTCCAAGGTGCCGATCATCATGCTGACCGCGAGAGGAGACGAGCGTGATGAGCTTCTGGGGTTCAATCTGGGTGTGGATGAGTACATTTCGAAGCCCTTCTCCCCGAAGATTCTCGTGGCGCGCGTGAACGCGGTCCTTCGGAGAAGCGGCAAAACGGAGTCGGAAGACGTGCTGGAGATCGCCGGGATCCGCATCGACAAGGCGGCCCACCAGGTGACCGTGGACGGCAGTCCGATCGAGCTTTCCTTCAAGGAGTTTGAGCTTCTCCAGTATTTTGTGGAAAACCAGGGGATCGCTCTCTCGCGCGAGAAGATCCTGAACGCGGTCTGGAACTATGATTATTACGGCGACGCCCGCACGATCGACACGCACGTGAAGAAGCTGAGGAGCAAGATGGGCGATAAGGGCGAGCTCATCCGCACGATCTGGGGCATGGGCTACAAGTTCGATCCGAATCCGCCTCAGAAAGGATAAGCATGAAACATTCGATCAGGCGGCAGATGATCGCGTTCTTTGTGACGACCATGGCGATCTCATTTGCGGTCATCGCGCTTATCAACTACGGATTTCTTGAAAAATTCTATCACGCCCAGAAGGTAAAGACCCTGAAGAGCACCTACGAGGCAATGAACGGGATCTTCGAATCGGAGGCCGACGACTACGCCTCGCAGATCATGAAGATCTCGGTGCAGGACAATATCGAGGTCCTCGTGGAAAATGAAGGGCTCGAGGAGATCATCTTCTCGACGAGCCGCGAATCCCACGATCTGGACCTGCGCCTCTTCGGCTACTACACGGGCTTCTACCGGGAGCGGATCAACGTGCTCGAGAACAACGGCATGTACCAGGTCCAGGAGACATCGGACCGGTCCATCAGCACGAACTATCTCGAGATGTGGGGGCAGTTCGACAACGGCTACTGTTTCCTCATGAGGACCCCGATCGAGGCGATTGAGAACGCGGTCCACCTCTCGAATATGTTCTACCTCGTCGTCGGCGCGGCGGTGGTGCTGATTGCGCTGGTTTTCATTTCCTTCTTCTCGAGGCGCCTCACGAAGCCGATCGTCACGCTGACGGAGCTCTCGCAGCGCATGGCGAACCTCGATTTCGAGGCCAAGTACACGGAGAAGGCAGGCAATGAGATCGACCGGCTCGGTGACAACTTCAACCGGATGTCCGACGAGCTGAAAGACACGATCTCGGAGCTGAAAAATGCAAACAACGAGCTGAAGCGCGACATCGACGAGAAGGAAAAGATCGACGAGATGCGCATCGAGTTCCTGAACAATGTCTCCCACGAGCTGAAGACCCCGATCGCTCTGATCCAGGGCTATGCGGAGGGGCTCAAGGACGACATCTGCGACGACAAGGAGAGCCGGGACTACTACGTGGACGTGATCCTCGACGAGGCCGGGAAGATGAACAAGATGGTCCGACAGCTGCTCTCGCTGAACCAGCTGGAGTTCGGGCAGAACCAGGTCCAGATGGAGCGGTTCGACCTTGCGGCCCTCATCGAGGGCGTGACCGCCGGCATGAAGCTCGTCATCGAGGAGAAAGGGGCGGTCGTCACCTCGAATCTTGCCGGGCCCGTCTATGTCTGGGGCGATGAGTTCAAGATTGAGGAGGTCGTGACCAACTTCATGAGCAACGCGCTCAATCACCTCGATTACGACAAAAAGATCGATATCCGGGTGACGGAGAAGGACGGCGTTGTGACGACCTCGGTCTTCAATTCGGGCGATCCGATACCTGAGGAATCCCTCGACAAGATCTGGGAGAAGTTTTACAAGGTGGACAAGGCCAGGACGCGCGCCTACGGCGGGTCAGGGATCGGTCTCTCCATCGTCAAGGCAATCATGGACGGGCACCATCAGAAGTGCGGCGTCCGCAACTACGACGACGGGGTCGCCTTCTGGTTCACGCTGGATGCGCGCGAGCGCTGAGAATACAATTATGGAGGGTTTATGCTGGCAGTAATCGACTATGACGCCGGTAATGTAAAGAGCGTCGTCAAGGCTTTCCGGGCGCTCGGGCAGGAGACGGTCCTGACCAGGGACCCGGAGGTGATCCTTAAGGCGGACCATGTGGTGCTTCCGGGCGTCGGCAGCTTCGGCGCCTGCATGGAGAGGCTGGAACGATACGGCCTCGTGCCGGTAATCCGCCGGGTGATCGAGGAGGGGACGCCGTTCCTCGGGATCTGCGTCGGCCTCCAGCTCCTCTTCGAGGGCAGCGAGGAGAGCCCGGGCGTGCGGGGACTCGGCATTTTTAAGGGAAAATGCGTCCGCTTCTCCGACAAATCGGGCATGAAAGTGCCCCAGATCGGCTGGAATTCGCTTAAAATCGCTCCGGAGAGCCGGCTTTTTGGCGGCGTTTCGGACGGGGCGTTTGTGTATTTTGTGCATTCCTACTACGCTAAACCGGAGGAGGCGGTCGAGACGGCCTCCTGCGAGTATGCGGACACGGCCTGCGCGGCGGCGGAGCGGGGAAATGTATTTGCCACCCAGTTCCACCCGGAGAAGAGCGGGGCAGTCGGCCTTCAGCTCCTCCGGAATTTCACCCTGATGAAGAAGGAGGCGTAAGATGCTGACAAAACGAATCATCCCATGCCTCGACGTCAATGCGGGCCGCGTCGTGAAGGGCGTCAACTTTGTGGAGCTGAAGGACGCCGGCGACCCGGTCGAGATCGCGAAGGCCTACGATGCGGAGGGAGCCGACGAGCTGGTCTTCCTCGACATCACCGCTTCGTCCGACCGGCGGGAGACCGTCGTCGACATGGTGGAGCGGGTCGGCGACCAGGTGTTCATTCCCTTCACGGTCGGCGGAGGCATCCGCACGGTCGCGGACATGAATAAGATCCTGCGGGCAGGGGCCGACAAGGTCTCGGTCAACTCCGCGGCGATCGACAACCCGGAGCTCATCCGGGAGGGCGCGGAAAAATTCGGAAACCAGTGCATCGTCCTCGCGATCGACGCGAAGGCGAGGCCGGACGGCAGCGGCTGGACGGTCTACAAGCACGGCGGCCGGATCGACACCGGGCTTGACGCGGTCGAGTGGGCGAAAAAGGGCGTTGCGCTCGGCGCGGGCGAGATCCTGCTCACGTCGATGGACGGCGACGGCACCCGGGCGGGCTACGACCTTGCGCTGACGCGCGCCATCTCGGATGCGGTCGGCGTCCCGGTTATCGCCTCTGGCGGTGCGGGAACGTACGAGCATTTCTATGAAGCGCTCACCGAAGGCGGTGCGGACGCAGCTCTCGCGGCTTCGCTCTTTCATTACAAGATGATGACGATCCGCGAGGTGAAAGAGTATCTTAAAGGGCGGGGCGTACCCGTCAGACTGTAAGGAGGCGGCTATGGCCATCACGGGAGAGTGGGAGAAGGCGCTGCACCCGGAATTTAAGAAGCCCTATTACGCGCAGCTCTATAAGAAGGTGCTTGAGGCTTACCGGACGGAGACGGTTTATCCGCCGAGCACGGACATTTTCAACGCGTTTGCGTTCACGCCGCTTGAAAAGGTGAAAGTCGTGATCCTCGGGCAGGATCCCTACCACGAGCCGGGGCAGGCCAACGGACTCTGCTTCTCGGTCCACAAGGGCATCCGGATCCCGCCGTCCCTCGTCAATATCTACAAGGAGATGAGCGTTGACCTGGGCTGTCCGGTCCCGGAAAACGGCGATCTGACCGGCTGGGCCCGGCAGGGCGTCCTCCTCTTAAATACGGTCCTCACCGTGCGGGCCCACGCGGCCAATTCGCACCGGGGGATCGGCTGGGAGGAGTTCACGGACGCGGCGATTCGGGTGCTCGCGGATCAGGACCGCCCGATAGTCTTCATTTTGTGGGGGACACCGGCGAGGCGCAAGAAAGCACTTATCCACAATCCGAAGCACCTCATCATCGAATCCCCGCACCCGAGCCCGCTCTCGGCCTCGGGCGGCTTCTTCGGGAGCCGGCCTTTCTCGCGGACCAACGACTATCTTGTACGGTGCGGCCTTGAACCGATCGACTGGGCGGCCGCCAACGAAGAATGACATAAAGGAGCAGCATGGCGAAAAGAAAGTCTAATGTTGTGCGGGAAGCCGCATTTCTCATGGCAGCCCAGATGGTCTGCAGCGTGATCGGGCTCATCTACAGGAGCCCGATGCATCTCGTGATCGGGGACGTCGGGGACGGCTACTACCAGTACGCTTACGAGTGGTACGCGATCATCCTGCTGATCTCGTCCTACAGCATCCCCTCGGCCCTGTCCAAGGTCATGGCGGACCGGCTCGCGAAAGGGCAGTATAAAAATGCGCAGAAGGTCTTCCACGCCTCGATCTTCTATGTGCTGGCCGTGGGCGGCGCAGGCGCGCTCATCGCGTTCTTCGGGGCGCCGTTTTTCCTGACAAAACAGCCCGACGCGGTGCCGGCGCTCAGAGTTCTTGCGCCGACGATTGTATTTGCGGGCCTTCTCGGGTGCCTCCGGGGCTATTTCCAGGCCCAGAACACGATGTTCCCGACCGGCGTTTCCCGCGTGGCAGAGCAGATCGTGAACGCGATCGTCTCCGTGCTGGCCGCGTGGCTGCTGACCCGGCCTTATGTGGGAAATGAAACCCTCACCGGCCGCTTCGGCGCCGCGGGCGGAACGCTCGGCACCGGCGCGGGCGTGCTCGCCGGGATCCTCCTCATGCTCTTCACATATTACGTGAACAGGAAGACGATCCGAAAGAGGATGAAGCGGGACAAAACGAAGAAGACGGAGAGCTACGGGCAGGTGCTCAGGGTCATTTTCCTGATGGTGACGCCGATCATTTTCGCGACGGGGATCTACAACTGCACGGCGATCGTGGACCAGAATATTTTCACCTGGCTTATGGACTGGCGGAAGGTGCCGCCGCAGGAGGTGACGCGCCAGTACGCGCTGTTCTCCTACCGGGTCAAGCCGATCCTGAACATCCCGGTCTCCCTGGCCTCCGCGACCTCGACTGCGCTCATTCCGGCGGTCGCGACCGCGATCTCGGCCGGCCGGAACGATGAGGCGACCGACCGGATCAACGAGTGCATGCGCCTCTCGATGTTCCTCGCGGTACCGGCTTCGGTCGGTCTCGCGGTCCTGTCCTACCCGGTCATCCGGATCATGTACCCGACCGGCGACGTGCGCGGCGCGGCGATCCTGCTCGCGATGGGGGCTGTCTCGGTCATTTTCTACAGCCTCTCGACGGTCACCAACGGGGTCCTGCAGGGGCTCGGGCATCCGGGAGACCCGGTGAAAAATGCCGCCATCGCCCTCTGCCTCAACGTCATCGCGGCGGTCCTGCTCGTCGGGTTCACGCCGGCCGGCGTCTACGGCATCCTTGCCGCGACCGTGCTCTACGCGGCGGCGGTGATGGTCCTCAATGCGGTGTCCCTGAAGAAATATCTCGATTACCGGCACGATCTTGACCGTCTGCTCATCCAGCCGCTCAAGGCGGCGGCCCTCATGGGCGCGGCTGTGGCGGTGATCTACTGGCTGCCGGCGCTTCTTCTGCCGGGAATCTTCGGGCGGTATCTGGCGAGCGCGGTCTTAACGCTCATCGCGGTGCTGGCCGGCATCCTCATCTACGTGATCTTTTACACCAGGACAACACGGATGACGGACGAGGAAATCCGGAAGCTGCCGTTCGGCACGAAGATCCTTGTGCTGCTTAAGAAGTTAAAAGTGCGTTGACAGAAAGAGCCGGCGGTTATAAAATCGAAGGAAATGTACGCCGGGTCCGCCCGGATGCAGATATCAGAAAGAGGAGATGGAAAAATTGAGTGAGAAGAAACTGATGCTCGGAAATGAAGCCATCGCGCGCGGCCTCTACGAAGCCGGCGTCAAGGTGGCCTCCGCCTATCCGGGCACACCCAGCACGGAAATCAGCGAAAACCTGGTCCAGTACAAGGACGATCTCTACTGCGAGTGGGCGCCCAATGAGAAGGTCGCGGCGGAAGTCGCGTTCGGAGCCTCGGTGGCGGGCGTCCGTTCATTTGCCTGCATGAAGATGGTCGGCTACAACGTCGCGGCGGACCCGGTCTACTCGGCGGCCTACGCGGGCGTCGGCGGCGGCATGGTCCTCTGCGTGGCGGACGATCCGGGTCTCTACAGCTCCCAGAACGAGCAGG
>DFFD01000161.1:245-2096 GCA_002369495.1 Lachnospiraceae bacterium UBA3785 | reverse complement strand
GAACGAGCAGGATACCCGCATGGTCAGCCGGGCGGCCCAGATCCCGGTTCTCGAGCCCTCCGATTCCCAGGAGGCTAAGGACTTCACGAAGTTCGCCTATGAGATCAGTGAAAAATACGACAAGCCGGTCGTGATCCGCACGACCACCCGCCTTGCGCACTCGCAGGGCGTCGTCGAGCTCTGCCCGAGAGAAGAGGTTCCGGACAAGGAATATGAGAAGAACATCGCCAAGAACGTCATGCTTCCGGCCAACGCGATCCGCAGACATGTGATCGTCGAGCAGATGATGGACAAGCTGGCGGAGGACGCGGCTTTATTTTCCATCAACCGCATGGAGATCCGCGACACGAAGATCGGCTTCATCACGAGCGGCATCCCCTACACCTACGTCCGCGAGGCGCTGCCGGAGGCTTCCGTCTTAAAGCTCGGCATGGTCCATCCGCTGCCGAGAAAGCTCATCGAGGAGTTCGCCTCCAAGGTTGACCGCCTCATCATCTTCGAGGAGCTGATGCCGGTCATCGAGGAGCAGGTCCGCGCGTTCGGCATCCCCTGCGAGGGCAAGGAGCTCTTCACGAAGCTCGGCGAGTACTCCGCCAACATGCTCCGCGAGAAGATCCTCGGGGAGGAGATCAAGGCCGTTCCGGCAGCGGATATCCCGGCACGTCCGCCGATCCTCTGCCCGGGCTGTCCGCACAGGTCCACCTTCTGGGTCCTTAAAAAATTAAAACTGCACGTCGCCGGCGACATCGGCTGCTACACGCTCGGCGCAGTCGCGCCGCTCCAGGTCATCGAGACCTGCCTCTGCATGGGCGCGTCGATCTCCTCGCTGCACGGCATGGGCAAGGCGAAAGGAGAGGAGTACCTTAAAGACTGGGTATGCGTGATCGGCGACTCGACCTTCATGCACACCGGCGTGAACTCTCTCATCAACATGGTCTACAACCAGAGCACGGGCACGGTGATTATCCTCGACAACCGCATCACCGGCATGACCGGCCACCAGGACAACCCGGCGACCGGCAAGACCCTCATGGGCGACATCGTTCCGGCGATCGATTTTGAGAAATTCTGCCACGGGATCGGCATCGACCACGTCTACACGGTCAACGCCTACGATCAGGCGGCTCTCACCGAGGTCGTGAAGCGCGAAGTGAAGGCCGATCACCTCTCGGTCATCGTCGCGAAAGCTCCGTGCGCGCTGATCCCGGAGGCGAAGACGACGAAGAAATGCGTCCCGGTTCCGGAAAACTGCGTCCACTGCGGCGCCTGCACGAAGCCCGGCTGCCCGGCTCTCTCCAAAAATGAGGACGGTTCGATCTCCATCGACCCGACCCAGTGCAACGGCTGCACGCTCTGCATGCAGCTCTGCCGCTTCAACGCGATCAGGGAGGTACAGTAATATGAAGACAAGAAATATCATGATCGTCGGCGTCGGCGGCCAGGGCACCCTGATCGCGAGCCGCATCTTAGGCTACATCGCGACCGAGGCCGGCTATGACGTCAAGCTCTCCGAGGTCCACGGTATGGCGCAGCGCGGCGGCTCGGTCGTCACCTTCGTCCGCTACGGCGACAAGGTGGAGGAGCCGATCGTCGAGCCCGGCCAGGCGGACGTCCTCATCGCGTTCGAGCGCCTGGAGGCGAAGCGGTACGCGCATTACCTGAAGCCGGACGGCGTCCTCATCCTGAACGATGTCCGGATCGACCCGATGCCGGTCGTTATCGGCGCGGCGGAATATCCGGAGGGAATCGTCGAGGAGATCGAGAAGAATCACACCGTCTACAAGGCGGACGCGACAGCCATCGCGATGGAGCTCGGCAATCCGCGGTGCTTCAACGTGGTCATTCTCGGTA
>DFFD01000161.1:0-167 GCA_002369495.1 Lachnospiraceae bacterium UBA3785 | reverse complement strand
CATATGGACTATGCGGTCGAGGACTGGTATAAGGTCATTGAGCGCACGGTGAAGCCGAAGACGATCGAGATTAATAAGAGGGCATTTGACGCCGGGTATGCGCTGGCGTGATCAATTGGACGATTCTTTTCGCATGGGTTATTCCAAGCAAAAGAACCGTCCTTTTT
>DFFD01000156.1 GCA_002369495.1 Lachnospiraceae bacterium UBA3785 | reverse complement strand
AACTTCATTTTTACGATGGAATCAAGTGACTGCCCGCTGGATATGAGGCTTTTTGAGAGGATGATACGGGAGAGGCTGTTTAATTGAGGGCTTTGAGCCTGAGAAAATCTGCCAAAATACCGGATAATAATTGTTATGTGGTTCTCAACAGGTAAAGATTATATGCCGGGACGAGGGCTTGAGAGTTGCATTACCGGGCAGAGGAGAAAAAGTTTCAACTATCAGGTATATATCAAACCTTCAGCAGAAGAAAAATGAAGATAATTACCTGATGTGGGAAGAAATACTATGACCATCAGGTAAACAGCTCATGGCAAGATGCCCAATTTGATTAAATTTACCGGGTAGAAAGATAAATGAAGACCTTACCGGGTAATAGATCAAATTTGAACGGGCCGGTCATGTACTAAACGCATGAAAAAGCCCCGGAGCTGGTCTCCGGGGGCTTTCTCATGCTGATCAGACCGGCTCCTTCTTCTCGTAAGGTGTCCCGGTGAGATCCGGACGCTTCATATTGTCGAACCGCTTAATCATCATCGGCTCCCACACATAGTAAAGGAACTTCCCGTCGAGGTCAAAGAAGAAGACCGTGAAGAGCACGACCCAGACGACGGCCAGGACCTTGATAATCTTGAACAAGACTTTTAACATGAATTCTCCTTTCCGGCCCCGCAGGCGGGGCCGCATCTTTTTTACCAGGATTCGGAATCGTCGAAGTCGACCAGGGACGGATCGAGCGGCTCCTCGTGCATGACCGTGTACATGTAGTCGCTGATGATCTTGCGGATCTCCTTGCGGGAGACGGTACGCTTGTCCGGAAGCGCGTGCGGTACCCAGACCGCGTGGATGTTGCGCTTTCTGAACTCGTCCTCGAACATGCCGTGGATGCCCTGCATGCCCTTGCACTGCAGCTGGTCGTACATGACGACGAAATCGCAGTTGAACTTCTCCATGAACTCCCAGAGGCGGAAGATATGCTCATGACCGCCGACCGCCATGGAGCGCATCGGAGCGAGCTCATTGAAGGTCGCGAGATCCTCAAGCGCGTGCTCGTAGGTGTCCGTGCGGAGGTACTGGTCGAACATCAGGGAGTCCATGTTAATGATGGTGTTGATGCCCCAGCAGTTGTAGGCCCATGTGCACCAGTTGGAGTAGTAGAGCGGTGCGCAGCTCCACGCGATCGCGCGGTGGCGGGTCTTCGGGAAGGTGACGATCTTGTTTTTGACCGTCTTGTTCATGATCTTTCTCACATGCGCATCAACGAAATGCCAGATCGGGCGGTCGCCGTCCTGGGAATAGTATATGCGGTAGAGCGCCTGGGCGACGCCGTTGATCGGGTAGTAGGGCGTGTTTGCGGCGACATCCCATTTTTCATGCTCGAAATCGGTGAGCTTGTTGAAGCTCTCCGCATGCTTCTTGTACTCTTCCCAGTTGAACGGATGGCCGGTCTGCTCCTCGACGAACTTCCAACACTCCTCGATCTCCTCCTGGCAGTGCTTCTGGACCAGCGGATCGTCGAAGCGCATCGGCTGCGGCATCGCAAAGAGCGGGCGGTTCAGGAACCAGTCCTGGATGACGGAGGTCGCCACGGAGCCGTCGCAGGCCTCGTTGGAGGTGACCATGACCGGGCTGTAATCCGGGTAGTCATCCAGAACGAAGATGCCGGCCTCGGCCTGGCACATCGGGCAGGGATCCGCCGGGAGGCCGATGGACTGCATCGCATCGATGTAGTTTAAGACGGTATGGTTGTTGACGTGGCAGGTGACGAAATAGGGAATCATCTGCAGCGCAACATCATCCATGACGTCTCTCCAGGGATAGAAGATGTTGCCGGAGACGGTCTCATCGTGGGCGATGGTGTTCTTCCAGTATTTGTTTTCCTTGCCGCCGTGAAGCTTCTTGTCGGCAGCGAACATGCGCATGAACTGGCGGATGGTTTCATTTGTCATGCCGCGGTAGTGCCAGGCGGAGGCTGCGAGAGCCGGGCCGCGCAGGCCCTCAAGCCCGCGGTCGAACCAGTGCATGACAGTGAGGTAAGTCTGGCCCATCCAGCGGTAGCGCATGGTTCCCGCAAAGAAGGAGAGGGGATCGTCGCCAGAAAGGATGTCGGTCACCATATGAACGTAGTTGTAAAGCCAGATCATATGGAAATAGTACATGGTGTCCTTGAAGCCGCGCCACTCGCGGTGCTTATAGAGGCCGGTGTTGCCGATGTAGAGGTCGCCGAGCCGTCTCTCCTCGTGGGGCTTGCCGTACCAGAAATCCCGGGCGGCCTTTTTGATGTCAAAAGTCCTTGCCTTCTCACGGACTGATTCGGCAGCTTTTTTGTAATCGGCGTGCCGGAGCTTTGAAGCTGCTGCCTTTGCGGCATTTTTTGCAGCTTTTGCGCGCTCGCCCGCTGTCTCCTTAAATGTGCGTTCGCTCATATGGCCGCTCCTTCCCTTTCTTTCTGGATCTTTTTGATCTCAATGCTCTCAATGAATGCCTGAAAACGAGTCCGGAGCTGGCCGATCGCGGTATTGACATATTCCTTCTCTATGGAACATACCGGGATGCCGTGGTCGCGCGGGATCACGATGGTGTCGATCGTGCGCTCGTAACTCCAGTACTCACAGAACTTCATCTGCTCGATGATGATGCCGTCCGCCTTGTACTCTTTCGCGAGATCTGCAAGATACTCCTTGCGCTCGCGCATGATGTGCTGCTCCATGAAGCGGGGGCACTGCTCGTGGAGGAGATAGTGCTCCGCGATGGCGGTCAGCACATCCTTACCCTCGGGAAGCTCGATCTCTTCGCGTCCCGGGAGAGAGCCGAAGCAGTGGCGGTCGGCGACGACCAGGGCGCCGCACTCCTCGATGAGCTGGGTGAAGTAGGGGTCGTCATTTTCCGAACCGGCGAGAACGACCTTGCAGCGCCACGGGATGCGGGCATCCGGCTCGCGGGTCTTAAGGTCCTCGGCGATATCCCGGAGAATCGGAAGAATGAGGTACTTGGGACATACGAGGGTCGAGAGCTGGATGAGCTGGAACTCGAAGCCCGTAATGGTCGGAATGTCCTTTTTGCGGTAGCTGCCGATCTCCGTGATGAGGCGGCAGACCTCGTTGTGCTCCGCGACGGCGGCCCTGAGGGCGTCGTCGGAGACATCGATCCCGAAACGCTCATGGAGCGGCGTAAGCACGTGGGCCCGGAGCTGGGTGGTGTAGTGGTCGATGGAGTTCTGATTCTTCTTGAAGGGAACATCCGTGAACTCGCAGAAAAAGTCGGGGTTCTGGATCACATCCATCATCTGCAGGTGCTCCTGGAAGCGGCAGGTGACGGTGCAGGTCTCCGTCGCCATCTCGGCGTCAAGGAAATTAAACCCGCCCTCCAGCGCGCGCTCAAGGAGGCAGCGGCCGAACATGCAGGTCCGGTTGGACATGTAGTAGGTGGCGATGTCGGGCGAGGCGCTGCGCGGGGCACGAAGGCGTACCGAGAAGCAGCCCGGCAGGTCGAGCAGCACCTCGGGCATGAAGGAGCAGGTGTAGCCGAGCGCCCGCTTTCCCTCTGATTTTGCCTGCCGCACGAGGTCGTTGTTGGCCTCGAGCAGCAGCTGCTCAAGTTCAATGATGTGTACAAGGTCCCTCATAAGGCTCCTTTCTGCATCTTCCGCTGGCGGAAGATCTTAAAGATCTCTGCAGCCGGGAAACACGCTGCAGGACAGAACATCCTATACTAAAATTTATCACATCCGAAAAAAGAATACAAATGAAACAGGAGAAAAACTCGTAAAAATTGTTGAGAAACCCACTCGTTTTGCTGAAAAACTTGTAAATATTAGATAAATATGGTATGCTGAAAATTGGATTGGCATGAAATATTTTCCGAAGGAGGAAACTTCCTATGGACCATAAAACAGCGATCCTGGCCCTGACCGGCAAGGGCGGCGTGGGCAAGACATCCCTCTCGGCCGCAATCGTGCGCATTCTAACCGAGGAGAAGCCGGAAGCCAGGATCCTTGCCATCGACGCCGACCCGGCCGTCGGCCTTGCGACCGCGCTGGGCGTCCGGGTGACCGAGACGCTGGACGATATCCGCCTGCGCGTCGCGAAGGACGTGACGGAAGGGCTTGAGGGAACTGAGGACATTCTCGCGGAGGCGCGGTTCCGCCTGTTTGAGGCGATGGAGGAGAAGAACGGGTTTGCATTTCTCGCCATCGGACGGCCGGAGGCCGCCGGCTGCTACTGCGCGATCAACACCTACCTCCGGCAGGTGATCGGGCTTCTCGCCGGCGAGTTCGACTACGTTGTCATCGACGGGGAGGCAGGGATCGAGCAGATCAACCGCCGCGTGATGGAGCGGGTGACCCACCTCATCTGCGTCTCCGACCAGAGCCGGAAGGGGATCTCGATCATTGAGACGATCCAGGGCGTCGCGGAGAAGATGGTGATGTACGACGAGGTCGGGGCGGTCCTGAACCGCGTCCTCATGCCGGAGCGGATCACGGAGGATCACATCGGGAAAATGAAGATCGTCGCCGTCATCGGCGCCGACGACCGCCTCGTCGAGAACGATGTGGAGGGCAGGAGCGTATTTGAACTGCCGGAGGATGCAGCGATACTTGAAGGAGCCAGAAAAGCGCTCCTTGGAATGAATATACTGCAGCAAAGGAGGGATGGTTTTGAAGGATCTCAAATACCTGATTGAATTTGAGAATCTGCTGGAGAACGCGGACAACGAGCTGGTCAAAAAGGCTCAGTCCGAGGGAGACCTCGCGATCGGCTACACCTGCTACCACATGCCGGAAGTGCTTCTCAATCTGGGAAATTGCTTTTCGGTGCGCCTGCGCGCTCCCAGGTCCTCGTCAATCGACATCGCGACATACTATATGTCCAACTACACCTGCGAGTACTGCCGCTCCCTGCTCGAGAGAGCGATCGAGGGCGGGTACCAGTTCCTCGACGGGATCGCCGGCGTCGACGCATGTTCGGCGATGAACCGCTGCTACGAGCATTTTGAGATACTGAAGTGCTGCGAGAAGCCGGATTTCTTCATCACGCACTGCGATATCCCCTACAAGATCGAGAGCTACACGGTCGACCAGATGGAGATCCAGATGCGTCTACGGCTGCTGGACGTCCTGAAGGAGCGGTACGGGGTCGACACCTCGGACGAGGCGCTCCTTAAGGCTGTTGAGGAGCACAACGAGGTCTGCCGGATCATGACGGAGATCGGGGATCTCCGGAAACTGCCGAATCCTCCGGTCACCGGCTACGAGTACCATGTGCTCTCGCTCGTCTCCTACTGCTGCCCGAAGCGGCTGATCCTGCCGTATCTGAGGGAGACGCTTGAGGAGATCCGTCACCGCGAGCCGGATGAGAAGTCTCCCTTCCGTGCGAGAGTGGTGGTGGTCGGCTCCGAGATCGACGATCTCGATTTCACAAGGCTCCTGGAGGACGCCGGCGCGATGGTCGTCGCGGACCGCTACTGCTACGGCTCCAAGCCCGGACGGGAGGAGATTAAGATCGATCCGAACGAGAACATTCTCCGCCAGATCGTCCTTCATTATATGAAGACCTCCGAGTGCGCCCGCTACATGAGCGAGGAGAAGGTGCAGCAGAGAAGAGACACCGCGGACCGTCTCGCCAGAGAGTACAGCGCGGACGGCATCATCTACGAGCAGATGAAATTCTGTGATTTCTGGGGCTTCGAGCGGCCGCTCGCGAGCCACATCCTTGCGGAGGAGTACGGCTGGCCCGTCCTCTCCATCGACCGGCCTTACAATGTCCGCAATTCCGGGCAGCTTCGTACCCGGTTCCAGGCATTTGTCGAGGCGCTTGAGATCAAACGCATCCACGGCGGAAAGGAGGTGCAGGGCGGATGAAATACCCGGATCCGAAATTATTCCGGATGAAAGACCACATGAACCTGAAGCTCCAGGCGGAAAACCTGAAGGAGGTCGGCGGCATCATCGCCGACATGCTGAAGGAGACCGACTGGAAGGAGGTCGGGAAGGACGCGGCGGGCGACGCGAAGGCATTTTATAAGCGCGTCTCCTACGAGGCTTCCCTGCTTGGGAAAATGAGCCCGGCCGAGGTCAAAGACCTCATCTTAAACGGAGAGAAGCAGCTCGGCAAGCTCTACCGGAACGGCAAAATGGCCACAGTCCGCCGCGAATGGCGCGGCCTTAAGGACACGGGAGCCGATTTCTATGAGTGGGCCAGAATGTGGGCGATGCTGCTGGCGACCTTCAGCAAGGACCTCATCCCGTCGCTGAACGGCGCGCTGCATTACCGCTGGATGATCTCCTACTTCTGCTGCCACTCCTTCATGGACAAGAATACGCTCGGACTCCGAGGCAAGGCGCTCAAGATGCACCACGAGCTCATCTACGCGATCTTCCGCTATGTCGCCGAGAACCTTGTTCTCCTCATGAAAGCGGACGAGAAGGGCGGCAACAGCACGGATCTCTCGAAGAAGATCGTGCTGCTCGACGAGATGACCATGGCGCAGATCATGGCAGGCTTCCCGGATCTTGCGGGCATCCCCTATCAGCTGATGCCGGTGTTCCTGCTGTCCGAGATCGACCAGCTGGCCTGCATGCCCTACATCGACGCGGTGGAGTCCTACGGACTGCCTTCGGACACCTGTCCGGTGCCGACGTCCGAGTGCGGAGCCTGCGTCGTGGACGCGCTGCCGCATATGGGCGCGTGCTTCATTTCCAGCTCGATGCCCTGCGACGGTTCGGTCATGGCCTCGTCCTACACCTCGAGGCGGTTCAAGGACCTGCCGACCTTCCATCTGGCGTTCCCGGTCCGCTACGAGGACGAGTCCATCATGGACGCCGCGGTGGAGGACATCAAGGCCTGCATCCGCTTTATCGAGGAGCAGACCGGCGCGAAATGGAGCTGGGACGCCTATTTCGCCGCGATGAAGCGCTTCAACGAGGAGACGAAGTACGAGCTTGAGAAGTGGGAAGTCAACCAGACGCCTTACCCGCAGCTGATCGGCCCGTGCTACGAGCTCTTCAGAAAATGGAACTACGAGATGGACGGCGGCCTCGACCCGCGCATCCTGAAGACCTTCAGCAAGGTCGACCGGCTGATGAAGGCGGCCTACGAGAATCGCGAGGAGCCCTGGCGCGGCAAGATGCGCCACCGCGCGATCGTCTGGAGCGTCCCGGCTCACTACTACGCGAACTTCTCGAACTGGCTGGCCAACTGCTGGGGCATCAACGTCCTCGTGGAGATGGAGAGCCTGAACTTCACGAAGCCGCTGGAGACCGAGGACAAGGAGGAAGCCCTCCGAGACATGGCGAGACTCTACGAGCGCATGGTTATGCGCCGGCACACGAACGGCGGCTACGACCACGTTCTGACCGAGCTCTTCCGCCAGGTGGAGATCTGGAAGCCGGACATCGTCATCATGTACCAGCACGTCTCCTGCAAGAACATGTCCACACTGAACGGTCTCTTCGACGAGCAGGCGAGAGAGCACGGCGTGCGGCTCATCTGGATCGAGCACGACCTGATGGATCCGCGTACGGTCTCCCGCAAGGATATGCGGTCGAAGGTAAATGAATACATGCGCACGGTCATGCGGGAGGAACCGCTTGATCCGTCGCTGGTTGATTTTGAAGACGACGCCTCCTGGTGAGCGCAAAACTGATAACGAATGGAGAGAAGATCATGAGATATTTTGGCGGATGCGACGTAGGATCCACTTACACAAAGGCAGTCATCATCGACGAGACCGGCAAGATCGTGGCGGACACGACCTTAAAGAGCAAGATCAACGCGAAGGAATCGGCGGAGATCGCGATGAAGGAAGTCCTGGACCAGGTGCCCGGGCTTGAAAAATCAGAAGATCTCGCCTACCTGATCGGAACCGGCTACGGCCGGAACAAGGTTCCGTTTGCGGACGAGAACATTTCCGAGATCTCCTGCCACGCGATGGGCGTCCACGTGACCAACCCGAACGTGAAGGCGATCATCGATATCGGCGGACAGGACATCAAGGGTATTTCCATCGATACGGACGGCACCGTTAAGAACTTCGCGATGAACGACAAGTGCGCGGCCGGCACCGGACGTTTCTACGAGGCGATGGCGCGCTCTTTCGAGATGAGCCTGCCGGAGTTCTCGAAGCTTTCCCTGACAGCAAAGAACGTCATTCCGATCACGGCCCAGTGCACGGTCTTCGCGGAGTCCGAAGTCATCACGCTGGTCGGCGAAGGCAAGCCGATGGACGAGATCGCGGCAGGTATCCAGATGGCGGTCGCAAAGCGCTGCTTCGTCATGTCGAAGAAGGCGGGCGCCACGGATTCCATCACGCTGACCGGCGGCTGCGCGAAGAATGACGGCCTCAAAGCCGCCATCGAGCGTGTCCTGAAGCTGAAGGTCGTGGATCTGTCCACGGACCCGCAGCTCATGGGAGCTCTCGGAGCGGCAGAGTATGCCCGCCAGAAAGGCCTGGCGAAGAAAGCCTGAGATGATCACAGAAGAGAGGTGATTTGACAATGAAAACATTTTTCAGGATCATCTGGAAGACGTTCAAGGTCCTTGCCGCGGCGACCGGCATACTGTTCGTCATTTATTTCTGGAACCTTGACCAGAAGCTCATGGAGTGGGCTTACCGCAGGGTGAACGAACTGTTCGACCGCAAGAAGGAAGACCTGAATTTCTGATGGTAAAGATATGAACATATACGATAAGATCATTAAGGAGACGATGCTGGAGGTCGGGAAAGGAGATGTGCGCCGCATTGGCGGCGCCTCCGCCCGGCCCTGGCCGGACAGCGGCAGCAGCGAGCTTGTCATGCAGCGGGAGGCCGCGTTCGAGCTGGGAGGCAGCGGAAAACCCTCGGTCAACTATACCTGCGTGACGACGGACCCGGACTTTTCGGAGGACGAGATCCTGATCGTCGGCCGGGACCTTCCGGCTGTCAGGTCCGACACAGCCTTCGCCCGCATCGCCATTCTCGGCACGGAGGAGCTCGGGGAGGACGAGGCGGCCCATGACGCCATCCGGAAGATGGAATTTGTGAGATATCACGTTTTTCCGAAGGGCTACATGGTCAGGGTCTCGACGACCTCCTACAAGGAGCAGGTCCGGGTGAGTGCGAAGGCGGCCCGCGCGGGAATTTCATTTTCATCAGTCGGGGCGGACTATATCGCCCGCTACAAGGAGATCCCGGGCGTTAAGAAGGTCCGCATGATCTTCATCACGGATGAGCAGATCGTCGAGGCGCTCGCGCCGAACGCAAAGAAGGTGGACGACATCACGAAGACGCTCACCCACATCATGGACGGGCTGAACCTTGACTGCAGTCACTGCAGCATGAAGCCGGTCTGCGACGAGGTCGACGGAATGCGGGAAGAGCACCTGAAGGCTCTCAAAAAAGGAAAATGAGGTGATTGAGATGGGACACGAGGAAGCACACAGGCATGAACATGGGCACGGACATCATCATGGGGAAGAGCTCCCCAGAGGCATGAGTGAGCAGGAGAAGAGAAAAACCATGCTGGGTTACCTCTTAAGCCACAACGAGCATCACGCGGAGGAGATCCGGGAGATGGCCGAAGCTCTTGCCGCAGACGGCTGTGCGGAGGCGGCGGAACTCATCAGGCAGGCGGCCGAAAACTTCAAAGAAGGAAATGAGAAGCTTAAGAAAGCGGCTGAATTGCTCTGAAAAGGGGGTATGTTGACATGTGTCTGGCAAATGTTTATACTGATATCGACAAAAAACTTATCATGAGCAGTACATCCTCTGTGAAGGTGGAGGGAGACAAGCTCGTTTTCCGGGATCTGTTCGGCGTCCGAAAGGAGATAATCGGAACCATAAAAAGCATCGATCTTGAAAACAACGTTGTAATTATCCATCAGAACAGCCTCCCTTAAAAAGGGAGGCTGTCAGTTAGGAAGGCAGAATGAAAGACGGTAAGAAAAAATTCATGACATCAAAGGAGATGAAAAAGGCCGCTCTTGGGACTCTGAAGCTGCATTATGCCTTGCTGGTCATGGTTTGCATATTGGCGGCGCTTCTCCATACATCCTTTATAGACGCATTTAACGGTCTTAAGAGCCTGGCTACCGGTCAGAACGAGATCATTGCTCAATTGACAGGTGATTCTGATGAGGCCGGGGAAGATGTGGCCAGCACCGGCATGCTGGCGAGCCAGACGCCTTCTGATGTACTGCTTGAGCTTCTGACCGACGGTGTGGAAAAAGGCGACGAGATGTCGCAGCAGATCCAGGCACAGGTTATCGAGAACGCCAAGGATTCTGCCTTCGGAAGGACAAGAGGCTATCTTTCCGCTGCAATCAATTCTTTCTCGTCAGGCGCTCTCTGGGTTAAAGTCGTTTCAGCCATGCGGCAGATCAGCCGCTCGGACACGGTCTCCACTCTGATTGCAATCCTCGGAGCCCTTCTGGTTTATCTTTTCTACTGGGCGTTTATCCAGAGATTTTACGAGGCAGTCATGTGTCGATTTTTCCTGGAAGCCCGCATATATAAGAGGGTGCCGTATACCCGCTTTCTGTATTTTCATCAGGTACGGCGCTGGTTCAGAACAACCAAAACTCTTGTTCTGACGACAATTCTGGTGACCCTGTGGTCCTTCACGATCATAGGCGGCGTGATTAAATATTTTCAGTACTATATGGTTCCGTATATCGTTGCGGAGAATCCGGATATAAGGACGAGAGAAGCACTCAGACTGTCGCGGGATATGATGAAGGGTCATAAATGGGATCTCTTCGTAAAACAGCTCTCGTTTATAGGCTGGAATTTGCTGGATATGTTTACTTTCGGACTGTTAAGAATTCTTTTTATAAATCCTTACTTTACTGCAGCTATGGCAGAGTACTACGTCAAGCTGAGGGATGAGGCGAAAGCCAAATACGTTCTGAACGCCGAATTGCTGAACGATACCTGGCTCTACAAGAAAGCGGATGACGGGAGTCTGATCGGAGTCTATGCTGTGGAGAGAGCTGAACTGGAATCTCCTCAGCCTGAGGAGCCGCCCAGAATGGGATTCTTCAACTTCATGGCAGACTGGTTCGGCATAGTCTTAAAACAGACCCGGGAAGAGGAGGCCTACGAGAGAAGCCAGGCGACAAAAGCCCGCCTGAAAGAAGCGCAGAGCGTTCTGGCGAAGGAATCCTACCCGATGCGGCTGGTGGTTGCTCCCGGACGCGTGAAGGATCCGAGAGCGGAAGGCATTTACTATATGAGAAACTATTCCCTCACGACGATCTGCTTCCTGTTCCTGGAACTTTCGTTTGTGGGCTGGCTCTGGGAGGTGTCTCTGCACCTTATTGAGACCGGTAAATTTGTCAACCGCGGCGTACTGCACGGACCGTGGCTTCCGATTTACGGCACAGGCGCCGTGATCGTGTTGCTGCTCCTTAAGAAGCTCCGCAACAATCTGCCGGTTCATTTTGCAGCGTCCATCATCCTCTGCGGATTCGTTGAATACTTTACGGGATGGTATCTTGAGCTGACGCATGACGGCCAGAAGTGGTGGGATTATTCCGGATACTTCCTGAATATTCAGGGCAGGGTCTGTGCGGAAGGCCTGCTTGCATTCGGAATCCTGGGCTCGGTCATCATCTACCTGCTGGCGCCGGCCCTTGACACGATGACGAGACAGCTTCCGGTTAAGGCCTTTACGATCGCGGTGGCGGTTGTTATGTGCGTGTTCCTCGTGGACAATACGTATTCATCGAAGCATCCGAATATGGGCGAAGGCATCACGGATATCGAGCCCGGCGGTGCCGAGACAACAAATGAAGGAGAGGAGAGCCGGACAGACCAGGCAATTGCCGGGGTAATCTGGCCGGGAGGACTGACATAAATGTATACATACTTAATACCATCTGCTTATGTAGTGACTTATATTCTGATGACTTTGATGCTGCACGGCCTGTTTCTCTTTGCATTTCCCTCCTACAGGGACCAGAAGGGGTTTGCCGTGGCGGTGGTATTGCTGCTTCTTATCGGCGTACTGCCTCCCGTTCTGGGGGCATTTCTTCCGGATTCCGCGTTCAAATTCTTCATGATGCGGATCGGAAATGTGATCCTGGGCTTCCTTTTCTACCTGATACTCCTTGAGCTTGCTGCCTGGCTTCTGCTGCTTCTCATTTTCCTCTTTGGAAGCGGTAAGAGAGAGGCGCTTATGGCGGCGGCAAGGGTGCTTCTTGCAGTAGTCTGCCTGGGGACGATCCTCGTGAACGCGTACGGTCTCGTCCATGCGCAGGATGTGAAGGTGCACTCGCTCGATGTGACGATCGATAAGGAGCTGAAAACGGATCTGGGTGACCGGCCGCTCAAGGTTGTCCTGCTCGGTGACCTGCACATGAGCGTCAACTCGCATCCCGAGACCATGCAGAAGATGGTCGACCTCGTCAATGCACAGGATGCGGACCTGGTGCTCACCGCCGGGGACTTCCTGACGAGCACTTATTACGGCCTGAGAGAGCCGGAAGTCTACCAGGAGATCCTGAAGGGAATCAAAGCCAGATACGGCAGCTACGGCGTCTACGGGAACCACGATGTCGAGGAGCCTCTCTTCGGAGGATTCCCCATGACAGCGGTCGAGGACGCCGAAAGAAGCAAGGAAGTGACGGATTTCATCTGCGGCTGCGGTATGGAGGTGCTTTCGGATGAGGTTGTAAAGGTCGTGGACGATTCAATCGTTCTGGTCCTGCGTGAGGACGGCGAGAAGTCCGGAAGAGGCACGGAGGAGCACCTTACGGCTTCGGAACTCATGAAGGGGATCGATACCTCACTGCCGGTTCTGGTGCTGGAGCATGAGCCGGTTGATTATAAGAACCTGAAGGCAAACGGCGCCGACCTTGCGATGAGCGGCCACACGCATGCCGGCCAGATGTTCCCTGCGACCCTGTTCACGCCGTTCTTCAATGAGAACAATTACGGGTTCAAGGTTGTGGATGATCTCCAGACGGTCGTCACGTCGGGTGTCGGCTATTACGGTCCGCCTCTTAGGGTAGGCTGCGACAGCGAGATCATGGTGGTAAATGTTTATTTTAAGAAATAATGTATCGGAGAAGGACTGTCCGTTTGGGCAGCCCTTTTATTGCTTATAAAGGTTAAATATGCTAGAATAAAAACAGAAAACTGCTGACAGGGAGGATGAGATGACTGAGAAAATGTACGTTATGGCTGAAGAAATCCGCTCTGAGATGGAGCATATACCGAACTGCACGGTTATCTTCTATGTCCGGGAAGGTAAGTACGAACTTGTCATGATCACGGATCGCTTTCTGGAAGTTCTGCATCTGAAAAGGGATACGTTTGAGGATTACTTCTTTTCCAACCTTGCTGTATTTTTTCATCCGGACGACAGGATCAGCCTTGAGAGCAAGCTGTATGAGATGCTCCGGGCTCCCGGAACGCTTTATCCGTTCCGCATGAGGCTCAACGTGAACGGAGAGTACCGCTGGTTCCGGGGAAATATGGAAGCCCGGGAGGCGGACGACGGCGGGAAGCTGATCTATGTCACGACCATGGATATCACAGAGGACCACAACCGACATGCCCGGGACAAGGTCCGGGATATTCTTCTCGCAAAAGTTCTGGACACCACCCAGACCTGCATGTTCTGGAAGGATACGGAGCGCAGGTTCGTGGGCGTCAATCAGGCATTCCTCGATTTCTACGGCTTTCCTTCGGAGGACGTTCTGATCGGCAAGACGGACGAGGATATGGGCTGGCATGACGATCCGGAGCCCTTCCGCGAGGACGAGATGAAGGTCCTCCGGGGCGAGAGCACGTATCTTGTGCTGGGAAAATGCCGTGTCCACGGTGAAAACCGTGAGATCTTTGCAACGAAAGCTCCGGCCTATGACGGCGATACGATCATCGGGCTTGTCGGAAGCTTTATTGACGCGACGGAGACGCTGTCGCAGCAGAGAAAGATCGAGGAACTCTCAAAGGAACTCGCCCGCTCGCTGGAGAAGGAGAAGCAGGCCAACGCGGATATGAGCCGCTTCATGTCGCGCTTAAGCCATGAGCTCCGCACGCCGATGAACGCGGTGATCGGTCTCTCGGCGCTCGGCATGGAGCAGGAGACGCTGGAAGGCGCCCGGGAGTATCTCGAAAATATCCGCATCTCAGGCAAATACCTGCTCTCCATCATCAACGAGGTGCTGGAGCTTAACAAGGCGGAGGCCGGCGACATCAAGCTGAACCCGGTCAGCGCCAATTTGCGGAAGCTGTTTAAGGAGCTCCACACGATCATCGATCCGCTGGCCCTGAAGAAGGGCATCTCGGTGGTGATGGACGAGTCGGAGATCATCTGCGAAGACATGTGTTTCGACAACGTCCGTCTGAAGCAGATCCTGATCAATCTCCTGAACAATGCGGTAAAATTCACTGACCGGGGCGGCCACGTGAACCTTTCGCTGCACCAGAGCCTTGCGGACGGTGCAATCCGCAATGAATTTGTGGTCACTGACGACGGCTGCGGGATCAGCGAGGAATTCCTGCCGAGCATCTACAAGCCGTTCGCCCAGGGTTCCAGGACGCCCTCAAAATACGGGAGCGGCACGGGCCTGGGACTTGCCATCACGAAGACCTTCACGGAAATGATGGGCGGCGACATAAGGGTGGAGAGCCGGGAGGGCGTGGGAACTTCATTTTTCCTGACGCTGGACCTGCCGGCCTGCTGCCCGGCCGAGAAAGTGGAGACAAAGAAGGATCCGAAGCCGCGAGAGATCCTCGGTGGCAAAAAAGTCCTTCTCGCGGAGGACAACGTGATCAACCAGAAGGTCGCCTGCGGGATCCTCGGCCGGGTCGGCGTCACAGCCGATGTGGCGCAGGACGGGGCGGAGGCGGTTTCATTTTTTGAAAATGCGCCTGCCGGCACCTACAGCGCGGTCCTCATGGACATCCACATGCCGCGGATGGACGGCTTCGAGGCCTCGGCGAAAATACGCGCGCTGGATCACCCGGACGCGCAGAGGGTGCCGATCATCGCGATGTCCGCGGACGTCTTCGACGAGTCGGTCACGAAAGCGAGAGAGAGCGGCATGACCGGGTATGTCACGAAGCCGCTTGATATGGAGATGCTGTACGAGGAGCTGGCGGCACAGCTTGGGGCAGCGGAAAAGGAGATCTGAGACATGTCATTTACAACATTTATGCTGCGGAGAACGTTTAAAGCGGGGGACGACAAGCGCGACGCCGGCCTCACGACGCCGGCGGATATCGAGCGGCGCGACAACATCCTCTACGGGACGAACGCCGCCTGGCAGCTGCTGGACGTCTACCGCCCGAAGGGGACGGAAGGGAAGCTTCCGGTGATCGTGAGCATCCACGGGGGCGGCTGGACCTACGGGGACAAGGAGCGCTACCAGTGGTACTGCATGAACCTCGCCCAGAGAGGGTTCGCGGTCGTGAACTTCACTTACCGGGTCGCTCCGGAGTTCAAATTCCCGGCAGGACTTGTCGACACCAACCTGGTGTTTGAGTGGATGTTCAAAAATGACGAGTGGTTTGACATGGACCGCATCTACGCGGTCGGCGACTCGGCCGGCGCACACATGCTGACGATCTACTCGGCGGCCTGCACGGACCCCGCCTACGCGGCGAAGCTGGGCTTTAAGACGCCTGTCCGCCCGGACGGTCGTCCGTTCGTGCCGGCGGCGGTCGGGCTCAACTGCGGCGTCTATGAGATCAATGTCGATGCGAAGAACGGGGCCAGCAAGTTCACGATCAGCCTCATGAAGGCCCTGCTTAAGAATATCAGGGATAAGGAGGAGGTCGCGCTCGTCAATCCGATCCCGTATATCAACGAGAGATTCCCGCGGGCTTTCGTCATGACGGCGAGCGCCGACGGGCTGGCCGGGCCGCCTGCGCAGAAGGGCCTCACCGCAAAATTCACGGAGATGGGCGTTCCCTTCATCGACAGGACTTACGGGACCGAGGCGGAGCCGCTGGACCACGTCTTCCACTGCAACATCCGCACGGAGGCGGCAAAGGTCTGCAACGACGAGGAATGCGCATTTTTCCTGGAGGGCTGATCGATGGAGGAGAAGGACAGAATTAAGATCGACCCGAAAGTGAAGACCGCGCTCACGATCATTATTCCGCTTGTGATCGGGCTTCTTTCCTTTTTCGTCGTCGCGAAGTGGGCAATGAATGTGGACACCTACAAGGCGACGATCGCCTCGCTCGACGCGAAGAAGAAAAATGTGATGGAGCTGACCGCCGCTTCGACGGCAGCGTCCGCGGCGATCACGCTGATCCCGGGGGACGTCGCGACGCCGATCGCGACGAAGCTGGCGGACATCAGCGGGTATTTTGTGATCGTCATCTGTGCGATCTATCTCGAAAAATACATGCTCACGATCCTGGGGTTCGCGGCATTTAAGGTGCTGATACCGCTGGCATGCCTCCTGTATATGCTGACAGTATTTGTAAGGAGGCCGGGCCTTCGGGAGACTGCTTATAAGCTGACTGCCTTTGCGCTCGCGATCATGGTCATTGTGCCGGCAAGCACATTTGTCGCGGACATGATCGACACGACCTACGGGGAGTCGATCAGCGCGACGCTCGACGCCGCCAGGGAGACCGTGGAGGAACTCGAGTCCGGCGCGGAGTCGGTCGTCGCGGAGGCTGCTGAGAACGCCCAGTCCGGGCCGGAAAACGCCGGGGAGGAACTCTCCTGGTGGGAGAGGCTGACCGGCGCGGTGACGTCCACAGCCGGCGATATCATCGATGCGGCGAAGGAGAAGGTCACGGTCGCGACCTCCGCCTTCGAGACAGTCCTGAACAACATGATCGAGGCCCTGGCGGTGATGATCGTCACGTCCTGCCTCATCCCGATCCTGGTGCTGGCCTTCTTTGTATGGCTCATCAAGCTGGTGTTCAACGTCAGCATGCCGATGCCGCCGATGGGGAGGCCGCCGGTTCCGGGGAAGTGAGACTGGAAAAAATCAGGGACGGTTCCCGGCACGAAAAAAGTTCTCCTCGCGGAGAACTTTTTTCGTGCCGGGAACCGTCCCCGTAAATGCCTGGGAACCCGTCCCCTTAGTATTTCTTTCTGCCGCTTGCATCCGGGATATGCTCTTCTTCCCGGTATTTCGCGACGGTGCGCCTCGATATGGTGATGCCGGCCTCCCCGAGCTTTTCGCTCAGGATGCGGTCGCTGTAGGGCTTGTTCGGGTTCTCAGCCGCAATGATCTCCCGGAGTTTCTGCTTGACGCGCATCGGTGTGACATTTTCCTCCGCCAGGGCGGCCGCGCGGTTGTTTCTTGCGGAGGCCTTTTTCTGGAAAAAATAGGCCATCGGGAACACGCCCCAGCAGCACTGCAGGAATTTCCGGTCGATGGCGCGGCTGATGGTGGATTCGTGCATGCCGATCTCATCGGCGACCTGCGCCATCGTGAGCGGTTGCAGATGATTCGGGCCGTTTCTGAAAAAGTCGATCTGGGAGTGGAGGATCTCCTCAGAGACGCGCATCATGGTGTTCTGGCGCTGCGCGATGCACTGCTGTACCCATTCGGCCTGGCGCATTTTATTTTCCAGATACTCCCGGATCTCTTTTTCCTCCGAAGTCTGAAAGAGCGACCTGTAGTAGCCGTTGATGCGGATCTCCGGCACATCGCCCTGCCGCAGCTGGACCGCCAGATCGTCTTTCGGTCCGGTGACATACACATCGGGAATGATATACTGAACGTCATCCTGATGATAGAAACGGCTGCCCGGTTTCGGCTGGAGGCTTCGGATCAGCGTACAGAATCGGGAAGCTTCCTTGTTCGTCACACCGAGCTTTGCGGCTATCGCCGGGATCCTGTTTTTGGCGACCAGTGTGAGACAGGTGTCCACCGCTTCTTCAAGCGCCTCGGTGAGGACCCCCTGCCTCCTCAGCTGGATCTTCAGGCATTCGGGAAGGTCTTTGGCACAGACGCCAGCCGGCTCCAGCTCCTGCAGCATGAGGATCAGGTGCTCGACGGTTGTGTCATCTGTGTCAAAACGATCGGATACAAATGACACATCTTCGGTGAGATACCCCCGCTCATCCAGTGAATCCAGCAGATAATCCAGCACCAGGAGCTCCGTTTTTGTAAACCGGTGCAGATCCAGCTGTGAGAGAAGATGATCGCGCAGCGTCTCCCCGTGATCGGTATGGTAGTTCCAGGTGTCTTTCGGGTCATAGTCATCATCGCTGCGCTGCCGCTGCAGGAGATAATGATCCTGCTCGCCCGCATCGTGGGATGCGCGCCAGGCATCGATGGATTCGTTTGCTTCCGAATGCTTTTCCACATCCATCACGGGATTCTCAAGCGCCATATCGTCGATATAGTTCTCCAGTTCCTGCGAAGTCATCTGCAAGATGCGGACAGACTGTATCATCCGCTGGGAAAGCGCCTGTTTTTGCTTCTGGTATAATTCAAGTCCCATGGATTCCCCCTTAAGCGCCCGGCAGCAGAGCATTGTGCCGGTGTCCTGATTATATCATTTTGCGGATGAAATAGCAACAGGAGAGGACATTTGTGAGAAATGGCATGAAACTTGCTTTATAATGAATCGAAGCTGATGCTGAAGAAAGGAGAATAAAACAATGGCTGAAAATTTTGATGTACCCTATGTTGACTGGCACACCGTTCCCACACCGGACTTTGACTCTGTTGTAGGCAAAGGCTGCGGAGCGAGGTATATGGACTACACCTGGAGGGATATCATCCTTTATGCGCTGGGTGTCGGCTGCTCGAAGGACGACCTTGCCTATGTCTGGGAAGGAAACCCGGAAGGACTTAAGGCGCTCCCGACATTTGTCCTTGTGACTTACCTGAACGCGATTCAGCTCATGCCGCAGCGGAAAGTTCCGTATGCGCCGAATGAGCTGACCGGCGACCTGGTCATCAAGGCTCTCGGCGGCTATATCCCGAACCGTCTCCATATGGGCGTGGATATCGAGTTCTACAAGCCGATCGATCCGTTCTGCGGCAGGTTCCTGACCGAGGACTGCGTCGAGGAAGTGTTCGACTGGGGCGAGAAGGGCATCGTCAATCAGTGTAAGATGGATATGTATGATATCGCCGGCAACCCCGTTGCGACCGTCAGAAGCCAGCATATGATCGCCGCCTTCGGCAACAACGGCAGGCCGAAATATGTCTCCAACAAGATGGCTTATCCCGACAGAGAGCCGGATTTTGTGTGCGAGGATTATATCGCGGACAACCTTGCGGCTATCTACCGCCTGACCGGCGACACCTACGCAACCCACATCGACCCGAAGGTCGGCCAGGGCTACGGCTATCAGGGCGTCTTCATGCCGGGTCTCTGCACGGTCGGGTTCGGCGCCCGCCTTGCGATCCAGGCGTTCATCCCGAACCAGCCGGAGCGCGTGACCCATATCGCCACCCAGCTTCGCGCCGTCACCTTCCCGGGAACGAAAGTGACCTTCAAGGCGTGGAAGATCGACGAGGGCAAGATCATTTACCGCATGATCAATGAGAATGGCAAGGCGGTCATCGACAACTGCCTCCTTGAGTACAAGTGATTATTATCGTTTTTTCGCCATATTCCTTTTAAAACGGGCTGCCGCATGAACCGATATTCATGCGGCAGCCCCGTTTTATTATTCGATTCCGTACTCCTCCATCTTGCGGTACATGGTCCTCCGGGAAATCCCCAGATACTTCGCCGCGGCGGAGCGGTTGTTGTCGCAGGCGGCAAGCGCCGTGAGAAGAAGGTCCCGGCTCAGCTTTCGATGGTGCCTGACAGCCGTGTCAGTTTCCTCCCCGGGCTGCTCCGACGGTGCGGCCTTTCTGCCGGCATCCGGGAGAATATCCGGATCCGGCGGTGTGCGTCTTACAGACTCCGCGCCGGGCCAGGAAGAAAAATACGAACCTTTTTCTTCCGTCCGCACATCCTCAGCCGCGGCAGTGTGCGGCTGGCCGGCAGGCGGGGCAGCCGTATCCAGACGGCTGCTTTCCAGAAGTTTCTTCTTCGTGAGCCAGGAAACATTGTCCATGATGTACTCCGGCAGGATGATGTCGCCGGGATAGATCTGGACAATGCATTCGATGAGGTTCTGAAGCTCGCGGATATTTCCGGTCCAGTCCAGCGCAAGCAGCAGGTCGGACGCCTCTTTTGAGAAATGCATGATGTTCTGCTTGGCTATTTTCCCTGAAATATTCCGGATGAAATGCTCCGCGAGCGGAAGAATATCATCCTTGCGCTCCCTGAGGGGCGGCAGGTGCAGCTTCATTGTACTGAGCCGGTAGTAGAGGTCCGCGCGGAACTGCTTCATGCCGATCATTTCCTCTATGTTGGCGTTGGTGGCGGAAATGATGCGCACATCCGTCCGGATCAGCTTTGAACCGCCGAGGCGCATGAACTGCTTCTGCTCAACGACGCGGAGCAGGCGGACCTGCAGGTCGAGCGGCATCTCGCCGATCTCGTCGAGGAAGATGGTTCCCCCGTTCGCAAGCTCGAACTTGCCGATATTGCCGTTCTTCCTGGCTCCGGAAAATGCACCGCTCTCATAACCGAACAGCTCGCTCTCGATGAGGTCGCGCGGCAGAGCGCCGCAGTTCAGAACTACGAAGGGCTTGTTGCGCCGTTGGCTGGCGTTGTGGATCGCCTGCGCCAGAATGTCCTTGCCGGTCCCGCTCTCACCGAGGAGGATGATGCTGCTGTCGGTCTGGGCCATCTTTTTGGCTCTCTGAAGAATGTCCCGAAGCTGTTTGTTGACCCCGATGATGTCGTCGAAGGTCTTGATCGCCCCGTTGGCCACTTTGTTGGACAGTTCGGCAGTGATCTTCTGCTGGGTGGTGAAATAGAAGGTGACGCCGTGCGCGTTGATGGACGGCTGGTTGTAGGCGTCCGTCGATGCGATCACCTCGATATCGCGCCCATGGACCGTGACGGTCATCGGGTGATTCATGACTGTGCGGTGGGTGCGCTGGATTTCCCAGAGCTCCTGGTTGGAGGGCAGGGGATCGATCAGTATCGAAACGGGCTGATAGTACATCGAGATCGGATCGGTCTCCAGGATGCGGAAGAGTTCCTTGTTGTAGTAGGTCGCCAGGCTGGTGCCGTCCGGGCTCATCATATTGTCGATGGAGAGGACGCCCTTGCCGCTGCGCTCATAGTACATGGTCGCGATATTGTTGAACTGGAGGGTGATCATCATATCGTGCGCAGTGCCCCGGATCATCGTCAGGTATTCGGGCCAGGCGTATTTTATGGGAGTGATGATGGCGACGCCGCATTCTTCCATCGGTTCATAAGGCTCATAGGGGCTCAGCATGTTGATCGGCGCAAAATAGACGGCGAGCTCCTTTAAAATATCATTTTCATGCTCGTCCCCGATCGAGGCGAGAGAAGTCTTCGTGCGGAGTCCCCGGATCACGGCGTTGTAACCGATGCTGCTCCAGTCGCCTCCGGCGTGCACCCCTCCGCGGGCAAACCATTCCAGCGTCAGCTTGTCCTTGGCGTAGAGATCCAGCAGAATCCCGTCCTTGGAAAAGAGCGCGAGCATATAGGGCGTGCCGGATTCATCCATGGAGATAGTTTTGCGCACATAACGCTTGATAAAGGTGTATAATCGGGAGAGGGAACTGCGGATATTTTCCAGCTTCTCAAAAGGAAGGTAGTCGATGGTTTCACTGTTGAATGGCTGCGACATTTGTATACCTCGTGTGTCAGAAGAAAAACAAAAATATTGGCACACAAGGAAAAATGTGCCTCACTCATCATACCACACAGGCGGAAATGTGTCAAATGAAGGTGTGTCAGGTTGGCACGAGATTTGCTGAATAAGTGACACAGAAATCACTGCAAAAAGAGGGTGGTTTATATGCCCGGAAGCGATAAGGAGGGAAAGATATTATGATGCTCAAACCACGCAACAAACCGATGGGGAGGATCCCGGTCAGTGTCATCGATGATCTCTTTAAGGACAGTATCGACATGCATATTCATCCGGGTCCGGACCCGAATGCGGAACGCCCGATCGACAGCATCGGTGTCGCAATGCTCGCCGAGGAAGCCGGCATGAAGGGCGTAGTCCTGAAAAGTTTTACCTACAACACAGCTTCCGACGCCTTTCTGATCGAACAGAACCTGGTATCGGATCTCCGTGTTTTCGGAAGCGTTGTCATCGGATACACCACCACGGGCGGCCTGACCTATGCCGCGAGAACGATCGAGGCCATGGCGAAGATCGGGTGCAAGGTCGTATGGTTCCCGGCTATGGACGCCGAGTGGTGCCAGGCCTACCTCGGCAATCCCGGCAAAGGGATCTGCATTTTAAAGGAAGACGGGAGCCTCAGGGAGGAGGTTTTCGACATCCTGAAGGTGATCAAACAGTACAATATGGTCGTCTGCTCCGGTCATATGTCCTATGAGGAGAGCACGAAAATGTTCGACGCGGCCATCAGCCTCGGCATCACAAAGATGGTGGCGACGCATCCGCTCGCGGAGCTCAGCCGCTTCACGGCGGACCAGATTCAGGAGCTGGCGGACAAGGGCGTTTACATTGAGCATGTCTACGGTACAACGATGCCCCGCCTCGGCAATCTCGACCCCAGCGACTATGTCGACTGCGTAAAGCAGGTCGGCGCGGAGCGCACGATCATGGGGACGGATCTGGCCCAGGTCTGGGACACGGATCCGGCGACCGGCATGCGCCTCTTCATCGGGCAGATGCTCCAGTTTGGCTGCACGGCTGAGGAAGTGGAACTGATGTGCAAGAAGAATCCGGCAAAGCTTCTGGACGTTGAACTGTAAATAAACGAGACAGTGAGGATCGATATGAAGAAACCATTGAATGGGATACGCGTATTGGAGCTGGGCTGCCTGGAAGCCGCCGGCATAGCGGCCATGCTGCTGTCCGATTTCGGCGCGGAAGTGATCCGGATCGATCCTCCGGAGAGCGCTGAGCCTTCCGGCTGCCTGCTTACAAATGAAGACAGTATCACATTCGGCACAGAAAATCCCCGGGCGGAGAGGCTCTGTGACCGCGGAAAGAAGAGAGTGTTCCTGGATCTTCGGGACAGCCGGCAGAGAGATCTGTTTGACCGCCTGCTTCCCGGATGCAGTCTGCTGATCGACGGTCTGCGGCCGAATGTGCTCGCCGGCTTCGGCTATACAGAGGAGCGGATCCGCGAGCTCGCTCCGTCGTGCAGCCTGATTCAGGTGTCCGGATACGGGAGAAGCGGCCCGTACGCTGACATGCCCTGGAGTGAGGCCTGTGTGCAGGCGGAATCCGGATTCGTGTCGACCACCGGTCTTCCGGGCGGCGAGCCTGTGCGGTCAGGCGGCGATATGGCTTCCTTCCTGGGCGGCGTGATCGCCTGCATTTCCTCGCTGATGGTCCTTCTCGACCGGGAAAAGAGGAAATCTTCAGATGAAAAGGACGGATATATAGGCCGCCAGGTGGACGTCTCGATGATGGATTCCATCGTTTACGGGCTGGAAAACCAGTTCAGCCTCTATCTGAAGAGCGGGATCGTGCCGGTCCCGAAGGGGAACAATTATGCGCTCTCGGCTCCGGTCGGCAATTATATGTGCGGCGACGGGAAGGAGATCATGATCTCGGTCGCGACGGAAGCCCAGTGGAAGGCATTTTCCGAAGCACTCGGACATCCGGAGTGGGTCGAGCGCGAGGAGTTCCTGAACGTGTCCCGCCGGATCGCCAATTACAAGATGCTCGGCGAGACGGTGACGGAGGCATTTTCCCATTACAGCCGCGAAGAGCTGATGAAGGTCCTGCAGAGCCGCGCGTGCATCTACGGGTGCATCAACGATTTTCCGGCAGTGGCGGAGCACGTCCAGTCCGCGGCGAGAGGCATGTGGACCGAGGCGGAAAGCATCACCGGGGAGATCCTGAGGCTGCCCGCGAATCCGGTCCTGGTCGACGGGATGCACCTTGAGACGCACAGGATCGAGGCTCCCGGAGCGCAGACGGAAGAGATTCTGGGAAGCCTTTGATGACACACAGGTGACAAAAACTGTAACAAGACACAGAAAATGAGACACAAAAAGGCACAGCCTGCACATAAATTCAGGCGGTGTCTTTTTTTATGCAAAAAAATATGCCTGCCGGAGGGGATATGAAGGACAAAAAATGCAGGCTGAAAGCCGAAAACGGCCGTTTTTGTGATGTTGAACAAAAGAGACAGAAGAAAGAATAAAAAATATTGTGTCTCTGCAAAATTGGCATGAGGATTGCTTTTTATATTTGTGAAACAAAACATGG
>DFFD01000177.1:5026-13147 GCA_002369495.1 Lachnospiraceae bacterium UBA3785 | reverse complement strand
GCCGCGCCCCGGTAGGCCGGGAGAAGCGATGCGTGCACGTTGAGACACCCGAGAGGCGGGATCTCAAGGAGTTCCTTCGGCAGGATCTGGCCGAAGGCTGCGACCACGATGAGGTCAGGCTCTCTCTCCCGGATCCAGTCGAGCGCCTCCGGCTCTTTCCGGACGCGGACGGGCGTCAGCACCGGAATGCCGGCCGCCTCCGCGGCCTCCTTCACCGGGCACGGAACCGGCGTCTTCTTCCTGCCCTTCGGCTTGTCGGGCTGTGTGACGCAGCCTGTGACCTCATAGCCGGCCTTCAGGAGCGCGCCGAGGATGCCGGCTGCAAAATCCGGCGTTCCCATGAATACGATTTTCATTTTCTCACTCATCTTCCTCTTCCATTGCCTCTTCCATGGCTACGTCGTGGATCTCGCCCTCGACGAACTCCGTGTACATGTGGCCGTCCAGATGGTCGACCTCATGGCAGAAGCAGCGCGCGAGCAGCCCTTCAGCCTCCCAGGAGACCGGGTTCATATTGCGGTCCAGGCCTTCCACCGTGACCTTCATCGGACGGGTGACAATGCCGTACTTGCCCGGAAATGAAAGGCAGCCCTCCTCGCCGGTCTGCGTCCCCTCGTGGGAGACGATCCTCGGGTTGATCAGTGCGCGGGGATCCTCCCCGACGTCCACCACGATGATCCTGCGAAGGACCCCGACCTGCGGAGCCGCAAGGCCCACCCCGTTGTACTCGTACATCGTATCAAACATATCATCGATGAGCTGCGAGATGCGGGGGGTCATTTTTTTGACCTCCCGGCACTCCTTCGTCAGCACATCGTCTCCCACTTCGCGGACTTTCCTGATTGCCATAGTATCCTCCGTTCACGCTGTATTTTACACGGTTGTATTGAATTCGACGCGGATATCGGCAAATCCGCTGTTCATCTCGATGTATCGCTCGATGAGGCTCCTCGCCTTCACGAGGGCTGCCCCGTCCCGGTGTCTTATGTAGATGACCTCCCTGTACCGGTCCCTGACCTTGCCGACGGCCTGCGGGGCCGGTCCGATCGCGGAGAGGACATTCTTCGCATCGACCCGGGAAATGAAACGCCGGATATACTCCATCGCTTCATGAAGCTTTGCCGGATCCTCCCCGCTGCCGAGAACCGCGAGAAGCGTCCCTGCCGGCGGATAATGCATGATGGTCCGGTAAGCCATCTCTTCTTTATAAAATTTCTCGTAATCCTGGGCTGCCGCCGCACGGATCGCGAAATGATCCGGCCGGTAGGTCTGGATGACCGCCGTCCCGGGCCTTGCCCCGCGGCCGGCCCGGCCTGCTGCCTGGGTGACCAGCTGGAACGTCCTCTCCGCCGCGCGGAAATCCTGCGCATTTAAAGAGAGATCCGCCATGAGGACCCCCACCAGCGTCACATCCGGGAAATCATGGCCCTTGACGATCATCTGCGTCCCGATGAGGACGTCCGCCTTCTTATCGCCGAAATCCCGGAGGATCTTCGAGTGCCCCTCCTTGCCCCTCGTCGTGTCGAGGTCCATGCGGAGGGTCCTGACCCCCGGAAACTCCTTCCTGAGCTGCTCCTCGACCTGCTCGGTCCCGACGGAGATCCCCCCGATGTGGGGCGAACCGCACGACGGACAGGCTTCATATTCCGGGATCTCGTAGCCGCAGTAGTGGCAGATGAGCTTCCGGTTTAAATGTCTCGTCAGCGAGATGTCGCAGTGGGGACATTTCGCAACAAACCCGCAGGACCGGCAGGTGACGAAGCCTGCGTAGCCCCGGCGGTTCAGGAAGAGCATCGCCTGGCCGCCGTCCTTAAGGCAGCCGTCCAGCTCTTCGCGCAGCTTCTCCGAGAAAATGCTCCTGTTCCCGCGCTTCATCTCCTCCGTCATGTCCACGATCTCGGTCTTCGGGAGCGCGGCGCTGCCGTACCGCTCCGGGAGAACGATCCCCAGATATTCCCCGCTCTCAGCGCGGGACGCGGAAGTGAGGGACGGCGTCGCCGAGCCGAGCACGACCCGTGCGCCTTCGATTTCTGCCCGATGAATCGCAGTCTCCCGCGCGTGGTAGCGCGGCGTGAGCTCCGAGTGGTAGGATTCCTCGTGCTCCTCGTCGATCACGATGAGCCCCAGGTGCGAAAACGGCGTAAAGAGCGCGGATCGCGGGCCGACCATGATGCGCACGTCGCCCCGTCTCGCGGCCTTCATCTGCTCGTACTTCTCTCCGTCAGACAGCCTCGAGTGGAGAAAGGAGACCCTGCTCCCGAACCGTTCGACGAACCGCATCACGGTCTGCCGCGTGAGCGCGATCTCCGGGACCAGGACGATCACGTCCTTTCCCTCCTTCAGCACCCGGTCGATGAGCTCCATGTAGACGAGCGTCTTTCCGCTGCCGGTGACGCCCCGGATGAGGACCGTCCTCGGGTGTTCGCTCTCCCACTCCTTAAAAATGCACTCCGCAGCCCGCCTCTGCCCCTCTGTGAGGACCGCCGGCGGAACATGTTCCGCCTCTATTTGAGGCTCCGCCTCGCTTCTCCGCCTGCGCACCCGCTTCTTGGTCGGCAGCACAGTCTTCAAGGCCTGCGACATCAGGCCGCCGTAGGTCCGGCTCATCCAGTCCGCCAGGCGGATGAGCCGTGCGTCCGCGGTGTCCTCGCCGGTCAGGACCTTCTCGATGGTCTTCATTTTCTCAGGATCGTAGGCGCAGGTGTCCGGGAGGGAGACGATAAATGCACTGACGTGCCGGCTGCCGAACGGCACCCTCACTCTCGCGCCGGGGACTGCCTGGCCGGCAAGCTCCTCCGGTACGATGTAGGTAAAAGGTTTGTCCAGCGCATCCGCGGTGATGTCAACGATTACGTCAGCGTACTGCATTTTCCTCCTCGAGGATCTCGCGGATGAGCACCCTCTCGTCCATCGGGTGCTTCACGCCGCAGATCTCCTGGTAATCCTCGTGGCCCTTGCCGGCCAGAATGATGATGTCGCCCGGCTCGCCGTTTCTGATTGCGAAGCGGATCGCCTCCTTGCGGTCGGGGATCATGACAAACTGCCCGTCCGTGCGCGAGATGCCCGTCTCAATATCCCTCATGATCGCGAGCGGCTCCTCAAAGCGCGGATTGTCGGACGTGATGACCGTGAGATCCGCGAGTTTTCCGGAAACCTCGCCCATCTCAAAGCGGCGGTTCCGGTCGCGGTTGCCCCCGCAGCCGAAGACCGCGACGAGACGGTGCGGCCTGTAAACCCGGAGCGCCTTAAGAAGGCTCTCAAGGGCCATCGCGTTGTGCGCGTAGTCGATCATCAGCGTGAACTCGTCCGAGACATGGATGAGCTCGACGCGCCCTTTGACCTTCGCCTCCGGGAGCGCCTTCGCGATCACCTCGTCCGACGCGCCGAAGTGCCGGCAGATCGCGATCGCCGAGAGCGCGTTATATACCGAAAAATGCCCCGGCAGATACAGCTTTATCGGGAAATGAAGATCTCCCCCGACCGTAAATGCCACCCCGAGTTTTCCCGCCTCGCGGAACGGGCGGATGTCGTCGGCTTTGATGTCTGCCTTCTCCGAATCGATCCCGTAGGTCGTGACCGGGCCCTTCGAGGCCGCGATCATCTCCTTCGCGTAAGGATCGTCAATGTTCACGATCGAGCACTTCGACTGGGTGAAGAGCAGGCTCTTCGCGTGCTTGTAATCCTCAAAATCCGTGTGCTCGTTCGGCCCGATGTGGTCCTCGGAGAGGTTCGTGAAGACGCCGGCCTCAAAGAGGATCCCGGCGGTTCGGTCATATTTGAGGGCCTGGGAGGACACCTCCATGACGCATGCTTTCATCCCCGCATCCAGCATTTCCCGCAGGTACTCCTGCACCAGGTACGATTCCGGCGTCGTATTGTTCGCCTTGACCGTTCTCTTCCCGGTGATGACCTCGATCGTCCCGATGAGCCCGGTCGGGATGCCCGCTGCGTCGAGCACCGACTTGACCATGTAGGTCGTCGTTGTCTTGCCCTTCGTGCCGGTGATGCCGATGACCGGCAGCTTCTCCGCCGGATAGTCAAACCAGGCCGCCGCGAGGAAGGCAAGTGCCCTGCGGGTGTCCGGGACGGCGAGAATGACCGTCTCCTCCGGCACCGCAAGTTCCTCCTCCGCTCCTTCGGCATGTTCGAAACCGTGCTCCAGACGGTCCTCCTGCACCAGGATCGCGGAAGCCCCCTTCGCGATCACATCCGGGATGAAATCGTGGCCGTCGCTCTTCGCGCCGGCGATGCACACGAAAAGCGAGCCCGGACCCGCTTTTCTGGAATCATGTATCAGGGAACTGATCTCAATGTCCGGATCACCCTTCACCAGGGTGAACTCCGTTCTCTCAAAAAGCTTTAAAAGCTTCATTTCTGCCTCCGTTTATAAGTTTGTAACGATCGTCGTCCCGGCCTTGCCGTCAAATGCCGCCTTCGCCCGCGCGACCGACGTGATGATGGCGCGTCTTCCGCGTCCCATCTCCACGAAATTGATCGCCGCCTGGAATTTCGGCAGCATGAGCCCCGCCTCGAACATATCCTCCTCGCAGTAGGAGGCCGCCTGGCGCGAGCTGATGCGGGTCAGGATGCGCTCGTGGTCCATCTTGTAGTTGAGGGCGACCGCGTCCACAGACGTCAGGATGATGAGGTCGTCCGCCTCGAGCTCGACCGCCAGCAGCCCGCTGGTCAGGTCCTTCTCGATCACCGCGGACGCGCCGCGAAGATCCACTCCCTGCTCGATGACCGGGATGCCGCCTCCGCCGCAGCAGATGACGATCTCGTCATTTTCAAGCAGCGTCCTGATCGTCGGGAGCTCGATGATCTCCCTCGGAGCCGGCGCGGCGACGATCCGGCGGTAGCCGTCCCCGCTCTTCGTGACCGCGTTGCCCTTCTTTTGCTCCGCGGCCGCCTCCTCCTTCGTGAGGACGCTCCCGATCACCTTGCTCGGCTCATAGAAGGCCGGGTCATAAGGGTCCACGAGCACCTGGGTGATCACGGTCGCGACCGGCCGGCGGATGCCACGCGTTAAGAGCTCCGCCCGGATCGCCTTCTGCAGGTCGTAGCCCGCGAAGCCCTGGGACATGGACGAGCAGATCGAGAGCGGCCATTTCGTGTGTTCCGGGTTCCTCGCGGCGTACTCGTTCATCGCCGCGTGGATCGTCCCGATCTGGGCAGCGTTCGTGTGCGTGACCGCGACCCTGGCCCCGGTCTCCGCGATATCCACAATCGATTTGGCCGCCGCGCGGACAGCCGTCTTCTGCTCCGGAAGCGTTGCGCCGAGGGCTCTGTGCCCGAGCGCGATGACCACGGTTTTCTTCTTATCCATACTGTCTCCTTACGCCATCAGGCCGGTAAAGCTGAACAGAAACACGATCACGCCGAGGACGATGCGGTAGATGCCGAACGCCTTGAAGTCGTGGGTCTTGATATATTTCATGAGGAAGCGGATCGAAATGATCGAGACCACGAAGGCCACCGCCATGCCGACAACGAGCAGAAGAAGCTCGTATGCGGAAAATGCAAACCCGAACTTCACCAGCTTGAGCAGGCTTGCCCCGAGCATGACCGGCACCGCCAGGAAAAATGTGTACTCCGAAGCGGTCTTCCTGGACATCCCGAGCACGATGCCGCCCAGGATCGTCGCGCCGGATCTCGATGTGCCCGGAATGAGTGCGAGGCACTGGAAAAGGCCGATGATGAACGCGGTGGTCCAGTCGATCTTGTCGATCGACCGGATGACGTCCTTCTTGCCGGCATTTCTCTTCTCCACGAAGATAAAGGCGACGCCGTAGACGATCAGCATCACCGCCACGGTGTTCGGATTGTAAAAATGTTCATCCAGCCAGTCGTCGAGCGGGAGCCCGATCACGATCGCCGGGATGCAGGAAACCATGATCTTGAGCCACATGAAGAACTTCCTGCGGTCCACGACCCTGAATATGCCCGTCTCCTGGCTGTTCACCTTCGTGAAAGGCCAGAGCCTCCAGAAATAGAGGAACACGACCGCGAGGATCGCGCCCAGCTGAATGACCACCAGGAACATGTTCCAGTAGGCTTCCGAGACCGAGAGGCGCAGAAAACGCTCCACCAGGATCATGTGCCCGGTCGAGCTGATCGGCAGCCACTCCGTGATGCCCTCGACGATTCCGAGAATAATTACTTTAATGATGTCCAGCATAAATTCCCTTCCTTAAACGCTTTCTTCAGCATACTCCGCCACTTTCAGATTATACAGGATTATTCCCGTCTGTCAAATAGAAAAAGCCCGGAACACCAACCGTGTTCCGGACTTCGCTCCTGCAGGAGAAGGGACTTGAACCCTCACTCTAACCGAATAGAACAGGCACCTGAAGCCTGCGCGTCTGCCGATTCCGCCACTCCTGCGTCCCATTGGCGCGTCTCCGCGTCAACATATGGAATTATACTTCACCTTCATGCGCTTGTCAACTCATTTTTTCATAAAAATACTCTCACTTCCCCCGAAAATTAATGCGCACAGTCTCCTTATTTATGGTATTATAAGAAGGCTTTTCTATGATTCATATATTTAGGAGGGAAATCATGTCCAATTCTTCAAACGGCGGTTTTCTGGACCGCACCTTCAAGCTGAAGGAAAACAAAACAGACGTCCGCACCGAAGTCATCGCCGGTGTGACAACCTTCATGACCATGGCCTACATCCTGGCCGTCAACCCCAACATCCTGAGCGCAGCCGGCATGGACCGCGGCGCGGTCTTCACCGCGACAGCCCTGGCCTCCTGTCTGGCGACCCTGATGATGGCAGTCTTCGCCAACTACCCCTTCGTCCTCGCACCGGGCATGGGCCTCAACGCCTATTTTGCCTACACGGTCGTCCTCGGCATGGGTTACAGCTGGCAGACGGCACTTGCAGCGGTCTTCTGCGAGGGTATCATTTTCATCGTCCTCTCCGTGACAAATGTCCGTGAGGCGATCTTCAATGCGATCCCGATGACGATCAAGCACGCGGTCTCTGCCGGTATCGGCATCTACATCGCCTTCATCGGCCTGCAGAACGCCCGCGTCGTCGTCGACAGCTCGACGCTGGTCTCCCTGTACAGCTTCAAGGCCTCCTTCACGAACGGCACCTTCCGCTCCGAGGGCATCACGGTCCTTCTGGCGCTCATCGGCATCATCATCACCGGCATCCTCATGGTCCGCGAGATCAAGGGCGGCATCCTCTGGGGCATCCTCATCACCTGGGGCCTCGGCATCATCTGCGAGGTCACCGGCCTCTACACGCCGGACGCCGCGATCGGGATGTATTCGGTCCTGCCGGACTTCTCCGCGGGCTTCTCGATTCCCTCGCTTGCGCCGACCTTCCTGAAAATGGATTTCTCCAACCTGCTCTCGCTCAACTTCTTCGTCGTCATCTTCGCCTTCCTCTTTGTCGACATGTTCGATACCCTGGGCACCCTGATCGGCGTCGCCTCCAAGGCGGACATGCTTGATGAGAACGGCAAGCTTCCGAAGATCTCCGGAGCGCTCCTCGCGGATGCGATCGGCACTTCCGCCGGCGCTCTGCTCGGAACCTCCACCACGACGACTTTCGTTGAGAGCGCTTCCGGCGTCGCCGAGGGCGGCCGCACCGGCCTTACCGCCGTGGTCTCCGCGATCCTCTTCGCGCTGTCCCTGTTCCTCTCCCCGATCTTCCTCGCGATCCCGTCGTTCGCGACGACGCCGGCGCTCGTCATGGTCGGTTTCCTCATGATCACGGCCTTCCTGAAGATCGACTTCACGGACTACACCGAGGCGATCCCGAGCTTCCTCTGCCTGATCGCGATGCCGTTCATGTACAGTATCTCCGAGGGCATCTCGATGGGCATCATCTCCTACGTCCTGATCAACCTGATCTGCGGCAAGGCGAAGGAAAAGAAGATCAGCGTCCTCATGTACGTTCTTGCGGTGCTTTTCGTATTGAAGTACATCTTCCTGTAAAGCACACATCCGCCTGACAAAAATAAAACCGGTATGCAGCACACGTTCATGTGCGTGCATACCGGTTTTCATTTTCAGTTCAGCTCAGGATTATTTCTTGAAGTTGAACGCTGCCTTGCCCGGGAACTGAGCGGCGCAGCCGAGCTCTTCCTCGATGCGGAGCAG
>DFFD01000177.1:4774-4972 GCA_002369495.1 Lachnospiraceae bacterium UBA3785 | reverse complement strand
AGCAGCTGGTTGTACTTCGCAACGCGCTCGGATCTGGACGGAGCACCGGTCTTGATCTGGCAGGAGTTCAGAGCAACGGAGAGGTCCGCGATCGCCACATCCTCGGTCTCGCCGGATCTGTGGGAAACGATGGCCGTCATGTTGTTCTTGTGAGCAAGCTTGATCGCCTCGATGGTCTCGGAGACGGAACCGATCTGG
>DFFD01000177.1:0-4705 GCA_002369495.1 Lachnospiraceae bacterium UBA3785 | reverse complement strand
TGATCAGGATGGAGTTGCCGGCGCCGAGAGCGATGCCCTTGGACAGTCTCTCAACGTTGGTGACGAAGAGGTCGTCGCCGACGAGCTGGACCTTGCCGCCCAGTCTCCTGGTCATCTCGACCCAGCCGTCCCAGTCTTCCTCATCGAGGCCGTCCTCGATGGAGTAGATCGGATACTTGTCAATAAGAGCTTCCCAGTGATCGATCAGCTCCTTGGAGGTGAATTCCTTGCCGGACTTCGGCTGCTTGTAGAAGCCGATGCCCTTCTCGGACTTCCATTCGGAGGAAGCGGCGTCCATGGCGATGACGAAGTCTTCGCCCGGCTTGTAGCCGGCATTCTCGATAGCCTTGATGATGTGAGCGATCGTGTCGTCATCGTCGACAAGGTTCGGAGCGAAGCCGCCCTCATCGCCGACAGCCGTGGTCTGGCCTTCGCTCTTCAGGAGCTTCTGAAGGGAATGGAAGACCTCTGTGCACCAGCGGAGACCTTCGCGGAAGGTCGGAGCGCCGGCCGGCATGATCATGAATTCCTGGGTGTCAACGGTGTTGGAGGCATGAGCGCCGCCGTTCAGGATGTTCATCATCGGGAGCGGAAGCTTGGTGCCCTGAAGGCCGCCGAGGAATCTGTAGAGCGGGATGCCCTCTGCCTTTGCGGCAGCCTGGCAGGCGGCGATGGAAACAGCGAGGATCGCGTTCGCGCCGAGATTGCTCTTGTTCTTCGTGCCGTCAGCCTTGATCATCGCAGCGTCGACCGCATAGATATCAGCAGCGGAGATGCCGACGACCGCAGCCTTGATCTCGTTGTTGACATGAGCGACCGCCTTGGAAACGCCCTTGCCGCCGTATTTCGTCTTGTCATCGTCGCGAAGCTCGCAGGCCTCGAACTGGCCGGTGGAAGCGCCGGACGGAGCGGCACCTCTGCCGACAACGCCGCACTCAAGAACGACCTCTGCCTCGACAGTGGGATTGCCGCGGGAGTCGATGATTTCACGACCGATTACATCAATGATAGTTAATTTGCCCATTTCAAGTCTACCATCCTTTCATTTTATTGTGCTCCCTTCTGCGGGAGCGATGAGACTTATGCTGCAAGCGGAGACTTTGCTCCTTTCCCGATGATATAACAAAAACTTCAATCTGTATAGTGGAAAATGTTAAATCCTCCTCAAAACGCCTCTCATTTTCCCGTACAAATGGCACAAAAAAAGGGCAGCTTCCGCTGCCCCTTTACCGCTCTTATTTATCTTGTACCGACGGCTGCCTTCCTCGTCCCGAGAAATGCGCTCACCGCCTTCACGACCACGCCTCCGAGCACGCCGCAGGTCACCGCCTCGACGAGACCCTGGATCCCGACCAGCAGGATGACAAACATCAGCGGGTTCTTCGCGCCGAGCTTTGAAACCAGCCCCTGCACGTACTCCGTGTTGTAGAAGGCTAGGACCAGAAAGCCCATGAAGAAAAGCGTGTTGAGAACCGGTGCCGAGATCGCGCCGACAAAATAGCCCCAGTTCCCTCTCCTGTCGAACTTCGAGACTGCCTTGAAGATCACGCCCGCCAGATATCCCATCAGCACGCGGGTCACCACGCAAAGGATAAACGTGTTCACCGGGCTGACCAGAAACAGTGTGCTCGTCATGACCGAGCCGCCCGTCAGCGCATCCTTGAAGCTCACGAGGCCGAACACACCGCCGAGGATCGCCCCGGCCTCCGGTCCGATGATCATCGCGCCGACCGCAATTGGCAGGGTGAGGAAGCTCATGTAAAGCGGCCCGACCGGGACGCTGCCGAGCCCGATCGCCTTCATCACGAGCTGGATGCAGATGAGCATGGCAAGCTGCATCATGGTGGTGAGATCAAAAACTTTCTTTTTCATATTCAATTCCTCCTCATGCTGTTCCGCTCCTGCGGATATAGCTGATTTTCCCGGAAAATGCACCCCTTTCATCCCCTTTCGGATAGCGGCGGCATCCGTCCGCTTCCGGAGCTTACCGGGGTTTTCATTTTCCTTTTTTGCACCTACATCATACTGTGAGGGGCACGTTATGTCAAGTTTTTAAATATGAACATTCTGCGAAAGGTTCAGCACCCCGCGAAGCGGCTGTGAATGGGGGTGCTGAATGCTTATGATTGCTTTACGAATGTTCACCCAGCTCCCACTGGTAAGCGAGCCCCTTCAGCATCATCTCCGGCTCATAGAGGTGCGGATGTGTGATTTTTTCGTGAACAAACTCAGACCAGCCCCCGGTCACCGCGAGCGAGACCTCCTGTCCCAGCAGGCGCTCGACCCGGGCGGCGAGCCCGTCGATCATGGATGCCTGGCCGAAGACCGCCCCGCTCTCCATGCAGGCCTTCGTGTTCGTCCCGACAAGCGTCTCCGTCGGCTCGGGCTTCAGCTCCGGGAGCTGGGCCGTCCTTGCGTGCAGCGCCCAGAGACCGGTCGCCGCGCCGACCGCGATGATGCCGCCCAGGAAGACGCCGCCCTCTCCGACCACGTTGAAAGTCGTCGCGGTGCCCATGTCGACCGTGAGAAGCGGCAGCGGCAGGATATGGGCCGCATAGGCCGCGTCCACCAGGCGGTCGTGGCCGATCGTCGTCATGTCGATGCCGTCGAAGGTGAGGCCGCGGGCATTTTCCCGCGTGATGACGAGCGGCTTTTTGCCCGTCAGCGTCTCTGCGGCGAGCGCGAGCTTCTCCGCGAGGGCCGGCACGACGCTGCTCATCACGACGCCTTCCGCCTCCCAGCCGGATATACCCAGCTCATCCGCGATCAGGGAGGCAAGCTCCTCCCCGGTCTCTTCCGTGCCGGTCGGAATATAGATATGCTTCAGCACGGAGAATCCCTCCTCCGTCTTATGGACCAGCCCGACGGATGCGGTCGTGTTGCCGATGTCGATTGCGATGATCATGATACCCTCCGAAAAAGGGGCAGGCTCCGGCCTGCCCCTTGTGATCAGTATACTTTCCAGCCGTTCACGAATTTCCCGACCACCGAGCGGTCGTCGCCGAAGTTCAGCACCCTGAGAAGCCTCTCGGAAGGCGAAAGCTCCCGCATCGTGTCGAGATTCACGTCGGACAGGATGATTGCGTCGAACTCATAGCCCGGCAGGAAGCTCCCGACGCGGCCGAACAGCTGTCCCGGCTTTAAGGTCAGCGCGGCGAACAGTTCCTCAAGAGAGCCTGCCCTGTCCGCTTCCGCCCGGACAAAGTCCGCGTGGCACCCCCTCAGCGGTTCCTGAGCTGAAAGAACGGGCACGTTCGTCTCTCCGGCCAGCTTTTTAAGCCCTTCATGGAGCTCGTCCGGGATCCCCGCAGGATCCGCAAGAAGCGCCGGAGATGTGTTTGCAAGTCTTCTTCTCCGCACCCGTTTTATGAATTTCGCGGCGTTCCCGAGCGCTTCCGCCGGGTCGTCACCGGCGTGCACCTCGAGGCCGACGAGCCCGCCGAGGCCGGTCTCGTCCAGCATTCTCGCAAGGCGGGCCGCCGCGGCGTAATCGCTGCCGGCGTTTATGAGCGCCCGCGTTGCCGGACCGATGTAGATATTTTCGATAAAGGCGTCAAACGTCCTCGTCTCATACTGGCGGTCGGAGGCGATCAGCTCCGCCTCTAAAGCCGCATACTGCTCGTAAAATGCCTCCTCCGAAAGATAGGAGCCGAGCCCGCGCAGGTTGGCGAGCATGGCATTTTCCCGCGTGTCGATGAAGCCCGGCACGATCAGGTTCTCCCAGCAGTCGATGAGCGGCCAGTCAGCGTACGCTTCCGGCAGCTCTTCAAAAACGCCCTCCGAAAACCCGTCCGAGCAGACGAGATAACCGTCCTCCGTCTCAAAGAGCTCCTCCTCGGACTTCATGAAGAGGATGGCTCCGTGCAGTACAAATCTCCCGTCGTCCGCCGTCATGCGTCTTCCTCTTCTTCCGCGAAGACCGGAGGTTCAGCCGGGATGAAGCGCCTCTCCTCGATCGGATCCGGCATCTTCGGGACGCGCTCCCACGCTTCGACGCAGAACTGGTCCTGGGAATTCACCAGCGTCTTGCCGCGCTTGTCGATCTTCACATAGCTGCCGTCCGGCTCAAGGATATGCGCCTTGACGTTGTCCTCGAACTCGGTCTCAAGGATGTGAATAACCTCCTTCTTCAGGACCGGATCCTCGACCGGGAACACGATCTCGACGCGCTTGTCGAGGTTTCTGGGCATCCAGTCGGCGGAGCCCATGAAGACTTCCGGCCGGTCCTCGTTGCAGAACCAGAAGATTCTCGCGTGCTCGAGGAAGTTGCCGACGATCGAGCGGACGTGGATATTTTCGGAAATGCCCGGGATACCCACCTTAAGGCAGCAGATGCCGCGGACCAGCAGGTCGATCGTGACGCCGGCCGCCGAAGCCTCGTAGAGGGCCTCGATGATGTCCGGGTCGCAGAGGGAGTTCATTTTCGCCTTGATGAAGGCCTTGCGGCCGGCCTTCGCGTTGTCGCGCTCGCGGGCGATCAGCGCGAGGAAGCGGTTCTTCATCCAGAGCGGGGCGACGAGCAGCTTGTGCCATTTTTCCGGCTCGGAGTAGCCCGAGAGCATGTTGAAGGCGGACGTCGCGTCCACGCCGATCTGCGCGTTGGCGGTGAAGAGGCCGAGGTCCGTGTAGAGCTTGGCCGTCGAATCATTGTAGTTGCCGGTCCCGAGGTGCACGTAGCGGCGGATGCCGTCCTCCTCGCGGCGGA
>DFFD01000036.1:29477-32009 GCA_002369495.1 Lachnospiraceae bacterium UBA3785 | reverse complement strand
CCTGCGCGATCGCGGAGGCGGAGCATGCGGAGAAGCTGGCATTTCTCTCGGATATCGAGGGCGTTTACCGGGATCCGCACGACCCCTCGACCCTGATCTCCGAGCTCTCGGTGGAGGAGACGAAAGACTTTATCGCGAGCGGAAACGCCGGCGGCGGCATGCTGCCGAAGCTCACGAACTGCATCGCGGCGATCGAGAGCGGCGTCTCCCGCGTCCACATCCTGGACGGCAGAGTCGAGCACTCCCTGCTTCTTGAGTTCTTCACGGACAGAGGCATCGGGACGGCGATCATTTCCGACAACGCGAAGCGCTATTACAATGAGGAGAAATGAGATGAATCAGACTGAGATCATGGAAAATGTCGAGCAGTATGTGCTCCACACCTACAACCGGTTTCCGATCGCGATCGACCGGGGCGAGGGGCTCTACGCCTATGACGCCGAGGGCAGAAAATATCTGGATTTCATGGCCGGGATTGCGGTTTTTGCGCTGGGGTATCATTTTCCGGAGTACGATGAAGCCCTGAAGGCCCAGATCGACAAGGTCCTGCACACCTCGAACCTCTACTACCACGAGCCGCTCGCGACCGCGGCGAAGGCGGTCGTTACGTCCACCGGGCTCTCGAAGGTCTTCTTCACCAACAGCGGGGCGGAGGCGATCGAGGGCGCCCTCAAGGCGGCCCGCAAGTACGCCTGGCTGAAGGACGGAAAGAACGATCACGAGATCATCGCGATGAAGAGCTCCTTCCACGGCCGCTCGATCGGCGCGCTTTCCGTGACCGGGAACGACCATTACCAGGAGCCGTTCCGGCCTCTCATGGGCGGGGTCGTCTTCGCGGAGTTCAACAACTTCGAGTCGGTGCTTGAGAAGGTGAACGACCGCACCTGCGCGATCGTCATGGAGACCGTGCAGGGCGAGGGCGGCATCTATCCGGCGGACCCGGCGTTCATCAAGGCGGTCCGGAAGCTCTGCGACGAGCGGGATATCCTGCTGATCCTGGACGAGATCCAGTGCGGCATGGGCCGCACCGGGAAGATGTGGGCTTACGAGCACTACGGAATCAAACCGGACATCATGACCTGCGCGAAGGCGCTCGGCTGCGGCGTTCCGGTCGGCGCGTTTGTCCTTTCCGACAAGGCCGCGAAGGCTTCGCTCGTCGCGGGCGACCACGGGACGACCTACGGGGGCAACCCGTTTGTGCTCGCGGCGGTCACGGAAGTCTTCAAGCTCTTCGAGAAGCACGACGTGGTCGGACATGTCGGGAAGATCACGCCCTATCTCACAAAGAAGCTGGATGAGCTCATGGCGGCCCATCCGGACAAGATCAGGGCTCACCGCGGGCTGGGCCTCATCCGGGGCCTCGAGCTTGATCCGGGCGTGCCGGTCGGCGGCATCACGTCGAAGGCACTTGAGGAAGGCCTCCTCATTATCTCGGCGGGCTCGAACGTCCTGCGTTTCGTGCCGCCGCTCATCATCACCGAGAAAGAAGTTGACGAGGCGGTCGCGATCCTGGAGAAGTGTTTTGCATAAGGAGAAGAACGGATATAAGGAGCCGGGGCGGCGCATTTCGCGTGCTGTCCCGGATTCATTTTTCTTGCACTTCCGTCTTGTAAAATCGACCTCGATTCGATAGAATAGATACGTACACTGCCGGAAATGGGCGTAGTGCGCCCGGAAAGGCGAGTGTATGAGGAAATTTAAGAAAATACGGATGTCTGTCCTGCTGGCAGGGGTTTTCATTTTCATGATGAGCTGCCGGGGCGGGGCGGAAGAGAACCTCGCGGAGCAGGGATCGGCTTTTCTGGCCGGGGAGAGCCTCGCGGAGGAGAGTCTCCCGGAGGAGAACGATGCGGAGAGCAGGGCGGAGATCTTTGTCTATGTCTGCGGAGCGGTCCGAACGCCGGGCGTTTACGCGCTGCCGGCGGGTTCGCGCGTCTATGAGGCGATTGAGCTGGCCGGAGGTCTGACCGAAGAGGCGGACGAGCGGGCGGTCAACCAGGCGGAGGTCCTTAAGGACGGCATGCAGGTGACCGTACCGACCAGAGCGGAGGCGGAAGAACTCCGCACAGCCGAAGGAAACGCATACGGCAGGGTCAATATCAACACTGCCGGCGTCTCCGAGCTGACGCGGCTTACGGGTATCGGCGAGGCGAGGGCGAAGGATATCATCGCTTACCGGGAGGAGCACGGGGCATTTTCCTCTCCGGAGGAGATCATGAAGGTCTCCGGCATCAAAGAAGCGGTTTATGAGAAGATTAAGGACGACATTACTGTCGGATAGGGTGAAAATATGGGACGCAAGGTACTGGTTGTTGACGACGAGAAACTGATCGTGAAGGGAATCCGGTTCTCCCTGATGCAGGACGACTATGAGGTCGACTGCGCCTACGACGGGGAGGAAGCGCTGGAGATGGCGAGACGGAAGGAGTATGATATCATTCTTCTGGATCTCATGCTGCCGAAGATCTCCGGGCTGGATGTCTGCAGGGAGATCCGCGAGTTCTCCCAGGTGCCGATCATCATGCTGACCGC
>DFFD01000036.1:0-29401 GCA_002369495.1 Lachnospiraceae bacterium UBA3785 | reverse complement strand
AGGATATGGACAAGATCCTCGGCCTTGAGTACGGTGCGGACGACTACATCACGAAGCCGTTCAATATCCTTGAGGTCAAGGCCAGGATCAAGGCGATCCTCCGCCGGACGCAGGCAGCTGCGCCGGCCGAGGTCAGATCGAGGATGATCGAGATCGGCGATGTGAAAATGGACTGCGAAGGCCGCAGGGTCTTCGTCGGCGGCAAGGAAATCTATCTCACCGCCAAGGAATTCGACGTGCTCGAGCTCCTCATGATGAACCCCAACAAGGTCTTCAGCCGGGACAGCCTCCTGAACACGATCTGGGGCTACGAGTATCCGGGCGACGTGCGCACCGTCGACGTGCACATCCGCCGGCTTCGCGAGAAAATCGAGGAGAACCCGGGCGATCCGAAATATGTACATACAAAATGGGGTGTAGGCTATTATTTCCAGGGATAATAAAAAACCGTTTACATTTTTTAAAAGCCTCCGCGTGAGGATCACAGTGATCCTGTTTTTCATCGGGATGGTGCCCTGCATCATCGCGACGAATGTTGTCGTGCAAAGCTACGAGAACCGCGCGATCTCCATCCGGGAAATGAACGTCAAGAACCAGTGCGATATCCTCTGCGACTCGCTGGTGGCGGAAAACTATATCCGGAACCCGAATTCGGCGGTCCTGAACAGCCAGATCACGCTGGTCTCCAATTTCTACAGCGGCCGTGTCATGATCGTGGACTCGGATCTCCGGGTGATAAGGGACACCTACGACATCGACACGGGCAGGACGTCGGTCTCGAAGGAGATCGTGAACACATTTGAGAGCGGAAAGGGGTCGACCCAGTACGACGACCAGAACGCCTACATTCTCATGACTTTCCCGATCAGGAACGCGGACGCCTCCGGGCTCGACGGCGTGATGATGATCTCGATCTCGACCAACGACATCCTCCAGAATGCCCAGAACCTCGAAAACCGCGGTCTTATGGTGACGCTGGCGGTCTGCCTTTCGGTGCTGGTGCTTGGCTATGTGCTCGCGGGCTTTCTCGTCCGGCCTTTCCTCCGCATCACGCACGCGATCGAGGACGTGACGGACGGCTTCGCGGACGAGGCGATCTCCGTCCCGGACTACACGGAGACGGAACTGATCACGACCGCGTTCAACCGGATGCTCTCGCGCGTCCGCAGTATAGACGCCTCGCGCCAGGAGTTCGTGAGCAACGTCTCGCATGAGCTGAAGACGCCGCTCGCCTCCATGAAGGTGCTGGCGGACTCCCTGAACGGGCAGGAAAATGTCCCGATCGAGATCTACCGGGAATTCATGGCGGACATCACGCAGGAGATCGACCGTGAAAATGAGATCATCACGGACCTTCTGCAGCTCGTGCGCCTGGACAAGCAGGCGGCCAGCATGAATGTGGAGCGGACCGATATCGGAAAGCTGCTGGAGGATATCCTGAAGCGGCTCCGGCCGATCGCGGACAAGAACACGGTCGCGCTCAACCTGGCGCTGAACGCCCAGGTGACGGCGGATGTGGATGCGGGTAAGATCAGCCTTGCATTTTCCAACCTGATCGAGAACGGCATCAAGTACAACGTCGAGGGCGGCTGGGTGCGCGTCACGCTGACGGCGGACAGGCGGTATTTCTATGTGACGGTCGCTGACAGCGGCATGGGGATCCCGGAGGACCAGATCGACATGATCTTCGAGCGGTTCTACCGCGGCGAGAAGTCGCATTCGACCGAGATCGACGGGACCGGCCTCGGCCTCGCGATCACGAAGAGCGTTATCATGCTCCACCACGGCGCGATCCGGGTGTCGAGCAAAGTCGGGGAGGGCAGCAGCTTCCATGTGCGTCTCCCCATCAATCTGAGCAACTAAAAGGAGCGCTTGAAAAATGAAAAAAAGAATATTCCTTTTCATGGGGCTCCTTGCGCTGCTGATCACCGGCTGCGCGGCAACGCGGGGAACTGCAAAGATCGAGGGGACGCTCATCTACTGCCTGGATGAGGATTACGAGTCCCTCGAAACGGAAAACTATATACTGATCACAACGAGGATCGAGGACCAGATCGATGAGCTGATCTTTATGATGGAAGCCGGGCCGGACAAGGACGACCACCGGGCTCTGCTGCCGGAGGACGTGAAAATCCACGGATTTATCTATGAGAACAGCGTCGCGACAATCGATTTCTCGTCCGCCTACCGGAATATGACGAAGACCCGGGAGGTTCTGGTGCGGGCCGGCGTCGTCCGGACGCTCGTGCAGATCCAGGGCGTCCGCTACGTGAAATTCACCGTGGAGGGAATCCCGATCACGGACTCGGAAGGCAATGAGATCGGCCTCATGTCGGCGGACACCTTCATCGAGAACACCGGCCGGCAGATCAACAATTATGTGCACACCTCCATCACGCTGTATTTTGCGGCGGAGAACGGACGGAATCTCACGAAGGAAGCCCGGTCCATCTACTACAGCAGCAGCAAGTCGCTGGAGTGGGCGATCGTCGAGCGTCTGATCGCGGGCCCGAAGGTGAAGGAGAACTATGCGGTGATCCCGGCGGGGACCCAGATCATCTCCGTGACGACCTCCGACAACGTATGTTATGTCAACCTGACCGAAAATTTCCTCGCGGAGGTACCCGGTGTGAGCCGCCGGACGACCCTCTACGCGATCGTCAATTCGATCTGCGAGAACTGCAGCGTCTCGATGGTGCAGATGTCGGTGGGCGGCGAGACGGACGTGGAGTTCGGGGAGGATATCAGTTTTTCGGGGCCGTTTGAGCCGGATTGGGAGATGCTTGCTTGAAGAGAAAAATGGAACGGATCTTTCTGCGATTCAAGGACAACCTGAAACCCCTTGTCCGCCGTCCGCTCCTTGCGGCAGCCCTCCTCTGGATCGCCTTCCTCACCGGGCTGCACCTTCTGGGGCTCCCGCTCGCGCCGGAGACCCGGGAAATGAAAACCGTGAGAGCTTATCTTGCCTCCGGAGAAAATGAAGTCCGCCTCACAGGCTATGTCAGAAGCCGCCGCATTGCGGCGGATTATTCATTTGTGGTCCTTCAGGGCGTGACGGTCTCAGCCGGGGGAGAGCAGTACCGGACGGAGGACGTCAGGGTGACGCTTGATGAGCCTGTCCCGTACGAGATCGGGACTTTCCTGGGCGCTGCCGGTAAGCTAAAGGAGATCCAGGGCCCGACCAACCCGGGCCAGTTCGACCGCGCCTTCTACTGTAAGGTCCAGAAGATCGGCTTTTCGATGGCGCGGCCGGAGATCACTGTGCTCGGAAGGCGGAACAATCCTGTCCGGGAGATGATCGCCCGGGTGCGGGAGTTCGTGATTGCCCGCATCGAGGAGGTCTATCCGGAGGATGTGCGCGGACCTGCCGCGGCGATGCTGGCCGGAGAACGGTCGCTTCTTACGGATGAGGATACCGCCTGGTACCGGATGGGCGGGATCTCCCATATGCTTGCAATCTCAGGACTGCACATCACGGTGCTCGCGATGGGACTCTACCGCCTGCTGACCTTTCTGCACCTTGATTACCGGGCGGCAGCGGCGGTTTCGACGGTTTTCATTTCCTTCTTTGCGGTCATGACGGGCATGTCCGCCGCGACGGTGCGGGCGGTCATCATGTTCGTCTTCCTGATGGGCGGAAAGCTCGCGAAGCGCACCTATGACCTGCCGACGGCGGCCGCCTTCGCCGCGATCCTGCTTCTTCTCGAAAATCCCTGGTATCTCCTCTACAGCGGTTTCGTGCTCTCCTTCGGGGCGGTCCTGTGCCTGTATATCTTTACGCAGCGCAGCCGCTTCGCGGGCGGGGTCATTTTAGCGCTTGTGATGATGCCGGCGGTGCTCGTCTGTTACTCGGAGATCCCGCTTCTGGGCGTTCTCGTGAACCTCGTCGTCGTGCCGCTTCTGCCGGTCATTCTGGTCTCCGGCGGGGCAGGTCTCCTTGGCGGAGGCGTATTTGCGCTGCCCGCGTCGGTCCTGCTGCGTCTCGTGAGGCGGCTCCTTATGCTCTGCTCGCGGGTGCCTTACGCATCACTGATCCTGGGGAGGCCTTCGTGGCTGCAGATCGCGCTGTACGCAGCCGGCCTTCTTGTCTTTCTCTTCTTCTATCAGCGTTATCGGACAAAAAAACGGCGTTTTCTCCTTCTTCTTGCGATCCCTCTGCTGGTGTTCGTCCTGGGCTTTAAACCGCGGAACGGCATTCGCCTGACCTTTCTCGACGTCGGGCAGGGCGACGCCTGCGTGGCGGAGCTTCCCGGCGGGGAAAATATCCTGACCGACGGCGGCTCCTCGACCGCCTATGAGGTGGGAAATGAACGGATCCTGCCTTTCCTGAAATACGAGGGGATCCGCCGTCTCGACTATATCTTTGTCACGCATCTGGACACGGATCACACCTCCGGCGTGACGGAGCTTCTTACCGCCGTGCGGGATAAGACGACTTCCCTCACGGTCGGGTGCGTCGCCCTCCCGTATCTTAAGGAGACGGATGAAGCTTATCCTGCGATGGCGCGCCTTGCGGAGGAGGCCGGCGCGAGAGTGGTGAGGGTTCGCGCGGGGGATGGTTTCATTTTCGGGAAAGATGCAGCTATCAGCATCCTGGGCCCGGACCCGGAGGCGGAGACGGCCCCGGTTGATAAGAACGCGCAGAGCATCGTGTACCGCCTTACTTACGGAGATTTTGACGCGCTCATGACCGGGGATGTCGAGGGAGCCGGCGAGGAGGCGCTCACGGGGCGCCTTGCCGGAGAGCGGGCGGATTATGAAGTCCTGAAAGTGGCCCATCACGGGTCCGGATATTCGACTTCAGAGGAGTTTCTCAGCATTGTAAAGCCCCAGATCTCCGTGATCTCGGTCGGGGCGGGCAACTCGTACGGTCACCCGGCGGAGGCGCTGCTTGGGAGGCTTGAGAAAGCTTCCGGACAGGTCCTCAGGACGGACCGGAGCGGGGCGGTGACGGTATCGTCCGACGGAAAATCGGTAAGAATCAGGACGATGCTGCCCGCAGCGTGACCTGATGGCGGAAAAGAGACTATTACGGTTGAAATTATGCCGGGAAAGATGTACAATAACTGGAAATAACGAATTAGGTGAGTTTTCATGTACAGAAACAACAACGGCTGGATCAAACACCTGGACTTTATTATACTGGATCTTGTCGTTACCGTTGCAGCCTATATCATTTCCTACCGGCTGCATCTGGGCGTTAAATGGGTAAACCGGCGGGATCTTTACAACGGCGGAACGGTGATCGCAGCTCTGGCGAGCCTCTGGGGTTCGTTCTTCCTGCAGACGCATAAAAACATACTGAAGAGAGACTGGGTTCAGGAACTCATCTCTGTGTGCCGGCACATGGGCTTTACGGTCCTTGTGCTGCTTGTTGTGCTGTTTTTCAGGCAGATGGGCGAAACGTATTCACGTCTTTCCGTGCTCTATTTTGCCGTTCTGGGGACGGCGATGCTGTTTCTTGCCCGCGTAGCCTGGAAGAAGATCCTGCTCACAAGATTTTCGAAGAGCACGAGCCGGCGGCGCATGCTTCTCGTTACGGAAAGCGATTACGCGGAGAAGGCAGCGGAACGCATCAAAAAATTTGCGGGTCCGGACCTCCTGCTGGTCGGCCTGGTCCTGCTGGACGATACAGCCGATCCGGGAGATACGGTTGCGGATGTTCCGGTCTTATGCCACCCTGACGAGATAATCGACAAACTGCAGGGCGCCTGGATGGATGAGGTCATGTTCTGCCTTCCGTATACGAGGAAGGCGCCGGAGGAAATGCTGGCGAAACTCTCCGAGATGGGCGTTACGACCCACCGGGAGATCGGATCCGAGAACGACCGCAACACGATGCAGACAGTCGAGCGCGTGGCGGGCTATACGGTGCTCACGGAGAGTCTCCGGATCGCCTCGCCGGGTCAGGTCCTGGTGAAAAGGCTGATGGACATCGCGGGCGGCCTGGTGGGACTTGTCATTACCGGCATTCTCACGATCATCGTCGGGCCTCTCATTTACCGGGCGGATCCGGGACCAATCTTCTTCAAACAGAAGAGAGTCGGGAAAAACGGACGGGTTTTCCGAATCTACAAATTCCGGTCCATGTACAACGGCGCGGAGAAACAGAAAAAGGAGCTCATGGACAAAAATGAAATGCAGGGGCTCATGTTCAAGATGGATGCGGATCCCCGCGTGATCGGGAGCGGCCCGGACGGGACCCGGCACGGGATCGGCTGGTTCATCCGCAAGACGTCGATCGACGAGTTCCCGCAGTTCTGGAACGTCCTGAAGGGCGACATGAGCCTGGTCGGGACCAGGCCGCCGACGCTGGACGAGTGGAGGGAATATGACCCGCATCACCGTGCCCGCATGGCGATCAAACCCGGACTGACAGGCCTCTGGCAGGTGAGCGGCAGAAGCGATATCACTGATTTTGAGGAAGTGATCAGGCTGGATCTTAAATATATCAACACGTGGAGCGTTGCGGGGGATATCGGAATTATCCTGAAGACCGTCAAGCTCCTGTTCACCGGTGACGGTGCGAAATAAAAACAGCAGATACGGCTTTCTGAATCGGATGGAGACGATATGGTTTTTAAGGGAAAAGACATCATTTTGCTTGAAGGCGAAGCTCTTCGGGCTTACCAGACGGAAGTCCTGAAGGTTGCCGAGGATGTCATCAAATTCTTTGATGATAATAGAATACGGTATTCGCTGAGCGGCGGAAGTATCCTTGGGGCGGTGCGCCATCGGGGTTTCATTCCCTGGGACGATGATATTGACATCAATATGCCCCGCAGGGACTACAACCGGATGTGTGCGCTCTTCGAGGAGGCGCTCGGAGACCGGTATTTCCTGCAGACTCCGGGGAAACGTCCGGAGCTTGGCCTCATGGTCACGCAGATCCGGAAAAAGGGAACCGTGGCGAGGCGCAAGTATGACTGGGAATCGCCGGCGGAAGAGTGCGGCATTTCCATTGACATCTATGTTATGGAAAATGTCTTTGACGATCCCGTGCGCAGATTCATCCAGAAAAATATGAGCATGTTCTGCATGTTCGCGGTCTCGGCGATCCGTTTCCGCAAGAACAGCGAGCTTCCCGCGGAGATCGAGGCGGCGGAGGGGAGAACTTACAATTTTCCGAAGCTCAAGAAACTGACGGGGGTTTGCTTCGGCATTATTCCGGTTGAGAGATGGATCCGCTGGAGCATTTTCTGGAACCGGGCATGCCGTGATTCGCGTTCCGAATATGTGGCGATCCCGACGGGACGGAAGCATTTTGCCGGAGAGATCTATCTGCGAAGGGATATGTGCCGTTTCCGGAAAGCCGCATTTGAAGGCGATCGGTTCAACATTCCCGTAAAATCAAGAAAGTATCTTCGGAGATTTTACGGAGACTATATGCAGATTCCGCCGGTTGAGAAGAGGGAGAAGCATATTTTCCTCGAACTCTCCTACGGCGGTCAGGGGAGGTAAGGCATGGTAGCAGCGCTTCTTACAGCGGCCGGAACCGGCACGCGGATGGGGCAGGACATCCCGAAACAGTTTATACATGTGGACAACAAGCCGCTGATCATCCATACGATGGAGGCTTTTCAGAGACATCCGGGCATCGACGCGATCATGGTGGTGACCCTTCCTTCGTGGATGTCCGTCCTGAAAGCCTACGCAAGCCAGTTCAATATCACGAAACTCCGCTGGGTCGTCCCGGGCGGGGAGACCGGTCAGGAATCGATTCACAACGGGCTTGTGGCGCTCGCGGAGGAGCTTTCCCCGGACGACGTCGTGATGATCCATGACGGGAACCGCTGCCTGGTATCCAGCGAGATCATCTCGAACAGCCTCGCGGTTTTCGAGCAGAGAGGCTCCGCCGTGGCGGCGATTCCCTGTGTGGAGGCGGTCTTCCGCTCGGACAATGAGGGAATCTCCTCGACGGTCTCCATTCCGCGCGAGCAGCTGGTTCGGACCCAGACACCGCATACCTACACGCTCGGAAAGCTTCTGTGGGCGCACGGCGAGGCGGAGAAGCGCGGGATCAGGTCCACGGCCGCTTCCTGCACGCTGATGCAGGCGCTGGGGGAGACGGTTTATTTTTCGAAAGGTTCGGAGGAAAATCTCAAGATCACGACTGTTGACGATATGATGATATTTGAAGCACTGCTTCACACCAAGAAAGACAGCTGGCTGAAATGAGATACAGCGAACATTACCGGGAGGAAGTCAGAAAAGCCCTCGGATCGGTTCCGGAGGCGGAAAGACTGTATCATAAGACGATTCTGGTGACCGGCGGCACAGGTATGCTGTGTTCGGCGGTCATTGACATGCTTCACGGCCTGAATACTTTAAAAAATGCAGATATCCGCATCCTCGCGGCAGGGCGGAATGAGCGAAGCCTCAGGGAGCGCTTTCCGGAGTTTGCGGAGATTGAATATGTTCCCTTTGACGCGATGAAGGGCGGGGAGATCCGTGTCGACGGGCCGGTCGATTATGTGATCCACGGCGCGTCGATCGCCAATCCGGCTCTCTATGCCGGGAATCCTGCGGAGACGCTCCTCACCAGCATCACGGGGACCGGGGCGGCACTTGAGCTGGCGCGCGAGAAGCAGGCGAGAATGCTCTACGTCTCCTCGAGCGAAGTCTACGGCCGGCGGGAAGGCAGCGGCCTCTACCGTGAAAATGACTACGGATATGTGGATATCCTGAACCCGCGGGCGGCTTATCCGAGCGGAAAGAGGGCCGCGGAGACCCTGTGCGCCGCGTATGCGGACCAGTATGGCCTCGATGTGGTGATCGTGCGACCCGGCCATATCTACGGTCCGGGCGTCAGGGAGAACGATGCGCGCGCGTCGGCTGATTTTTCACGCAGGGCAGCCGCGGGAGAGGCGATCATCATGAAGAGCGCAGGAGCGCAGCTCCGCTCCTACTGCTATTCGCTCGACTGCGCCTCAGCCCTTCTGACCGTCCTTCTTCTGGGCGAGTCCGGCACCGCCTACAATATTTCCAACCGGGATTCGGTCGTCTCGATCCGGGATATGGCGGAGGCCCTGGCCGAGGCAGGCGGCGTGGAAGTGCATTTTGAGAATCCCTCTGACTTCGAGAAAAAGGGCTACAACCTGATGGACAACTCGGGGCTGGACGCTTCGCGGCTGGAAAGTCTCGGCTGGAGAGCCTGCTTCAGCCTCAGAGAGGGTGCGAGGAGCACGGTGGAGGGCCTTAAACATGAAGAATGATACGCCTTCCGTCCTCATCATGATGGCGGCTTACAACAGCGAACGCTTTTTAAGAGAACAGCTGGACAGCATCCTTGTCCAGACATACGGAAACTGGACGCTCCTCGTTCAGGATGACGGATCCACGGACGGAACGGAGGCGATCCTTGCGGAGTACGCAGCGGCGGACGGGCGCATACGGGTCCTTAAAAATGAAGGCCCCCACGGCGCCTACCCGAATTTCCACAGCCTGATCGCGAAAGCGCGGGAGGCGGAAGCGTACGACTGCTACATGTTCGCGGACCACGACGACGTCTGGCTGCCCCATAAGATCGCTTTTTTCGTCGGGCGGATGAAGCGCTACCGGAGGGAAGTTCCGGTCATGCTCTACGCCGACATGAGCGTGATCGACGAGAACGGGCACGTGACGGCGGAGAGCCTCAACGCGCAGTTCGGCCTTGAGCTTTCGGGGACCTGGAGCCGGTTTTACCAGCACAGCGTGTTCGGCTGCAACACAATTATGAACCGGGCGCTTTTTGCCGCGGTTCCGCCGGTTGATCCTAAGGACCGGACGGTCCGGATCCTGTCGCACGACAACTATTTTGCGAAATATGCCGCGCTTTTCGGTGTCGTCTTTTATTTTCCGGAGATCACCATGCAGTACCGCCGCTACGGGACGAACGTGACGTCGTCCAACTCGATGACGATCACGAAAAAGCGGGTGCTTTCGAGGCTCCTTCAGTTTGACGGCCTCGCGCGGGACCACGCGAGAACCTATATCCAGAGCCTCTATGCGCTGGATGCGTTTCTGCCTTATCTCCCGGATAATGAAAAAAAGACCGCCTGGGAAGTCAAAAACTCGCTGAACCGCGGCGGCCCTGCGGCTCTTGCGGTCTTCTTAAGGCTCGGCGTCCGCTGCGGAAAGAAGACGCGGACGGTCAGCCGGGCGCTTGTGCTCCTTTCGGGGCGGTACAGGAAATACATGGACGCGGAGGAATTCATATGAACAGATCTTGCGGGGGCGTTAAAACGCTTGCGTTTTACCTGCCCCAGTATCATACATTTCCCGAGAACGACGAATGGTGGGGCAAAGGCTTTACCGAGTGGACCAACGTCAGGAAGGCGAAGCCGCTCTACAGAGGCCACTATCAGCCTGAGGTCCCGCTTGACGGCAATTACTACGATCTTGCGGATTTTTCCAATATGAAGGCGCAGATGGAGGCGGCAGAAAAGCACGGGCTGGACGGGTTCTGCTATTATCACTACTGGTTCGGCGGCAAGCTTCTCATGGAAAAGCCGCTGGAGGCCATGCGCGATTATGAGGGCAGAAAGCTGCCCTACTGCCTCTGCTGGGCCAACGAGCCGTGGACACGCGCCTGGGACGGAAAGACCAGCACGGTGCTCATGCCCCAGAATTACGGGAATGAGGAGGAGTGGGAGAGGCATTTTCAGTATTTTCTCACCTTCTTCAGGGACCGATATTATCTGAAGGAAGACAATGCGCCGGTCCTCGTCATCTACCGATGCAACAATATCCCGCGCTGCGGCGAGATGGCAGCCTACTGGGACCGCCGCGCGAAGGAAGAAGGGTTCTCCGGCATCTATCTCATCGAGGAGGTCAACACCTTCCAGAAGGAGCCGGTCCTTGCCGAATCGCGGGCGTATCTTGAGTTCGAGCCGGTTTTCACGACCAACCACCGGAGGAGCTTTGCGGAGAAAGCCGTCGACAAGACGAGGACGACGGTCTTCAACCTGCTGACCGGCAGTCACTGCGCGCATGTCTATGACTACCGGACGGTCTGGAAAAATATCCTGCGCCGCAGGGAGACGCCGATGGGCGGCAAGGAGCGCTGCCCGGGAGCGTTTGTCCGCTGGGACAACACACCCCGCAGAGGCAAAAATGCGATCTTTTACGCCGGCGCTTCGCCGAAACTGTTTGAAGAGTACATGCAGCGGCAGCTGGAGCAGTCCGAGGAGGCCGGGTGCCGGTACCTCTTCATCAATGCCTGGAACGAATGGGGCGAAGGCGCTTACATGGAGCCTGATTCCCGTTACGGGTGGGCGTTCTTAAATGCGCTGAAGAGAGCAAGAAGGAACAGTTGAGCCTATGGATGCTTTAAAGCTGAAAAACGCCGTAAAGATCATACCGCGGGCGTTCTGCCGGGTCCGGTTTTCATTTTCAAAACCCGGAGGGGAACAATACTTCCTGACGGTTACGGTGATCGTGAAAAATGAAGAGCTCTACATCCGCGAGTGGCTCGAGTATCACCGCCTCGCGGGGATCAGCCACGTCTTCCTGTACGACAACGGGAGCACCGACCGGACGATGGAGTATGTGCGGCCGTTTGAGGCGGACGGGTTTGTGACGGCGACGCATTTTCCGGGCAGGGGCATGCAGGCGGCCGCCTACAATGACGCCCTTAAGAGGTTCGGGAAGGACTGCCGGTATATGGCCTTCATCGACACGGATGAATTCCTGTTCGCGGTCGAGCCGGGGAAGAAGGTCCCGGAGGTCGTCGGCGGGCTCATGGAGGCGTACCCGAAGGCTTCGGGGCTGGCGGTGAACTGGGCAATGTTCGGTTCATCAGGGCTCGAGAAGAGGCCGGAGAGCGGGGGCGTGCTCGGGAATTTCATTTACCGGGCAAAGGCCGGGCGGCCCGGCACCGACTGCATAAAGACGATCGTAAAGCCCGGGGCAGTCTGGCGTTACAATCATCCGCATTACCCGGAATACATGCTGGGCGGATATTCGGTCGACGAGCGCGGACAGAGGGTGAACGGCTGGAAGAATCCCGCGCCGGACCCGGAAAAGCTGCGGGTGAACCATTATTTTACGAAGTCACGGGAAGAGTGGATCATGCGGAGAAAACTCGGGAAGGCCGACCAGAAGGACGAAAACAACGTCCGCACGATGGAAGAGTTTGTCCGCCACGACAACAACGATCTTCTGGATGAGTCGATGAGACCCTGGGCGGCGCTCATCGAAAAAGCTTCGGCCGGCGTCTTCCGGGACGCGGGAGCAGATCCGCACATGGAGGATAATCTTGAACATACTGCTGATCGGACATGAGGGCGGCCTCAACGGGGCCAGCATGTCCCTCCTTAACATAACAGGCGAACTTGAGAAAGATCCTGACAACCGGATATTTGTCCTGACCGGTTTTGCGGACGGGCCTTTTCGGGAAGCGCTGAAAGCGCACCGGGTGACGGTGCTGACGGCCCCGATGAGGAGTCTCTATGAGCAGAAGCGGTCATGGCTCTACCAGGCGAGGAAGCTTTCAGGCTATATCCTTCTCGGAATGCCGAAGAATTACCGCGCCGCACGCGCCGCCGCCGCTCTTGTGAGAGAGCATAAGATCGACGTGATCCACTCCAACTCGAGCGTGCTTGCGGTCGGGGTGCTTGCTGCCAAAATGACCGGCGTCCCTCACGTGATGCACATCCGCGAGTTCCGGGATCTTGATTTCAATCTCGCCCCGGTCTTTCCCGAAAAATGGCTCGCCGGCTGGAGAAACCGCCATACGAAAGCCTATCTGTGCGTCTCGAAGGCGGTCGCGGACCACAATGGGTATCTCTCCCCGGAGAAAAAGCGGGTCGTTTACAACGGGATCGGCCTTGAGAACTATTTCACGAGAGAGGAGAGGCCCGGCGGAGAGCCTGTGCGCTTCCTCATCGCCGGCCGGGTCAGCCCTGCGAAGGGCCAGGACGAGGCGGTGCGCGCTGCTTCTTTGCTGATTGAACGCGGGATCGAAGGGTTTCATCTCTCGATCGCCGGGAGCGGGGAACTGTCCGCTCCGGTTCCGGAGCGCGCGAAGGAACATGTGTCGCTTCTCGGGTTCATCAGGGACATGCCTGCGGTCCGCCGGACGATGGACGTCGAGCTTGTCTGCTCGCGGGCGGAAGCCTTCGGGCGCATCACGGCGGAGGCGATGATGGGCGGCATGCCGGTCATCGGGTCCGATACGGGCGGCACGCCGGAGCTGATCCGCGAGGGGGAGACCGGATTTCTCTATTCTTACGGGGACGCGGAGGCGCTGGCGGATAAGATGGCGTACTTTATCGCGCACCCGGAAGAGATCCGCGCGATGGGGCGGAAGGCGCAGGCGTACGCGCTTTCGCATTTTACGATCGAGCGCTGTGCGGGGGAAATCATGGACATTTACCGGGAGGTGGCAGCGGATGAATGAACTGGTTCAGAAACTTGCGCGCAAGGCGCGCTATCATTCCTACCGCAGGAACAATAAAAACCGGGACTTCACCCTGATCTGCCAGAACTGCCTCGGCGGGGTGATCTACTCGATGCTTGGCCTGCCGTTCATATCCCCGACTATCAACATGTTTATCGAGGACGAACATTTCGTGAAGCTGGCGGAGGATCCGGTGCATTACCTGAGCCTTCCTGCGGAGCCTTATATAGAAGCGTATCGGGATCCGGCGGCGCCGTCCGTCGTCTATCCGAAGATCCGGGTGGGCGATATCGAACTCTGCTGCCTGCACTATAAGAGCTGCGCGGAGGCCGTCGACGCCTGGGAGAGACGCCGGAAGAGGGCAAATCTTAACAACATCTATGTGATCGGCAACTCCTGGAACCTCCACGAGCGGGAAGATCTCATCCGCCGGGTCGTCTCCTGCGGGTATCCATCGCTGGTCTTCACTTTCCGGGAGATGAACATCCCCGGATGCATGGCGCTCCCGGGCGGATTCTGGCAGTGCGACGAGCGCGGGATCGTCCGGCCCAACATCACGGATGATAAGCCGGGGAGCCTGAAAAAATACTTTGAGGACTTTTTTGATTTTGTGTCCTGGCTGAACGGAGGAAAACCGGAAAAATGACAGACGGAAAAAAACACATCTTCATCGTCGGCAGCAAGGGAATACCGGCCGCTTACGGCGGCTTCGAGACCTTCGTCGACCGCCTTACCGCTTTTAAGAAGAGCGAAGAGATCGTCTATCATGTCGCCTGCATGGGAGATAAGGAGGAACGGTTCACCTGCAACGGAGCCGACTGCTTTAAGGTGAAGGTCCCGAATATCGGGCCGGCGAAGGCGGTTTACTATGATCTCGCGGCGCTCAGAGCGGCGATCGGTTACGTCCGGGAGCACCCGGAGATCAGCCGCCCGATCTTCTACGTCCTTGCCTGCCGCATCGGGCCGTTCATCGCGGGGCTGAAGAAGGAGATCCGCTCGGTCGGCGGCCTTCTTTTCATCAACCCGGACGGCAACGAGTGGAAGCGCTCCAAATGGTCGTATCCGGTCCGGAAATACTGGAAGCTGTCGGAGAAGCTGATGGTGAAACACGCGGATCTTCTCATCTGCGACAGCGTCTCGATCCGGCATTACATCAAAAAGGAGTACAGGAGATACAGGCCGAAGACGGTTTTCATTTCCTACGGGGCTGAGACGAGACGGTCGAAGCTTTCCGATGATGATCCGGCCTTCACAGGCTGGTTATCCGAGAGGGGGCTCACGAAGGGCGAGTATTATCTCATCGTCGGCAGGTTCGTTCCGGAGAACAATTTCGAGACCATGCTCCGCGAGTTCATGGCGTCCGGGACGTCGAGAAAGCTGGCGGTCGTCACGACGGAAAATAAAAAGCTCATGAGAGCGCTCGATGAGAAGCTGCATTTCGGGACGGATCCGAGGATCGTGTTTGCGGGGACCGTCTACGACGCGGAGCTGCTCATGAAGATCCGGGAGTCGGCAGCCGCCTACATCCACGGTCACGAGGTCGGGGGCACGAACCCGAGCCTCCTCGAAGCGCTCGGCTGCACGTCCGTGAACCTGCTCTACGATGTGGGCTTCAACCGCGAGGTAGGGGAGGAGGCTGCCCTCTACTGGACAAAGACGCCGGGGTCTCTCGCGGCACTCATCGAGTATGTCGATAAGCTTGCCGACGAGGAGATCGCGCAGTACGGGAAGGCGGCCAGGGAGAGGATCGGCAGCGCTTACAGCTGGGATTTCATCGTCGGCCGCTACGAGGACCTGTTCCTGGACCGCAGAAGAAAGGAATCGTAAAATGAAAGGATCGCGCAGAGCACTCCCGTTCATTCTCGCCGCGGCTCTTATGACAGGGTGCGGCGTCACGGACGCGGCGCGGGAGAGGATCGGCAGTCTTGTGCTGCTGGAGGGCAGAAATCCGGCTTACTATGAGCAGCTTTCGCCTCAGACGGGGCTCTCCTTTCCGGTTCCGGAGCATCTCTCCGTGAACGGGCGGACAAAGAATCTCATCCTGTCAGGCGAGCATTATGTGAATCATGACGGGTTTTCCGCAGAGTTTCACGAAGACGGGTCCGTCACGGTATCCGGCGTGAACGAGGAGAACAAAATCTATCTCATGATTTACGGGCATGTGCCGCTTCCGGCGGGGAGCTACACGCTCTCTGACGGAGGGGTTTCCGCGGAAGACGGCAGCTATTATCTGCAGGCGGTCGCCCCGGAGGGCCCTGTGGCCACTCTCCCGGGAGCGAATCATTTTTTCCTCAGCGAGGATCAGACGGTCGGCGTCTATATCGCTGTCGAAGCGGGCGTCCGCCTTGACGGCGTCACTTTCTATCCGGAGATCTGCTTTAGAGGAGAGGAGAACGACGTGTACGATCCGTGTCCCGGTGCGGTGATCGGGGCGTCCGGGACCGGCAGGAGAGCCCTGCTCTTTCAGGCGGACCGCGAGGCCTTGAAGAACCTCTCGGAAGACGACCGGATCCTTTTTGACAACAACCTGTCCCATATGTACAAAGGCCGTTTTGACTGGGTATCCCTGCTTTTTGAGGACGGGACCGGCGTCCAGATCATCGACTGCGATCCGGATCAGGCCGTGTACGGAAAAATGGACATTTTCGGAAGGGTCTACAGGACTTCCGGGACTTGAAAAATAAGAACATGAATGCTATTCTCTAAACAGTGACATAAGGAGGAAATGATCAATGAAGGGAATTATTCTCGCCGGAGGTTCCGGTACAAGGCTTTATCCGCTGACCATGGTGACGTCCAAGCAGCTGCTGCCGATCTATGACAAACCGATGATCTACTATCCGCTCTCCGTGCTCATGAACGCGGGGATCCGCGATATCCTCATCATTTCGACGCCGCAGGATACGCCGCGTTTCGAGGAGCTCTTAAAGGACGGCTCCCAGTTCGGCGTCAACCTTTCCTACGCGGTGCAGCCGTCCCCGGACGGACTTGCGCAGGCATTTATCATCGGCGCGGATTTTGTCGGAGACGACTGCGTCGCGATGATCCTGGGCGACAACATTTTCTCGGGGCACGGGCTCAGGAAGCGCCTTGCAGCCGCCGTGGAAAATGCAGAGAACGGCAAGGGCGCCACAGTCTTCGGCTACTATGTCGACGATCCGGAGCGCTTCGGCATCGTTGAGTTCGACAAGGACGGCCATGCGATCTCCATCGAGGAGAAACCGGCGAAGCCGAAGAGCAACTACTGCGTGACAGGGCTTTATTTCTACGACAACGACGTCATCGAGTACGCGAAGAACCTCAAGCCGTCGGCGAGAGGCGAGCTCGAGATCACCGACTTAAACCGCATCTATCTGGAGGCCGGAAGGCTGAACGTCGAGCTTCTGGGCCAGGGCTTCACCTGGCTTGATACAGGGACGCACGAGAGCCTGGTCGACGCGACCAACTTCGTGAAGACCGTGGAGCAGCATCAGCACCGCAAGATCGCCTGCCTCGAGGAGATTGCCTACCTGCACGGCTGGATCAGCCGCGAGGACGTGATGAAAGTCTACGAGGTGATGAAGAAGAACCAGTACGGGCAGTACCTGAAGGACGTCCTCGACGGCAAGTACATGGAAGGCCTGCGCTGAAGAGTTTTCTAAAATGCAGGTAAAAATTTAAATTTTGGATTGAAATTAAAAAACTTCGTGCTATAATTGTAGATTGACGAAGCACATTCTAGCGTTGTAAACCATATCTTGTGTCCGGCGAAAGGAGTTGTCACTAATTGAAGGCTGGAAGAACACCGGACAGAAACAGGACAGGATTTTACAAGGCCGGTATTGTCGTACTCGGGCTGGCGATCATCGCGATGCTGGCGATGCTCCTCTGGCCGGAGGACGGCGGGACGGAACCGGTCCTGCCGCAGGGTACGGAGAGTACGGCGGCATCCTCCCCGGAGGAGACCGGAGGGAACACCGACAAGTGGGCGGAAGGCGTCGTCGAGTACAACGGCAAGCGCTACCGCTACAATACGTCGATCAAGTCCTACCTCTTTATGGGGGTTGACCGGGAGGGCCCGGTCGTGAAGGTGGCGCCGAATGAAAACGGCGGGCAGTCGGATGTGCTCTTCGTGCTGGTCGTGGACAGCCGGACGGAATCGATGAAGGTCATCTCCGTCAACCGCAACACGATGGCGCAGCTGGACCTCTACGATGATGAAGGCAATTATCTCGGGACCGGCATGGGCCAGATATGCCTCCAGCACGCTTACGGGGACGGCATGGGCCAGAGCTGCCGGAGAACGGTGACGACGGTGAGCCGGCTTCTCACGGGTATTCCGATCAGCGGTTACATTGCAATGAACCTTGACGGCATACGCCCGATGAATCATAGTCTCGGCGGCGTTACGGTCACCGTGGAGGAGGACTTCAGCTCGAAGGACGGGAAGTATGTCTTCACGGCCGGCGAGACGAGGAAGCTCACGGATGATGAGGCCTACGTGTTCATCAGATCCCGCGATGTGGATGAATTTGCCAGCGCGAACAGGCGCCTTGACAGGCAGACGATTTACCTGAACGCATTTTTTGAACAGTTCAGGGAGGCGATGGCGCAGAACCCCGGAAAGGCAGCGTCCCTCTACCGGGCGGTCGAGCCCTACACGGTCGCAAGCATCGACGCGGTGTCGCTCGCCGAGAAGATCTACGATTACAGCTTCGGCGATGAGGATATGCTCACGCTCGAAGGAGAGACGGTCGTGGATGCGGAGGGAGAGTTTGAGGAGTTCCATCCGGACGAAAAGGCGCTGAAGGACCTTGTCTTCGATGTCTTCTACATTGAGGAAGAGGAGTCATAACGGTATTAATGCCGAGGGAAACCGAGGCGTTGATATAACCACATGAATACTTCGGGAAAGGAGGTAAAACGCACATGAAACTGAGAAAATTTATCACAGGGGCGGCTGTCCTGGCTCTCATGATCGTGATGATGGCAACGAGCGTTTTCGCTGCAGGAAGTCCGAGCAAGGAGAGTACCTCGACAGTCCCGGGTGTGAGCGGTCTTAATATTAAGAACGACGGAGTGGACTGCAGCCTTCCGACAATCATCACACCGGTTACTGTGGCAACCCAGGCTCAGGCTGAGGCGGCAGCCAACAAGATTGGCTACACTGTCTTCAAGTTCTTCGATCTTGAGGAAACCGAACTCTCTGTTTTCAAGGAGAACACGACCGTCAAGATGATGGTTGAGGGAATCCTTGCAGGCATGAAGGTTAAGGTTCTTCATCTTCCGGACGGCAAGGACGGCGCTGTTATCGCAAACTGGGAAGTCATTGATCCGGACGAAGTTGGTGCTGGTTATGTCACTGCTACCTTCACAAATCTTTCTCCGGTTGCGATCGTTGTTCCGACCAGCAGCAAAACCGGCGAAACTCTTCCGCTTCTCACAATCGCTGGCATTATCTGCCTTGCGGGCGTCGTGATCTGCGGAGCCAAAATGAAATTTGCCAAATAATTTATAAACATGTGGTTGAGCTGACAGCCGGACCTTGCGTCCGGCTGTCGGTTGTTGAAGGAGTCTTGTAAGAAAAAGGTGCAGGAGTACAGGATGGACAGAAATAGTGAGAAGAGAACTGAGGGAAACAGAAAAAAGCCGGTCGCGCTGAAGATTGCCTTTTTTGTGTTTCTCATCGCATTTTTAGGCATCGGTGCGGTGACGCTAAAGCGTTATGCGGACAAGAGGGCGGCCGAGGAGAAGCTTCGGGAGCTTGCCGCCGCGACAAGCGCTGCGGAGACGCCGGCTCCGACCGAAACCCCGGAACCGACAGCGACGCCGGAGCCGGTCCCGGAGGAGAGCAGCACGGCTGAATCCGTTGAACCGGAGGAGCCCGATCCGGAGAAAGAGGGACTTTCGCTCTCTGAACTGGGTATAGAGGTTCCGGCAAAGAACATCGACTGGGACGCTCTCCATGCCGAGAACCAGGATATCTATGCGTGGATCTGCCTTCCGCCGACGCCGATCGATTACCCTGTCCTGCAGCACCCGGAGGATCCGGACTTCTACCTTGACAGAAATATCGACCTCTCGGAAGGCTTCCCGGGCTGCATTTACTCGCAGGTTCCCAACAGCAAGGACTTCACGGATCCGAACACGGTGCTTTACGGGCACAACATGTACGACAACATGATGTTCACAACGCTTCACTGGTTTGAGGGGAAGGAATTCTTCGACGAGACGCCTTACGTCTATATCTATACGCCGGAGACCACGCTGGTGTATGAGATCTACGCCGCCTACACGACCAACAATATGAACCAGCTGACGACCTATGATTATTCGAACCCGGTGAACTTCCAGGCATACCTTGATTATACGCGGTCCGGATCCCGCGAGACGGATCATTTCCGCTACGACATTGAGCTGACCTACGACAACCATATCCTGACGCTGTCCACCTGCGTCGATCAGCATCACGAGCTGAGATACCTGGTGCAGGCGGTGCTCCTGAACGAGGCGGACCTGCCCTGAGGCGGATGGCAGGAAAACGGACCGTTTACAACAGATGCAAAGATTTGTGAATTTCCGGCTTGTGTGAAAGAACTTTCTATAGTATAATCCATTCGAATATCGGTCAAAATCTGCCTGCTGGGGAAATCAATGGACAAAATGTTTGATATGCACTGCCACATTATCTATGATGTGGACGACGGGGCCAGGTCGCTCGAAGAGTCGCTCGCGATCCTCAGGGAGGAGCGGCGGCAGGGCGTCACCGATATCATTCTCACACCGCACCTGCGGCTCGGGATGTTCGAGGCCTCGCGGGACCGTGTGGAGCGGCATTTTAAGGTGCTGCGGCATGAGGCGCGGGAGCATTTTCCCGAAATGAACCTCTATCTGGGCTGTGAATTCCACTCCAATATGGATATGACGGATATGCTGGCGGAAGACGCCCGCTACCGCATGGCCGGGACCGATTATGTGCTCCTCGAGTTTTCCGGGGCACATCCGGCCGATTATATCCGGGAGCGCACGTATTCGCTCATCTCGCACGGCTACCGTCCGATTATCGCCCACTGCGAGCGCTGCCATCCGATCTATTCGAGCCTGCGGTTTGCCGGAGAGCTCTTCGACATGGGAGCCGAGCTTCAGGTAAACGCGGACACCGTTTGCGGCCGCGAAGGCTGGAGCATGAAGCGCTTTGCGGTGAAACTTATGAAGGAAGGGCTGCTTTCCTACGTGGGAAGCGACGCCCACAACCTGAGAGACCGGGCTGTCCACATCGGGGAGGCCAGGACTTACATCGAAAAAAAGGCCGGCGGGTCCTATGCGCGCCGGCTGTTTGAAATCAATCCGCAGAGGATCGTGGATGCTTCATGCGGGACCAAGGAGGATTATTAATGGGTCAGCAGAATAATGATGAGATTGAAATAGACCTGCAGGAGCTTTTCTCGGTCATCTTAGCCCACTGGCTTCCGATACTGGCTGCGATCATCGTGGCGGCGGGAATCGGCTTCTCATACGGGCATTTCCTGGTGACGCCGCAGTATTCGTCTACTGCGACGCTTTTCGTGCTCTCCAAGAGTACGTCGATCACGTCCATGGCGGATATTCAGGTCGGCACCAACCTCACCTCCGACTACATGGAGGTCGTCAAGGCCCGTCCGGTCGTTGAAAATGTCATGGAATCTCTGGGCGTCGCCCAGTCCTACAGCTCGTTTGTCAGCAAGATCAGCGTCTCCAATCCGTCCAACACCCGCTTCCTCAGGATCACGGTGCGGGACGCGGACGCCGAATTTGCCAAGAAGGTGGCCGATAAGCTGGCGGACGTCTCGGCGGCTTTCATTTCCGAGAAGATGGACCAGGAGCCACCGACGATCATCCAGTACGGCTACAGCGACGGCAGGCCCGTCACCCACAGCTCCCGCTACTATGCGGCGCTCGGCGCGCTTGCCGGGGCAGTTGCGATGACCGCGATCGTCGTTCTGATGTATCTCCTCAATGACAAGATCATGACGCCGGAAGACCTGGAGAAGAGGACCGGCATGAATGTTCTCGCTTCGCTGCCGCTTGATGAGTGATCTTATAAGGAAGGGATGGACCTTACATGGAAAAGGTTTTTATCAGTTTTGAAAAAGAGCCGGGCTACGCTATGAAAGAATCGCTGCGTTCTCTCCGCACGAACATCCAGTTCTGCGGCGACGACGTGCGCACCATCATGTTCACGAGCTGCGTCCCGGATGAAGGCAAGAGCACGGTTGTTCTGGACCTTGCAAGATCGATCAGCGAGTCCGGCAAGAACGTGCTTCTGATCGACACCGACATGCGCAAATCCGTCATGCTTCGCCGCCTTCACGCGAAGGGGGAGAACAATAAGGAAATTTACGGACTCTCGCATTTTCTGTCCGGCCAGAAGACGATCGAGGAGGTTTTCTACTCGACGAACGTTCCGGGGCTGTTCCTTGTATTTTCCGGTCCTTCGGTACCGAACCCGACGGAAATTCTTGAGAAGAGCTACATGAAGGACCTGATCGACCTCGGCCGCAGCTATTTCGACTATGTGCTGATCGACTGCGCTCCGCTCGGCGCCGCCATCGATGCGGCGGTCGTAGCGAAGAACTGCGACGGCGCGGTCATGGTCGTCGAGCAGGCCGGCGTCGGCAGCCGCATGGTTGTTGAGTGCAAGAAGCAGCTGGAAGCGTCCGGCGTCAGGATCCTCGGAGCTGTCATCAACAAAGTGAAGATGAAGCAGGGCAGCTACTATAACTATTACTATAAGAAATATTACGGAAAATATTATGGCAAATACTACGGCGACGAGAAGTCAGAAAAACATGGCAGAAAAAAATGACCGTCCCGGCGCGGAGGTGCGGTAAATGTCAGAATACGAAAGGCAGGTAGAGGAAGCTCTCGCGAAAAAATCGAGGGAATTCGATTCTGTGAGGAAGACTGTTCAGTCGGAGCAGCAGCTGATTAGTTCCCTGAACCAGGTCTTCAACGAAAACAGCCGGGAAGTCTATCATGCTGACGACAGTTTTCCGGACGGAGTTCCGAAGAAGACCCTGGAGGAGAAGCTCGCTGAAAGCTCCCTGAAGAAGGAAGCGGCGGCACCGAAGAGGATGGACCTGGAGCGGGAGCTCGCGGACACCTCAAAACCTAAGCCTGCGATCCGGCAGCCGGAAGATACGCTTGCCCGGGAACTCAGCAGAGTGCGGGAAAGGCAGCAGGACGAGGCGCAGCATCCTCAGGAATCCCCTCTGGAGGCTTTTCAGCCGGAGACGGAGAGGCGGGAAACCGGGGAGGCAGCCCCTGTTTCAGCTCCTGAACCTGTCCGGGAGGAAGCATTTCGCTATCGCGGAGAGCCGGATGATCGGGAAAGGACGCCCCGGAAAGGAGCCTCGGCCGTTCTTGCCGCTCTTCTGGCGGTCCTGCTCACGGCGGCTGCGATCAGCGGGGGACTGTTTTATTCGCTGTTCACGTACCAGCCGATGGCGGACGCCGTTAACCGGTCCTCCTGCGCGGTTGTGTTCGAGAATGATTTTCTCACAGGATTGAATGCCCTGGCTGCGGAAGAAGGCAGCGGTGTCATCTTCACGAAGGATGTGCTTGTCGGAGGCCAGGTGATCCTGGATATCAAGGATTCTCTGAGGGCTGCATACAATGAGGGTTCGTTTGAACCGGACTGCGGAACACTGATCGGGCAGATCGAGGCGGCCGCAGCGGGAAGCCCTGATGCGGCGGCTCTGGCGGCAAAAGGCGGCGAATACTACGCCGGTATGGTCGCGGCGGCTCCGGACGCTTCCCTGTTCGGACAGACCGGCTCCTTAAGGCTCATCCTGCTGGTGATCCTGACGGCAAGTGTGCTGGGTTCAATCATTCTGCTGCTGATCATCTCGAGACGGAAAGGCAGCGGCGGGTTTGTAAAGTTTTCATTTGCAGGATCGGCGCTTCTTCTTGAGGTGTTCGCCGTGCTTGTGATGGCGACCGGGATCTTCAGGCGCTACAGTGCCGCTTATACCTATATCGCGGTGCTTTCCACCAGATACATGCTGGGCGGGATCGTCGCGTGCGCTGCGATCGGCGTCTTTTACATGGTGATGGCTGTGGAAGCCGCCCTGTATTCCGCAAAGTGAATAAGATATTTGAACGGCATCCGGCATCTCGTCCGGATGCCGTTTTCTTTTGCCAATAATTATACGGAATTCACAATTTTATCGTTGAAAGTGACTCCTTTTTCGAATATAATGAATAAAGATACAGCGCATATCCCCGAACCTGTCCGGCAAGGGGAAAATACAAAGAATAAAGGAGTACACTATGGAAAAGTATACCGGTAAAGCTGCTTATCAGGGAATCGCCATCGGACGGATCGCCGAGATGGTCAAGAGCGGCGGCCCTGTCCGCAGAGAGCACATAAACGATGTGGACGCTGAACTTGCCCGTCTGGCAGCTGCCAAGGAGCAGGCGCTCGAAGAGCTGCAGGCACTCTATGAGAAGGCCCTGAAGGATGTCGGCGAAGCGCACGCCGAGATCTTCCAGGTCCACCAGATGATGCTCGAGGACGACGATTACAGCGAGTCCATCGAGGAGATGATCAAGGAGCAGAAGGTCAACGCCGAGTTCGCGGTCGCGACAACGGGCGACAATTTCGCGGACATGTTCGCCAGCATGGAAGACGAGTACATGAGAGGCCGTGCGGCGGACATCAAGGATATCTCCAACCGTCTCATCACCGACCTCCAGGGCGGCGGCACCAGCGCCAACAAGTTCACGGAGCCGGTCATCCTCGTGGCTGACGACCTTGCCCCGTCGGAGACCGTCCAGCTCGACAAGGCGATGGTCCTGTCCTTCGTCACCAGAGCGGGCTCCACGAACTCCCACACCGCGATCCTGGCCCGCACGATGAATATCCCGGCGCTTGTCCAGGTCCCGATCCCGAACGATGTGAACGGCAGGATGGCGATCGTCGACGGCATGAAGAGCACCATCATCGTTGATCCGGATGAGGCGACTCTTGAGCAGTACAAGGCACTCAAGGAGAAGGAAGCGGAGAAGAAGAGGCTCCTGAACGAGCTGAAGGGCAAGGACACGGTCACCAAGTCCGGCCGCCACATCAAGCTGTACGCCAACATCGGCGGTGTCGGCGACGTCGCCTATGTTCTTGAAAATGACGCCGCCGGCGTCGGCCTGTTCCGCTCCGAGTTCCTGTATCTCCAGAACGACAACTATCCGTCGGAAGAGCAGCAGTTCCAGGCCTACAAGCAGGTCGCTGAGCTGATGGCCGGCAAGCAGGTCATCATCCGCACGCTGGACATCGGCGCTGACAAGCAGATCGATTACTTCCAGCTCGACAAGGAAGAGAACCCGGCTCTCGGCTTCCGCGCAGTCCGTATCTGCCTTGAGAGGGAGGAGATCTTCCGCACGCAGCTCCGCGCGCTGCTCCGCGCTTCCGCGTTCGGCAACATCGCAATCATGTTCCCGATGATCGCTTCTCAGTGGGAGGTTGAGACCTGCCTCAGGATTCTTGAGTCCGTGAAGCACGAGCTCATGGCCAAGGATGTCCCGTTCAAGAAGGATATCAATGTCGGTATCATGATCGAGACCCCGGCTTCTGTCCTCATCGCGGACGATCTCGCGGAGCTGGTCGATTTCTTCTCGATCGGCACGAACGACCTGACGCAGTACACGCTGGCGATCGACCGCCAGAACCAGAAGCTCGAGAGATTCTTCGACGCGCATCATCCGGCAGTCCTCAAGGCGATCCAGATGACGATCGACGCAGGCCACAGGCACGGCATCTGGGTCGGCATCTGCGGCGAGCTCGGCGCTGATCCGGCTCTGACCGAAACCTTTGTCGAGATGGGCATCGACGAGCTGTCCATGAGCCCGTCCTCGATCCTCCGCACCAGAAAAGCGATCCGCGACATGGATTGAATGTAAACTTTCCCTTGACAGGAGAACGCACAGTAAGTATTATAAAATGGCTTCGCCGGCAGACCCGGCGGAGCCGTTTTCATTTTCAGAACAATTCAATGATTGTTCATATCTCGATGTATTCAGGTATCAGGGAGATTTATGGAACTTTTTATCGACGTTTTTCTTGACGCCGCATTCGACTGCATAAGGATGCTGCCGTTTCTCTTTGTAGCCTTTTTCATGCTCGAAGCGCTGGAGCACAGGGTGAGCGGACAAATGAACGACTTCCTCGCGCGCGCCGGCGGTTTCGGGCCGCTGGTCGGCAGTATACTCGGTTTCGTGCCCCAGTGCGGCTTCTCTATCATGGCCTCGAACTTTTATGCCGCTGGCGTGATCTCGATGGGCACGCTGCTGTCGGTCTATCTTTCCACCTCGGATGAGGCCCTGGTGATCCTCATGGCAGAGCCGGAGCATTTTTCGGACATCGGCGTCCTGCTGGTGGCCAAGATCCTGATCGGTACGGTCGGAGGCTACCTCGTCTATGCGCTGGAGCGCAGAGGATTCTTCGGCGCAGCCGCGCACAGGAAGACCCCGAAGGACCTCTGCGGCGAGGAGACGGAGGGGGAGACCGACGAGGATATCAGGCATCATCCGGGGGAGCCGGCCTGGAAATATATCGTTTGGCCGGCCTTCAATCACACGAAAGAAGTATTTTTCTACCTTTTTCTGTTCAGCTTCGCGATCGGGCTTGTCATGGAGGGTTTCGGCAGCGAGGCGGTGAGCCGGATCTTTCTCGACGGAAGCGTATTCCAGCCGCTCCTTGCGAGCATCATCGGCCTGATCCCGAACTGTGCGGCATCGGTCATGCTGACGAGGCTCTACATCGAGGGCGTGCTGAGCTTCGGCTCGGCAATCGCCGGCCTCGCCTCCTCGGCGGGCCTGGGGCTCCTGGTCCTCTTCCGGGTCAACAGAGATATGAGGGACAATCTCACGGTGCTGGGACTTCTGGTGGGAATTTCCTTCCTGTCGGGGGTCATTCTGCAGTTCATTTTATAAAGAGCGCGCGGGCTTCTTGCGCGGAGGCTGAACTTCTGTTAGAATAGAGGGGAAGGCCGGTGCAGAAACGAAAATATTTTTCAAAAATGCACTTGACAAAGCCCGCATTTCGCGCTAATATATGTGCTGTTGTTGATGACAGCAACCATGTTCGGGTAGCTCAGCTGGATAGAGCGTCTGGCTACGGACCAGAAGGTCGCGAGTTCGAATCTTGTCCCGAACGGTTAGAGCGTATCGGGTTTCCGATGCGCTCTGTTTTTTTATCAGGAAAGGAAGAAGCCCGATGACCAGGCAGGAATTTATCGACACGCTCGCGGAGAAGCTCAGCGAAGATTTTGACCCTCAGGCGGTCATGAGCGAGACGCGCTATTACATCGGCTATATTGACGCGGAGATCGCCAAAGGCCGTACCGAGGAGGAGGTGACCGCCGAGCTCGGCGATCCGATCCTGATTGCGAGAAATATCGCGGATTCGCCCAGGAACGCGGCGTCCATCTATGCGGGGGACAGCTACGAGCAGGGCTACTCGGAGGCCCAGTACGAGGCGGACAGGCGGGAGATGGTGCCGGAGCCGCAGCCGGAAGCGGAGGAAGCGGATTTCCAGGAACTGCCTCCCTACAGGGAACCGGAACCGGAGAAGGCGTTTGACAACGGCTTTTTTGACCGGCAGCCGGAGCAGAGAGTGGAGAAGACGTCCGGTTTTTTCCGCGGCGCGGATGGAAATTTCAACTGGGGACTCATCACGGGCATCCTGATCACGCTGCTCGTGGTTGTGGTCATCATTTCCGTGGTCGCGCACATCATCCGCTTCTTCTGGCCGCTCATCGTGATCATGGCAGTGTTTACGGGAATCAGTTCATTTTTTAAGAGGCGACGATAAATGAGCCCCTCCGGGCGAACCGGAGGGGTATCTCTCTTTTTAAAGGAGGAGACTATGGAACATCTGGACAGGCGCTACCTCTTGAGGCTTTCGGAGCTCTATCCGACGATCGCGGAGGCCTCGACCGAGATCATCAACCTGAGTTCGATCCTGAACCTGCCGAAGGGGACGGAGCATTTCATCACCGACATTCACGGGGAGTACGAGTCATTTTCCCATGTGCTCCGGAACGGTTCCGGGGCGGTCCGGAAGAAGATCAATGAAGTGTTCGCGCGGACGCTGCCGGAGAAGGACATCCGGGAGCTTGCGACGCTCATCTATTATCCGACCGAGAAGATCGCCCTCGTGAAGAAGGAGATCACGGATCCCGGCGAGATGGATGACTGGTACAAGGTCATGCTCTATCGTCTGGTGGAGGTCTGCAAATACACCGCCAGCAAGTACACGCGCTCAAAGATCCGCAAGGCGATGCCGAAGGATTTCGCGTACGTGATCGAGGAACTGATCACCGAGAAGGCGGATATCGCGGACAAGGAGGCCTACTACGACGAGATCGTCTCGACGATCATCCGGATCGGCCGCGCGCCGCAGTTTATCAAGGCAATCGCGGAGCTGATCCGCCGTCTGGTCGTCGATCACCTGCACATCCTTGGCGATATCTATGACCGCGGCTACGGCCCGGATGATATCATGGACACGCTGATGGACTATCACAGCGTCGATATCCAGTGGGGCAACCACGACATCGAGTGGATGGGGGCAGCCGCCGGGCAGCCGGCGCTGGTCGCCTGCGTGGTGCGCTTCTGTGCGCGCTACGGGAACCTGGGCATCCTGGAGGACGGCTACGGAATCAACCTGCTGCCGCTCGCGCAGTTCGCGACGAAGACCTACGGGAACGATCCCTGCCTGTGCTTCAGGACCAAGGGAGAGACGATGCGCGGCGAGGAAAATGAACTCAACGTGCGGATCCACAAAGCCATCTCCGTGATCCAGTTCAAGCTGGAAGGCCAGCTCGTTCACAGGCGGCCTGAGTTCGGCATGGAAGACCGGGACCTCTTCTCGAAGGTGGATTTTGAGCGCGGCGAGATCGAGCTGGGCGGGAAGCGCTATCCGCTGATGGATACGAATTTCCCGACCATCGATCCGGCGGACCCGAACCGTCTCTCGGACGAGGAGGAGTACGTCATGGAGCGCCTGATCGCGGCCTTCACCGGCTGCAAGCGCCTGCAGGAGCACATGCAGTTCCTGCTCCGGAAGGGCGAGCTCTACACGGTCTATAACGGAAATCTTCTGTTCCACGGCTGCATGCCGCTGACGGAGGACGGGCAGTTCAAGGAAGTGCAGGTCTACAAGAAGCGCCTGAAGGGGAAGGAACTGTACGATTACCTGGATACGCTGGTGCGGCGTGCATTTTTCTCGATGAATCCCCGCCACGTCGAGGAGGGCAAGGATATCCTCTGGTGGATCTGGTGCAACAAGGATTCGCCGCTCTTTGGCAAGAACAAGATGGCGACTTTCGAGCGGTATTTTATAGAAGCGAAGGAGACCCACGAGGAGATCAAGACGCCTTATTACAGCCTGATCGACGACGAGGAGGTCGTGACGCGGATCCTCGCGGAGTTCGGCCTGCACGGGGAGCACACGCACATCATCAACGGGCATGTGCCGGTCAAGCGCGGACAGAAGCCGACCCGCTGCAACGGGCGGGTGCTGGTCATCGACGGCGGCTTCTCGAAAGCCTACCAGGGAACGACCGGCATCGCCGGCTACACGCTGATCTACAACTCCTGGGGCATGCGCCTGGTCGCCCATAAGCCGTTCACCTCGATGGAGGACGCCGTGAAGAGCGGAACGGACATCCATTCGGACAACGTCATGGTGGAGACTTACCAGAAGAGACTGTCGGTCGGCGACACGGACGCCGGCAACCAGCTGCGGGAGAGCATCGAGGAGCTTGAATACCTGCTCGAGGCTTACCGGAGCGGCGATATTGTGGAGAAGAGATAATGCTTGACGCAAGCACGGTAAAAACAAGAAAACTGTATTATGAGGACGCGTACAGGGTTTCATTTTCCGCAAAGGTCCTCTCCGTCGAAGGCCGTGACGTGGTGCTCGATGAGACCGCCTTTTTTCCGGAAGAGGGCGGGCAGAGCGCGGACACCGGGATCCTCGGCGGGATCCGGGTCACGCACACC